>NZ_JBXWOJ010000015.1:0-95800 GCF_059610805.1 Ruegeria sp. CDSC025 | reverse complement strand
CGCGCAAGCGAATGATCAAATGGAAAGGGCGCCCATTCGGCGCCCTTTCTCGTTTGATCTCGACAAGCCCGCGACGCACCCATGTCGTACACCAATGAGTGTTGAGTGATCGGAGGCGGTGATGAGATCGTTCGTCGAATAGTCTCAGACCTAACCGTCGAAACAAAAAAGCCCGCCCCAAACGGGGGCGGGCTTTTTCTGTTTGGAATGCATCTTTATTTCTGGGACTGACTGCGCCTGCGCGCGGTCATTGCCCGGCCGTCACGGATACTCATACCCATCAATGTCAGATTGGTGGCACCAGCGACCAATTCGATGACCTGAACAAGGTAGAAGCTGGTGTCGAAGGCCCCGGCTCCGGCCTTTGCTTTCAGGTAGAGTGCTGCGGGTACCAGAATAAGCAGGCCGTTGGCTGCGATGATCGGCATTCTTTTCTTTTTGGCCAATGCCGAAGCATCTTTGCGCCAGCTTCCCATCGACATTCCTGTGGCGCCGACAATTACCATGGCCGGGACCAGCAAGAACAGGCCATAGACGATCATGGTTTTTACTGATGCCACGGTCGCGTGGGAAGCGAAGATCTCGCTGTACAAAGTAGATGTCCAGAATGTCAGGATTGTTAGAAATCCGATAACTCCAGCGATGGGGTGGATTGTTCTGATCATGGGTCGCCTCCACTTTTTGCCTTAGGCAACACAGTGGTTGTCGACCGTCAGCTTGCGCAGAAGATGTGGTCGCGTCACTGCGCTGTCCGGGTAGTCGGCGATACGGCTTTGGAATTCAGGATTGGTAAAGGCCTGACGGAAACTCTTCACATCTTGCCAGACAGCATAGTTCACGAAGGTCGCGCTGTTGGCGATGCCTTTGTGCAGTTGCGTCGAGATGTATCCCGGTTGCGATTTCATGAAATCCGCGTCGTGGGACCAGGCGGTCAGCAGGGCGTCTTCGTCCTTGGCGTCAACCGTGAACAGGTTGATCAGAACGACGGGGCCTTCCTCGGTTTCCATCTGGTCAGCCAGGGTTGCGATTTCGTCCAGTTCTACGATGCGTGCCATTCTTTGATCCTCTTTCAGAAAATAACATAGCAAGCTATATAATATTGCATAGCATGCTATGCAAGTGTATTTATCCGACATGGATTTCACGAAAGAAGACTCTGCCGGATATCTGGTCAATCACATGGCGCGCTTGTTTGCCCGGGACCTGCAGCAGCGTATCTCTCCTTTGGGGATCGTCGTTGGGCAATTCCCCATTTTGCTGGAGCTTTGGCAAAAGGACGGCGTGTCGCAAAAAGAGCTGCTTGGCAAAATCGACGTCGAGCAGGCGACGTTGGCCAACACGCTCAACCGGATGGAGCGGGACAGTTTGGTCAAGAGAACCAAAAACCCAACCGATGCCAGAGCTCAGCTGATCTGGTTGACCGAAAAGGCGTCAGGGATACGCGCGGAGGCATATGAGGCCGCCCAGACCGTAAACGCGCAGGCGCTTGCGGGGCTGAGCGCCGAGGAACAACGTCAGTTTCTGGACCTCATGCACAGGGTGATTTCGGGCATGCGCCAGGAATAATGAGTTACAGCGCGGAATTCGCAGCGGCCCGCACGGCGCGGATGTTGTCGCCATAGACCCCGGGCTGATCTACCGATCCACCTTTGAACACAGCTGAGCCGGCAACCAGAACGTCGGCGCCTGCGGCCGCGACCAGCGGGGCGGTGTTTGGATCAACGCCGCCATCAATCTCAATATGGACGGGACGGTCGCCAATCATCTGGCGCAGGCGGCGGATTTTGCTGGTCATGTCGATGAACTTCTGGCCGCCAAAGCCGGGGTTTACGGTCATAACGCAGATGAGATCGGTCAGATCCAACAGGTGCTCCACCGCTTTGGCCGGAGTGCCCGGGTTCAGCGCGATACCGGCCTTCATTCCTGCAGCGCGGATGGCCTGCAAGGTGCGGTGCGAATGCGGCCCTGCCTCGATATGGGCGGTCAGGACATCGGCCCCAGCATCCGCATAGGCCTGAATGTAGGGATCGACTGGGGTGATCATCAGATGCACGTCCATCACCGTTTTGACATGCGGACGAAAGGCTTTGACGGCGGGTGGACCAAAGGTCAGGTTGGGGACAAAATGGCCATCCATCACGTCAATATGCACCCAGTCGGCGCCCTGAGCCTCAATGGCCTGAATCTCGGCGCCGAAATTGGCAAAATCGGCGGACAGGATCGACGGGGCGATCTTGATGCTGCGGTCAAAGCTCATGGTTGCCTCGTGTCATCTGAACAGTTGAGGATGCGTATAGCGTTGAGGTCAGTTGATGGATAGCCCCCGCGACAATCGCGCCGTAACAAAACTTTCACCTTACTGACACACAGCCGTTGAACAGTGCCTGTAGCTCACCGCCAAGACGAATTGGGGGTGGCCTGTGCTGCGTATCGACAAACTGACCAAACGCTTCGGCGAAAACATAGCCGTGGATGCGGCGACTTTGGATGTAGACAAGCCGTGCATGATCGGCATCATCGGGCGATCCGGCGCCGGGAAATCCACCCTTTTGCGGATGGTCAATCGCCTGACCGATTCCAGCGAAGGCAAGATCCTGTTCGAAGGCCGCGATGTCACCCAGTTGAAGGGGCGAGAGAAGCGGGCGTGGCAGGCCGAATGCGCCATGATCTTTCAGCAGTTCAATCTGGTGCCGCGCATGGATGTGGTGTCGAACGTGCTGCATGGCACACTGAACCGCCAATCGACACTGGCCACCATGTTCAACCTGTTCCCGATGGAGGACATCCACCGCGCCATCGACATTCTGGATCGTCTGGGCATCGCCGAACATGCGCCGAAACGGGCCGAGGCGCTGTCGGGTGGACAGCAGCAGCGTGTCGCCATCGCGCGGGCTTTGATGCAGGACCCCAAAATCATTCTAGCGGATGAGCCGATCGCATCGCTGGACCCGATGAATGCCCAGGTGGTGATGCAGGCCCTGCGCCGCATCCACGAAGAGGATGGCCGCACGGTCATCGCCAACTTGCACACGCTGGATACCGCGCGCCGCTATTGCGACCGCGTTGTCGGCATGCGCGACGGCCGCATCGTCTTTGACGGGTTGCCCGAACAACTGACCACCGGCGTCGCCCGCGAGATCTATGGGGCCGATGCGAGTTTCTCGGAAGAGGCGACCTCGACCGAGATCGAAACGCTCGACGCCACCCAGAAGGCCCTGATGGAAGCCGAAGCCACCATCTGAGCCACCCCAACCACCTTTCATCGCCCGACCCGATGAGAGGTCGGGGACATCAACCTGGAGAGAGACAGATGAAAAACCTAATTGCTGCCCTTGTTGCGACCACTGCCATGGCCGCGCCCGCTATGGCGCAGGAAATCAGCGAATTCCGAATTGGTATTCTGGGCGGCGAAAACGCTCAGGACCGGATGAGCAAAAACGAATGCCTGCGCGAATACACCGAAGAGCTGTTGGGCGTTCCGACCAAGCTGTTCGCCCCTGCCGATTATAACGGTGTGATTCAGGGCCTGCTGGGTGGCACGATTGACGTCGCTTGGTTGGGTGCGTCGGGTTACGCCAAAACCTATCTGAGCGATCCCGAAGCGGTTGAGCCGGTTCTGGTCAAGGTCAACAGTGATGGCGGCTATGGCTACTACTCGGTAGGCTTTGCGCGCAAAGATAGCGGCATCGCCTCGCTGGAAGACATGAAGGGTAAGGCCTTTGGTTTTGGTGATCCGAACTCGACCTCAGGATACCTGATCCCTTCGATCGAGATTCCACAGGCCACCGGCGCCACCATGGACTCGGGCGATTACTTCGGTGAGGTCAAGTTCACCGGCGGTCACGAACAGACTATCGTTGCGG
Source organism: Ruegeria sp. CDSC025 (assembly GCF_059610805.1). Taxonomy (NCBI): domain Bacteria; kingdom Pseudomonadati; phylum Pseudomonadota; class Alphaproteobacteria; order Rhodobacterales; family Roseobacteraceae; genus Ruegeria; species Ruegeria sp. CDSC025. The sequence goes on along the minus strand of NZ_JBXWOJ010000015.1, from coordinate 91,937 downwards.
TAAACAACGGTGACGTTGACGGCGGCGTGACCTGGGCCGACGGCCTGGGTGATTGGGAAGATGGCTATCAGTCGGGCGCGCTGCGCCGCGCTGTTGATGCCGGTCTGGTCGACATGAACGATCTGGTCGAGATCTGGAAATCGGCGCCGATCCCGGAAGGCCCGGTCGTTCTGCGCAAGGCCTTGCCCGAAGATGTCAAAGTTCAGGTCACTGAACTGTGGAACACGCTGGATGAAAAAGACCGCGAGTGTTTCTACGGCGTGGCAGCAGGCGAAGCCAAGAGCTTTGATCCCATCACGCATGAGGCCTACGAGGTCATCATTGAAGCCCGCAAGCTGAAATCCAACTAAGCCTGCAACTCACATGATCGGGGTCCGGTGTTATACCGGACCCCGTTTTCTCAGGAGCATTCTATGACAGACCTGACCGCAGGGTCCCACAGTGTCGATCAGATCCGCGACGAATACTCAGAAATGACCCGGCGAAAACGGGCCTATGGTGGCATTCTCCTGATCCTGTTTGTGGCTTTGATGGCCGCAGGGTTCCGAACTGCGGATGATCGAAACGCAGGCAGTTTCGTTGACGGTTGGCGCAGGGTTTTCGACTATCCGGCCGAGGTTCTCTCGGAAGCGTGGGAAAAGATCGGCGCGATGCCGGAGAATCTGATCCGGTTCTTTCCGGCCCTGATTGAGACGATCAATATCGCGGCAGCATCAACCCTGATCGGTACGATTGCGGGCACATTTCTAGCCCTGATGTCGACACGGGGCATGGCGCAAAGGCCATCTCTGATCCCTTTGTTTCGGCGGATTTCCGATATCTGCAGGGCCATCCCTGAAATCGTTATCGCGCTGGTTTTGATCTTTATTCTCGGCGGCGGTCCGGTTCCGGCCATGATTGCGATTGCCATCCATACCGCCGGCGCGTTGGGCAAGCTGTTCTCGGAAGTGAACGAGAACGCTTCGCTGAAGCCGGTTGAGGGGCTGCATTCGGTGGGCGCGAACTGGTCGCAACGGATGTATTTGGGCGTGATCCCACAGGTCGGACCGAACTATGTCAGCTATGCCTTGCTGCGGTTCGAGATCAACATCCGTGCCTCGGCCATCCTCGGTTTCGTCGGTGCTGGCGGTCTGGGCTATGAGCTGCGCAACGCGATGTCATGGGGGCAGGGGCGCTACGACGAGGCCGCGGCCATCTTCCTTCTGCTTTTTGTCACAATCATGGTCGTGGATCAGCTGTCCGGCTATCTGCGGGATCGCCTGACCCACGGGTCTGAAAAAGGAGCTTCGGCATGACGACCTTTGCCACTGATCTGTCGACAGATGACCTCAAGGCCGAGGCCGGTCGTCTGTTCAACCGCAAACGGATCGTGAATTTCGGGTTGCCCGGCCTTGTCGCTTTTTACCTGATTTACGTGTTCTTTGCCTTTGACGTGCCTGGTATTGCCGGGCGTGCAAATTGGGAAAACGGCAAGACGCTTGTTGCCGACAGTTACAGCTACAAAACCCATGTCACGCGGGATAACCGCAATGGTGATGTGTCCGTTGCGGTCGAAGGGGACCGCAAAGGCACCTATCCTGACGGGACAGCACCCGACTGGGTGGCGTTGGGCGAAACCACGATCATTGACCTGGAGGATGGTCACTTGGTGCGATTCGGCCCCGAGACAATCGAATACGATATCCCTGGCTATGGCGTCGTGCGCGCTACGCCCAGCCGGGCCTCTGGGGTGCAAGCAGAGTTACCGGCGGGCGATGTTCCAGACTGGATCAATGTCTCGAAAAATCGGCTGGCGATCACCACCGATGCCGGGCGTCTGACCGTGACCCGCAACCGGTCCGAAGTGTTTCGCTATTTCCCAGGGTGGGAGCTGTTTTGGTTCACCCTCGACAGCCCGTATTATGGCAAATCTTTCCCCGAGTTGGTCAGCCGCGCCACCGCCGGTGAGGCCGGTGCTATTTTCAACGATTTCTGGACCAACAAGATCTGGCGGCATCAGGATGTGGCCTGGGCCATCTTTGAGACGATCCTGATGGCGTTTCTGGGCACCATGGGGGCAGGGATTATCGCCTTGCCACTGGCGTTCCTGGCGACGCGGAACTTTAACCCCTTGCGGTCGGTGCGCTTTGCCACACGGCGGGTGTTCGACTTTGTACGCGGTGTGGACGCCTTGATCTGGACCGTTGTTCTGGCACGGGCCTTCGGCCCAGGGCCGTTGACCGGAGCGCTGGCAATTCTGGTGACCGATACCGGGACATTCGGCAAGATATTCTCAGAAGCGCTAGAGAATGTGGATGAGAAGCAGATCGAGGGCGTGCAGTCGACCGGTGCGAATGCGCCGCAGCGCTATCGCTTTGGCGTGATCCCACAGATCACTCCCGTGCTGTTGAGCCAGCTTTTGTACTTTCTCGAATCCAACACCCGCAGCGCGACCATAATTGGCGCGATTACTGGCGGCGGCATTGGTCTGTTGCTGACGCAGGCGATCATCACTCAGAAAGATTGGGAAGAGGTCGCCTATTACATCGTTCTGATCATTCTCATGGTGATGTTGATGGATTGGTTCTCGGGCTGGTTACGGCGTCGTTTGATCCAGGGCGACAGCGGCAAGAAGAGCAAGCCGAGCAACGCGAAAACCAAAGATTTTATTCTGCCGTGAGCGCAGCTTGAAAGGTCAGGACTATGGCACGATTGCGCGCGGATGAACCGTTCATCCATCCCGATTGCCAGATTACCAACAGCAGCTTTGGTGCATTTGTCGAGATTGGCACCGGCAGCCGGATCGCCAACGCGGTCTGGGGCGACTATTCCTATTGCGACCGGACCTGCGACATCGCTAATGCAAGGATCGGTAAGTTTTCGAACATTGCCAGCTTTACCCGGATCGGCGCTACGGATCACCCGTTGCAAAAGGCCTCGCTGCATCATTTTAGCTATCGGTCGGCTGACTATTGGGACGATGCCGAGGATGATGCGGAGTGGTTTGTCCATCGCGCAAGCCGGATCGCATTTATCGGGCATGACACATGGATCGGTCACGGGGCGATCATCAAGCCCGAGGTGACAATCGGTAATGGTGCGGTCATCGCATCCGGGGCGCTGGTGACCAAAGACGTGCCGCCCTACATGATCGTTGCTGGGGTGGCGGCCCAACCACTCCGCCCCAGGTTCCCACAAGCGGTTGCGGATCGGATGGAGCAGTTGGCCTGGTGGGACTGGGACAACAGCCGCTTGCGTGACGCATTGCCGGATTTTCGCAAACTAGAGGCTGAGGCGTTTTTGGAGAAATACGAATAGCTGGCCCTGTGACCCCAGGTGCTCCGCGCTCGCAGAAGCATCGGTTTCGCCGATCCCCCTTTGCGGCCTTGGGCCGGGCGCCGCGCTTTGCGCGGCGCTACGCCCAACGGGATGAGACCTCCGATAGGAGGTTGAAGACGGGCGGGAGACCTACGGGATCAATCCTCGTTCAGGGTCAGCGTGACTCGCTCTCCGGCAAAGGTTGTTCTTCCATACTCGACAGGATTGCCATCGGGGTCTGCATTGATGCCGATCGAAAACAAGACTGGTGCGCCCTCGGGCAGGTGCAAGTGCAGAGCTTGAGTTGCCGTGGCCGCGCGCGCGGTCAGGCGGGTTGAGATGCGCGTGTAATCTGGCACATCGCATCTTTGCAGGGCTTTGGTGACGGATTGGGTTTCGGTTAGAATCTGCAGAATGTCAGGAAATCGCTTGGCCGGAAAAACGCTTTGAAACAGGCCGATGGGTTGCCCGTCGGCCAGAGACAGACCGTCATAGACATGCACCGTGTCGCCGGTTTCAAGCCCCAATGCATCGGCCTCGGCTTCATCCGCGGCCCGTGTGGTCAGGGCGAGGATCTTCTTGCCGGGCATCTTGCCGCTGGCCGAGATGCTCTTGTGGTATCGCACCCGCTTACCAATCGGATACTCGGTTGGTCGGGTGGCGACGAATACACCGGCCCCGCGCCTAGAATGGACCAGCCCCTGGTCGGCCATGTCAGACAGCGCCCGGCGAACCGTGTGGCGGTTAACGCCATGCGTTGCGGCCAGTTGCGCTTCGGTCGGCAACCGGTCACCGGTTTGATATCGCCCTTCGGCAATGTCCGACGTCAGGCTTAGGGCGATGCTTTTCCAGATCGGCGTTTTGTTCATGTCACCAAAAATTCACACAGTTGCGATTGCGAGTCGCCGGGCGGCGGTCTATGATTTGTATAGTTGTATATGATAAGTAGACAACCCCGCCAAGAGGCTTTGATGACACAACAGACAGATTCCGCGACCGAGGCGCGTAAGACCTGGATGGGCCTGCTGGCCCGCGCGCCAGATGAAGCCACGTTGGCGCTGTGGGAGGGTCTCACGGACCGTCCCGGCTTTGAATGGCTGCGCAGCCCCGAAGTGGGCGGCGTGATGGTGCGCGGACGTACCGGCGCCACCGGGGCGCCGTTCAACCTGGGTGAAATGACGGTCACGCGCTGCTCGGTGGTCTTGCAGGATGGCACGGTTGGACATGGCTATGTTCAGGGCCGGTCAAAGCCCAAGGCCGAAGCTGCAGCTGTGATTGATGCGATGATGCAGACTGCGGCAGCAGACCATGTGCAGGAAAACCTGCTCGGTCCGCTGGAACAGAAAATGCAGGCGGTCAAAATCGCGCGGGCGGCAAAGGCGGCGGCAACCAAAGTAGAATTCTTCACGCTGGTTCGGGGAGAAGATTGATGACTGCGCAAACTCAATTCTCGGGCGGGTTCCAGAACATACCGGTTGATTCCGCACATGTTTTTCGCGCGGCGATGACGGTGATGGCACGCCCAGGCGAAATCCGCAGCCTGTCAGGGGCCGTGCCCCCAGCGCCTTTGTCGGTAGCAGCGGGCACCTTGTTGCTGACTTTATGCGACCCGGAAACCAAGGTACATCTGGCGGGTGAGCTCGACACCGATGCTCTGCGCGAATGGCTGACCTTCCACACCGGCGCGCCGCTGGTTCCTGCTGCCGAGGCAGATTTCGCCGTCGGCACTTGGGGCGAAATTGGTGGGCTGGATCGCTATCGTATCGGAACTGCCGAGTATCCGGATCGGTCAACCACTCTGATTGTTGAGCGTGACAGCCTGGATCAGTCCGGTGCCATTTTGCACGGTCCCGGTATCAAGCAGAGCGCAGGCTTGAACCTACCCGATATCCCTGCGTTGCAACGTAATGCGGCTCTTTTCCCTTTGGGATGTGACTTCTTCTTTACCTGCGGTGACAAGGTCGCGGCCCTGCCGCGCAGTACCCAGATCAGCGCGGAGGGTTAAGCGATGTATGTTGCCGTCAAAGGAGGCGAAAAGGCGATTGAGAATGCCCATGCCTGGTTGGCCGAAGAGCGCCGAGGCGCCCCGGATGTGGCCGAGCTTAGCCTGGTCCAGATCCGGGAGCAGCTGAGCCTGGCGGTGAACCGGGTGATGGCAGAAGGATCGCTGTATGATCCGGACCTTGCCGCACTGGCGATCAAACAGGCGCGTGGCGATCTGATCGAAGCGATCTTTCTGATCCGCGCCTATCGCACGACATTGCCGCGTTTTGGTTATTCCGAACCGGTTGAAACGGGCAATATGGCCTGTGACCGTCGGATATCGGCGACGTTCAAGGATGCGCCGGGCGGGCAGGTGCTGGGCCCGACATTCGACTACACCCACCGCCTGCTGGATTTCAAACTGGCTGCGGATGGCGAAACTCTACCCGCGCCCGAAGGTACGGCGCGACACGAGCCGACCCCGCATATCACCAAATTCCTCAAGAGTGAGGATATCATTCAGGACGAGCCGGTCAGTGATGCTACGCCCGGCGACTTGACCCGCGAGCCGCTGGAGTTTCCGGCGGGCCGTCCGCTGCGGTTGCAATCGCTGGCGCGCGGGGATGAAGGGTTTGTGTTGGGCATGGCCTATTCGACTCAGCGCGGCTATGCCCGCAACCACGCCTTTGTTGGCGAGCTGCGGATCGGCAAGGTCGCGGTCGAAATGGACATTCCCGAACTGGGCTTTGCCATCGAGATCGGCGAAGTCGAGTTGACCGAATGTGAGACGGTGAACCAGTTCCAAGGCTCAAAGACTGAGCCGCCACAGTTTACACGCGGCTATGGGCTCGTCTTTGGCCAGTCTGAACGCAAATCCATCGCCATGGCTCTGGTCGACCGGGCGCTGCGGTGGGAGGAGCTGGGCGAGGACAATCTGGGCGCACCTGCACAGGACGAGGAATTTGTCCTGAGCCACTCAGACAATATTCAGGCAACGGGTTTCCTCGAACATATCAAGCTGCCGCATTACGTGGATTTTCAATCCGAACTGGAACTGGTGCGCAAGCTGCGCCGCGAGGCCGAGGAACGGACTGCATCGAGGGAGGCTGCGGAATGAGCTCTGTACGCTTTGCCCTACAGGCTCGTCCTACGGTTCAAAAACCAGTCGTTGCCCTGATTGGGCGATTTCCTGCCGAATGCTTCGCGCGAATTCACGATTTCAAGCGATTCCCATTCGCACGAAAGGTCGCGGGCCATAGCCCCGAGGCGCCACTTTGCGCGAAAATTGCGCCAGATAAAATAGAGCATAATCGCCAAAAAGAGCGAACAAATACCAAATACGTTCATAAAAACACCAGAAACAAAATAGTTACATCAAATGACTGAATATAACTTCGCATATCTGGACGAACAAACCAAGCGGATGATCCGTCGGGCGATCCTCAAGGGGTTGGCTATTCCCGGATATCAGGTGCCATTTGCCAGCCGAGAGATGCCGATGCCTTATGGCTGGGGTACCGGAGGCGTGCAGGTATCTGCCGCAACTTTGACCCCGGACGATACGTTCAAGGTGATTGATCAGGGCGCGGATGATACGACCAATGCCGTGTCTATCCGTAAGTTTTTCGAGAATACGGCGGGCGTCGCCACCACCGAGGAAACCGAGAAGGCGACGGTCATCCAGACCCGCCACCGCATCCCCGAGGCGAAGCTGCGCGCGGATCAGATTCTTGTCTATCAAGTGCCGATCCCGGAACCGCTGCGGTTTCTGGAACCGCGCGAGACCGAGACACGCAAGATGCACAGCCTCGAAGAGTACGGGTTGATGCACGTGAAACTGTACGAAGACATCAGCCAGCATGGTGCGATCTCAACCGCTTATGCTTATCCTGTGATGGTCTCGGACCGTTATGTGATGGACCCGTCCCCCATCCCGAAATTCGACAACCCAAAGCTTGAGATGGACGCGATCCAGCTGTTTGGCGCGGGCCGCGAGCAACGTATCTACGCGGTGCCACCGCATACCAAGGTCGTCAGCCTCGATTTCCAGGACTACCCGTTCGAGGCCACCAAGGCCGACCATCCCTGTGATCTGTGCGGGGCCGAGGACAGCTATCTGGATGAAGTCATCATGGATGATGCAGGCACCCGCATGTTTGTTTGCTCGGACACTGATTATTGCCGGTCGCGCCGCGAGGCGGGCCATGTGGGCCGTTTGGCCAGAGAGGATGCCGCATGAAACGAGAAGATGTGCTTGGAATTGACCACCTTGGCCTTACGGTTTCGGACCTCGACGCCACGCGGACGTTCTTTGTCGATGCGCTGGCTTGGGAGGTCTTCGGCAGCAATCCGGATTATCCGGCGGTTTATGTGACCAATGGCGCGGCGAAGCTGACGCTTTGGCAGCAAAAAGGCAAGGGGCTACAGGGGTTTGACCGGCACAAGAACGTCGGGTTGCATCATGTTGCCTTGAAAGTTCCCGATGAAGAAGCGCTGACTGCGGTTTTCGATGCGGTCAAAGACTGGCCTGCCGTCGTTGTCGAGTTTGCACCTGAACCCTCGGGTTCAGGTCCGAAACTCCATTTCATGATCCGAGAGCCGGGCGGCAATCGGATCGAGTTTTCATATGACCCAAGGTGAATGAAATGACACCGCTGCTGAGTGTACAGGATATCAGAAAATCCTACGGGGCCCGTATCGGCTGTACCGATGTGAGTTTTGATCTCTATCCCGGCGAGGTGATGGGGATCGTGGGTGAGAGTGGTTCGGGCAAGTCAACCCTGCTGAACTGTCTGGCGGGTCATCTGGTGCCGGATGCGGGGCAGGTGATCTTTGACACTCGTGCAGACGGTCCGGTGGATACCGTGACCATGTCGGAACCTGAACGCCGGATGCTGAGCCGCACCGATTGGGCATTCGTGCACCAACATGCGCGCGATGGCTTGCGTATGTCTGTCAGTGCGGGCGGAAATATCGGCGAACGACTGATGGCCGTAGGTGACCGCCACTATGGCGATATCCGCGACAAGGCGATCGACTGGCTGGGTCGGGTTGAGATCGAAGCGGAGCGGGTTGATGATCGTCCGTCCGCGTTTTCCGGTGGCATGCAGCAGCGCCTGCAGATCGCGCGGAATCTTGTGACCGGCCCCAGGCTGGTCTTCATGGATGAACCGACTGGTGGTCTGGACGTCTCGGTACAGGCTCGCCTGTTGGACCTGTTGCGCGGGTTGGTTCGGGAAATGGGGCTGAGCGCCATCATTGTCACCCATGATCTTGCCGTTGTCCGTCTGCTGGCGGATCGGCTGATGGTGATGAAAGCCGGTCATGTGGTCGAGGCCGGATTGACTGATCAGGTTCTGGACGATCCGCAGCATGCCTATACGCAACTGCTGGTGTCCAGCGTGTTGCAGGTATGAGGGCCGGGACAATGATTGAACTGAACAATGTCAGCAAAAGCTTTACCCTGCACAATCAGGGGAGCGCGGTGATCCCGGTCATGCAGGGCGCTACGCTCAGGGTTGAACCGGGTGAGTGTGTGGCGCTGACCGGCGCGTCGGGGGCAGGTAAATCCACCTTGATGCGGGTGATCTATGGCAACTATCTGGCTGCCTCGGGTCAGGTTCTGGTCGGTGGTTTAGACGTCGCCAAGGCTGAACCGCGCGAGATCTTGACCCTGCGGCGCGAAACGCTGGGCTATGTCAGCCAGTTCCTGCGTGTTGTGCCCAGAGTGCCGACGCTTGAGGTCGTGGCCGAGCCGCTTCTTGCCGTTGGTTGCGATAAACAGAAGGCACTGGACAAGGCCGCGGGTCTGCTCGAGCGTCTGAATATTCCTGAACGGCTCTGGCCCCTTAGTCCGACGACCTTTTCGGGCGGCGAACAGCAGCGCGTGAACATCGCGCGCGGCTTTGCCCATGAATACCCGGCCATGCTGCTGGATGAACCCACAGCCAGTCTGGATGCGCAGAATCGTGAAACCGTCCTGTCCCTGATCCTTGAGGCGAAAGAGCGCGGAGCGGCGATTATCGGTATCTTCCATGATGTTGACGCGCGGAAGCAGGTTTGCGATCGCGAGATCAACGTTTCGCAATTCACGCCGGGAATTGCGGCATGACGCTTGCCCCGGTCATAGCGGTTGTCGGTCCGTCAGGTGTCGGCAAAGACAGTGTGATTGAGGCGTTAGAAGCCCGCGCAAAAGGTATCCAGCGGCTGCGCCGTGTCGTCACCCGCCCCGAAGGCGAAGCGGGGGAAGATTTCAAACGGGTCACCGATGACGCGTTTCGACAGATGGAAGATGAAGGCGCATTCGCGCTCAGCTGGCATGCACATGGGTTGCTCTATGGTGTGCCGAAAGAGATCGCGCAGCAACGTCAGGTGGCGGAGGCAGTTCTGGTCAACCTGTCGCGCGCTGTGTTGTTGCAGGCGCAAGAGATCTTTGGCGATCTGATTGTTGTCTCGTTGACGGCAGACGCGAGCGTTCTAGAGCAACGCTTGTCATTGCGCGGGCGCGAAAGTGACAGCGAACAGGCGCGTCGGTTGGGCCAGGCCAAGACCCCTTTGCCTAAGGGGCTGGTCCGGGTGATCGAGGTCGACAATTCTGGTGCTCTGCAGGATACGGTGGCCAAAATTTTGTCCCGCCTTCAGTTGGAAAGCGCATAGCGATGGATCAGGTGAAACCGTCCATCCTCGGCCTCGCCCATCAGGGCCAGATCCGCAATTCGAAAGGGTTTTGGCAAAAGCGGCCCCAGATGGTTTTCCAGGGTGCGCTGGACCGAAACAAGCACGGGCTTGTCCAACCTGCCGCTCAGGGTGATGTGAAACCGAAACGCGTTCAGCACATAAGGGTATCCCCATTTGACCAGGTTGGCGTCCTGATCCGGTGTCAGTCTGGAGGCGCGGCGACGGTCAAGTTCAGCCGCCGACGGTGGGGACCGGAACATATCAAGCTCTTGAACACAGGCGGCGGCCAACGCGTTCAGCGCGGCTGTGTCGCCAAGTGGTCGCAGGGCCAGAAACCGGCCAAGGCGGGCAATCTCAAGACCTTCCATCATGATTGCGCATTGGCTGGCAGCAAGGGTGGCGCAGGCCTCTTGCAACGCTGTGACGGATTGCCCCTCGCGCAGGCGGAACGGGGGTTTCATGGTCGCGTGCAGCCCGTATTTTCGCGGTACCTCCGTAACCGCTGCAACATCCACACCATCCAGCCCAGGATGGGCGACCTCGGTGCCAGCCTCCATGTCCCAGCCCAGCCAACGGGTTGCGAATTGCGTCCACTCCGCCGTGGCGGGTGGCGCAAAATAGATCGCGTATCGCGTGAATGTCACATTGGCCTCCTATTGCGTGGCCTTCCAATACCTCAAACTGTGTGAAGTTCAGATGACAGAAGAATTGATCCTTGCCAATGCCACGCTGATCCTGCCCGACGAAACCATTAACGGCAGCGTCCGGGTTCAGGGCGACAGCATCACCGAGATCGATACAGGCGCGGCGGTTCCAAGCGGTGCAATCGATTGTGAGGGTGACTATGTCAGCCCCGGTCTGGTCGAGCTGCACACAGACAATCTGGAACGTCATATCCAGCCCCGCCCCAAGGTCGACTGGCCCCATGCGGCGGCAATTCTTGCCCATGACGCCGAACTGGCCAGCACGGGCATCACAACCGTGTTCGATGCGATGCGCGTCGGGTCGATCCCGACTGGTCCGCGCTACAACAAATACGCACGTGGCCTGTCCCGCGAGCTGTGGCAGTTACGAGAGCAAGACGCCTTAAAAATCAGCCATTTCTTGCATTTGCGGGCCGAGTTGTGTTCAGAAACGCTGGTCGAAGAACTGGATGAATTCGGCCTCGAGGACCGTGTCGGGCTGGTGTCACTGATGGACCACACGCCCGGTCAGCGTCAATTCCGTGATATCTCAAAGCTCGAAAGTTATCTGAAAGGAAAGCTGGGGTTGGAGGGCAAGGAATTCCAGCAGCATGTCGCGGACCTCAAGGCGATGCGGGACAGGAACGGCGAAAAGCACGAGGTGGAAGCCGTAAAGGCGGCCAAACGTTTTGGGGCCATGCTGGCCAGCCATGACGACACCACCCGGGAACAGGTACATGTATCAGCGGGCCACGGTATCCGGCTGGCCGAATTCCCCACTACCGTCGAAGCGGCGCGGGCTTGCCATGATCACGGGATCAAGGTGATGATGGGGGCGCCAAATGTAATCCGGGGCGGGTCACATTCGGGGAATGTGGCCGCCAAAGAACTGGCCGATCTGGGACATCTGGATATTCTGTCTTCGGACTATGTGCCGGCCGCGTTGTTGCTGTCGGCGGCACGGCTGGGCGAGATGTGGGACAACATGGCCCGTGGACTGCGGACCGTTACGATGTCCCCGGCGCAGGTGGTCGGGCTGGAAGACCGTGGCGAGCTGCGCGCAGGCGCGCGCGCCGACGTCATTCGGTTCCGGATGCGTGAAGGGGCGCCTGCCCTGAACGGAGTGTGGTCGCGAGGGCGACGTGTGGCCTGATCAGGCCCTGTAGAAAAGGTATCGGTCGGGTGCGATGGTCTCCGGTCCGGTGATCTGTTCAAACCCAACCAGTGGTTGGCCGGATATCAGCAGCCCACCGGGCAGCATGACCTGAGAGATCAACGGGCTGAGCATCGCCGCCTCAGCCACATCATCCTGCTTGATACCGCGCCCGAAATCGTAATGTGCCAATGCTATTTTCGGGCCACCGGCTGCTAGTTTCTTTAACATAGGACCCGCTTCGCCCTGCAGAAAATCCTCTGCCGGAGGGGTGCTGGACGGGTGGCACTGTAAAATCCGGTCCATGACCCAGATGCGCCGGTCTGGTAGAATTTCACGTAGGTGATCATAGGTGCGGCCATTCCCCAAACCCATGTCCAGTATATCGCCGCTCGTATCTGTAATCTGATCGACCGCCCAGTTCAGCCCGTCGCGTTGGGCCGTCAGGCGGCGCAGCATTGAATCCAATCGGCTCATTCGGGTCTCCGTGATTTATCGTTTTTTGGGGCGGTCCAGACGGTCGCCGGACCATCCAGAAACCGCGTCAGAATGTCTCGCGTAAAGGACCAGATATCTTCATCATGCACCAGGTGATGCGTCAGGATCCCAAACGGCTCGGTATTGTCCGCAGGCCCTTCGCGCCGGTTCCGAAGCAGATCAGCAGTCTGCGCGATCAGCTTGTCCCGAGGGACCAACCCCCGTGACCCGCGCCAGTCGATCGGGTCCAGATGCGTGTTGATCTGCATCAGGCCAGGTGCCGCCATCTTTTCCTTTCGGGGCGTCGCAGTGGACAGGATTTGATATCCTAGGCCCGGCAATTCCTGAACCATCTCTGACGCGATCCGGTTCCAGGGTGGCACAAACATAGGGCACAGCTTGTCTGGGAACAGGCTCTGTAACCGGGTCAGCCCGGCCCGCGCATCGCTGCGGATGTCCTGAAAGGGGCGATGCAGTCGAAACTCTGATTTCTTCTCGTTTGTCGAAGCGTGGTTTTGATGGGCCCAGCCATGGACCACCGGTATCAATGCGGACGAGCCTTCGACATGGGTAACCAGATCTTCATCTGCGTCACGCGGAATAATCGCCAGATGTACCGGCAGTTCCAGTGATGCGGACAGCGCCTCTAGACGTTCCAACTGTGGCGTGACACAGACCGCGTCATCATCCCTCCACCACAGCGGCAGAGACAGCCCGTCCCGCCGCCACATATCAAGCTCGGTCATCAGGGGGTGCCAATCACCGGTCATGAGCGTGATCCAACAGTGATCTTACAATCTCAACAGACTTTTCTGCCCCGTTGAAACCTTGGCTGGTGCTTGGTCGTTTGGGGGCAGCTAGGATGGCCTCGACAGCCTGCGCCAGTGTTTCTCCGGTCAATTGGTCACTCGGCAATACGTCGATCGCGCTGAGCTTCGACAGGCTTTGGCTGCGCAAAGTCTGTTCGACTTCGCTTCCGTCGTCGAAGGGGATAAAGACCGAGGGTGTGCCAGACTGCAAGATGTCCAACGCAGTGTTGTAACCGCACATGCTGACCGACGCGGCGGCCAAGGGCAGCATTTGGCGAAAGTCCGGGCGCACCGGTTCTAACGTCACAGGGGCGTCGCCAGCCAGTTTTGTCAGGTGTTTTATACGTGCCGAGGCGTCCTGTCCGCCCACCAACAGGCGCCAGTGCATGTTGGGCATCTTTCGTGCGGCCTCGATGGCCGCCTGAAAGATCGGCTCGCCCACCGACCCACCGCCAGCGCTTACCAGAATCTCACCTTTACCAATCCCGTCGGGATGCGGGGTCGGTGCCGTAGGGGCCACGAACCCGGTATAGAACAGGCGATGCGCCAGACGTTCCGAGACTGGCCAGCTTACACTCAGCGGGATCATGCTTGGGTCTGAATGGACAAGGACACCGTCAAAGAGGTCAAGAATGATTTCCTCGGTGCGCTGGGCTTTGGCAGGTTTGGACGGGGGCGCCAGTATGTCCCTGACTGATCCCAAAATAACCGGACGGCGACCCTGTGCGTGGGCAGCATCCAACAGGGCGTCAAACTCATCCGCCAGGGATCTGCGACCAAAGGGGTACAGCTCGGTGATCAGCGCATCCGGGGCAAAGCTCCGCAGCGCCTCTGTCAGGGCAACCTTGCGAGCGTCGAAATAGGCAGGATGCGCGGCCTCATCCGTTTGCGTCAGCAATCGCGTGAAATTGGTGCCGTCCGAGCGCAATGGCGGCAGCCCTAGCAAGTCGATCCCGGTATGGTCCAGCTGCGGCGCGGGCATTCCGCCTGAGACGAGCAATACCTTGTGACCCTCAGCGGCAAAGGCCCGGCCCAATGTAAGCGCGCGGCTGAGATGTCCGGTGCCCAGCAGATGGGTCACAACGATCATCACCCTCATATGCGGGTCTCCTGCCGGATCAAACGGATAGGGTCAGTTTCGGGGCGCATGGACTCCATGTCCACGATATAGAGGCGGTTGCGCTTGATCTTAAAGGGGGCGGGGCCGTCAAAATCCCATCCCCAGGCGCGGGCCAGAATGACCCGCATGATACCAATATGGCAAACGGCTACGGTATTTTCGCCAAGACTGGCAAGCCAAGGTTCCAGCCGCTGCCAGATTTCGGCGGGGCTTTCGCCTCCGGGGGGTAGGAAATCCCAACCCCAATCCTCGATATGGCGATAACCGCTTGCGGGATCGGCAATGAGATCGGTGCCGTGCTGCCCCTCCCAAGCGCCCCAGTTCATTTCCATGAGGGCCTCGGACTTCAACGGTTCGCGCCCTGAAACCAGTTGTGCCGTCTGGGCCGCACGCGCCAAGGGACTGGACCAGACCATAGCCTGATCCCAAGGGGAGGGCAGGGAATAGCATGCCAGTTCTGTCCGAGCCTGTTCATCCAATGGAATATCGCTGCGCCCCTGAATGCGCCCGGCGCGGTTCCACGCCGTATGCCCGTGGCGCAATAGGGCGAGCTTGCTCATGTGGATGCCTCCAGCAAAGGATCAACAGCCGTCCAGAACCGATCAGTTGCATCGGGCATCAGGTGGCGCGCGGCTATATATGCGGCCGATTGGCTGCCTTGAGAAGACCGCAGTGCCGGATTGTCCAGAAGAGTGCGCAGCCTTGCGGCCAGCCCCTTGGCCCCTTCAGCAACCGAAGGATAGTCGGACGGCATCAGCACATCCCGAACGCCCGGCCTGTCCTGTGCAACAACGGGGATGCCATGGGCCTGAGCCTCTAGATAGATCATGCCATAAGCCTCATTCACGCCGGGCCAGACCATCAGGGATGCGGTAGCATAAGCCTTGCGCAGCGCGTCGCGATCAAGCTGCCCCAGAAACCGGACTTTCGTGCCAAACTTTGCCATCAGCGCTTCGATTTCGGCGCGGGCGGGACCATCGCCAGCAATAGACAGGGACCAATCGCCCTGCAGGTGGCGCAGTGCCTGTTCCAGCACCCGGTAAGAGGCCTGCTTGTCGCCGTGTCGCATCATGCCCACGGCCAGCATCGGGCCATCGCAGCTAGAGGCCTGCGGCAGCGAGGAGGCGGGAAGAAACGGCGGAAGCTCGACAAGCGCCTGATTTCCGAACTGCTCGCGTTCCAGCGTGATGAGGTCATTGGCGGTGTGATAAAAGATCACCCGGGCCGCGTCGCAGGCCTGATGGGCCGCTTGGGCAAACCCTGACCATGGCCCCTGAAGGCGGCTGTAGGCACGGGTGCTTTCAAGCTGAACATAGGGTATGTTTCGCGCCGTACTTACACGGGGTCCAATCAGATCAGGGGCCTTGTAATAATTGTGATAGGTCACCCATAGTGCAGTGTCAGCAGGCAGGTCGCAGGTCAGGCGCAGCACCTCGGCATCAGCCTCATGGCGCAGTTTGGCCTGGACCTCTTTGTCGCCGTGCTTGTCGAATACGCGCAGGTCCGAGGCCAGATCCACCGCATCCCCTCGGGCTTGGATTGCCAGAAGAAGATTTCGGGCCATTTCCCGGTCCCCCGACGGCACCGGGCTGTTGGGGGATTTCATCGGGGCGTAGAAGGCGATGCGCGGCATCAGCTCTTATGCGCGCCCAGCGCGCTTAACCTGGCAGACAAAAGCGCTATGCCCGGGTCCATGCGGAAGTCGGCGATCAGACGATCATAGGCAGCACCCGCCATTGCTGCAGCCTGCGCGGGGTTGGCCGCCAGCTGTGCAATCGCATTTGCCAGCGCGTCCGGATCGTCATCCGTCAGGACGCCATGCGTGCCTGTCTCGATAAACTCAGGAATCGCAGAAACGGGGGTCGACAGGATCGGCAGATACTGCGAGGCGGCTTCCATCAACACATTGGGCAAGCCATCCCGGTCCCCATCTGTGGCAATCCGGCTGGGCAGAACAAACAGGTCTGCTGTGCGCATCGCGGCGATGACCTCAGGTTGGTCACAGGCCCCTTTCCAGGTGATGCGCCCGGACAACCCGGCCGATGCGGCCCGGTTCTGCAAAGTATCACTCAGGCTTCCTCCGCCGATATGCGTCCAGTGCCAGTCAAGATCGTCCGGCAGCATGGCGAATGCATCAATCAGGCGATCGAAGCCTTTCTTTTCGACCAACCGCCCAACGGACAGCATATGAAAAGGGCAGTCAGCTCTGCGTAAGCCGCGTTCCGACGGGGCGGGAAAGCGGCCCAGGTCCAGCCCGTGATAGATCAGTTCAACCCGTGCCGGATCGTCGGCGAGGCTGCGCAGATGCTGGGCGCCGATCGCGGTGCAGGTTGCACCAAAAGCTGCTCCGTAAGTGTCGGAGTGCAACTTTTCCGATTTTTCCCAGTCCGGTGACGTCCAGATATCTTTTGCATGGGCTGAAAAGCTCCACGGAAGGCCGCGCATGATCGCGGCATAGCGCGCGACCGACGAGGGCGTATGCATGAAATGCGCATAGAGAACCTGTGTGCTGGCGGGCAATTCCGCAGCCAGAACGCAGGCCTGACCGAACCGACGGATGCGGTTATGCGTGGGATCGCGGCGCAAATCAGCGCGCCAGACCTTATAGGCCGCGCCATATCCCGGCAGACGCTGCGCTTGTTCGCGGGCAGCCCATATGCGCTGAGGTTCTTGATACAGATATTCCGGCAGGTACCGAACCTGGCCACGAAACCTGTCGTGCAGCGGATGCCGTTTCACATCGGTTGGATGACGCAGGGACCAGATGTCGAACTGATGGCCGGCCTCTTGTAGAGCAACAAGTTCCTGCGCGATGAACGTTTCGGACAGGCGCGGCCACCCTTTGACCAACACCGCCAGATTGGGCGCGCCTGCGGTCATCCGGTTGCCCGTTCCTGTTCCTGATTCAGCAATACCTCAATACGACCGGTGACATAGTCCAACCCGTCCAGCAGGCCCTGTTCAATGGCCTGAGACGGCAATGGCTGATGTGGTAGGTCGCGAATGGCACGGACCATGGAATCGGTTGTTAGCCCGTCACGGAACTCGTCCAACATCCGGATCAGTCCCAGATCCTCGGCGCGTGAGGCACGGATCCACTGTTCCATACGCGGACTGGTCCGTGGAACAATGACGGCGCGTTTGTCAAAGGACAGGACCTCGCAGAACGTATTATACCCACCCATACAGACGACGCCAGCCGCGCCGTGGAACAGCGTTTCGATCTGGGATTCAAAGCCGACGGCGGTCACACGCCCGTTCAAGGCAGCCACACGTGTTTCGAATTCGTCCCGCAGATCACCAGACAGGAACGGGCCATAGACCAATACCGCGCGTGGTGACAGGTCGGGGTCCTTTTCGTAAGCCGAAAGAACCAGGTTCACCATCGCCTTGCCGTCCCCACCACCACCTGGGGTAATCAGGATATAGGGCTGCTCCGGTGGGGTACCGATTGGCCCCAGATCACGACGCAAATAGCCAGTCCAGTGAATGCGCGACTGGGCCGCGTGATTCAGAGGCAGCCCCTTGGTCGGATCATAGATCGAACGCAGCCCGTAAACCCAGATTTCATGATAGAATCTTTCGGTCGCTGCAGTTGCCTCTTTCCGTTCCCACTCTGCGGCCAGAACTTCGGGTTCATCCAGAACATCACGCAAACCCAGCACCAGTTTCGTGCGCTGCGAGAGCAAAAGGTTTTCGAGTGTTGGCAATAGCTCGCCGCGGAACCCGGTGGGTTCTTTGTCTACGATCAGAATGTCCGGGTCAAACTGCTGAACGGCGGTCTGAATCAACCCCGATCGCAACTCGGTCACCTCGTCGATCCCCATCCCTATTGTCTGAGACGCGTATGACCCGTCCGCCCGTTTGGTCACGCCAGGCAGACGCACGTGGTCGACCCTGCGCGGAAATGTGAACCGGCCAGCGACAGGCGATCCGGTCAAGATCAGGGATGATGCCGTTGGATCCGCCTGCGTAATTGCGGCGGCCAGTGCACGAGACCTGCGCAGATGGCCCAGCCCGAACGTGTCATGGCTGTAGAACAGGATCCGTGGCGCGCGGCCAGTAGTATCGTTTTGTCTTCCTAGGCTCATGCCTTCGCCTGTCTTAAGTGTCTTGGTGTCGGTCCGCGCATCGGCACCTGTTAGCTTATCGTCTTTCACCCGTCTTGCCAAAGGGCCTTGTGACCCGCCGACTGGAAGGGACTGCGTAAAACGTCAGCCATTCCTCTGGTAAGCCGCAAGGTGCCTTTTCGTTTTTGCGCAAAGACCTTAGCTGCTTGCCCGAAAGTGTATGCCCAGCCCGTCATATTCAGTTTTGAAGCGGATGAAAACATCCGATTCCAACTCATTGCACCCGGAACACGCCTGTGCACTTTATCGGGACCGCAGCGGCGCACAAATTGAAGTGTTCGGAAAGCTTCTGTAACCTGCGACAACATGCGACCCGGAAGCGAGAATTCATGAGATTTAACCTATTGGCTGCAATGGCCCTGTTCGTCTGGGTGGCTATGCTATCTCTGGGGTCGGAAGCGACGGCGCAGACTTCGCTTATACCCGGGTATGGTTCGGGGTCTGGCACAACATCTGAAGCAGATAAGGAAAGCGAACTGGCTGACGCGATCCGATCAGCCACCGAAGCGGGTGCAAGCGTCATCGTCATCGACAGCGCCGGTCAGCTTGTCTCATCTGGTGGCAATGCCGCCTCGACGCACGACGATATCGCCCATGACCCGATGTCCGAAGGGTCACAGTTGATGAAGGCGCAAGAGCGGTTCTCGAAGTTCCGCGAGTCGATGGAGTCGCGCCTGCAGGCTTTGCCGTATTCGATCTTCGAAGTGCAATATGTTTTGCGAGAGACCAGTCCGGACGGCCGAATACAGACCTATGTCGAAGTGTTGGGCTGGAATATACTCTTCCTTCTTCTGGGGCGCTGGCTGTCGATAGAAATCTACGGCAAGCGTCTTGCAAAAAGGCTGGTGGTGGCGCGGTCAAAAGAAGATCCGCAGGGCTATCGCGAAAAAATGCCCTTTCTGGTCTTTCGCTTTTTCATGGGTGTTGGGGCCACGATCTTCGCGATGCTGATGGCCCTGATCGTGGGCTATCTGATCTTTGGCGAGGCTGAAGATCTTTCGATTCAGTTCACGACCACCGCCATATTTACGGCATTCTTTCTTGCACGCACAGTTTCCGATCTTTGGCGTATGGTGTTGTCTCCTTACCTCAGTCAGTACCGGCTGCCGCCCTTTTCCGACCGGGAGGCAAAACGCCTTTACGTCTGGGCCTCGGCAATCGCGACATATGATATCTCGGTGGTATTGTTTTCTACCTGGGTTGCGGATTTTGGTTTGAACTACAATGTCTATGCGATGGTCTATGGCGGCCTGACCATGTTTGGCGCCTTGGGCAATGTTCTGATGATTCTGTTCAACGCGCGCGCCATCTCGAACGCGATCCGAGGCGGGCGGTCAAAGGAACAGGTATCCTGGATTTTGCGCCTGATATCGATTGCCTGGGCGCCGGTTCTGGCAGTTTATATCGTGTTCAGCTGGTTCAAACTGGCTGTTGATCTGGTGCTTGAGAACGAGAATTCCATTCCGATTGTTGCCAGCAGCTATGCCATCTTCATGTCTGTGGTCATTGCCTATGGCGCGATGAACTATCTGCTTGAACGCTACTTCGTCCGCAATCGCCAGATTGAAGAGCTGAACGCAGAGACTGGTGTCGGTGTTGAAGAGGATGAGGTTCCTCAAACCCCGCAAGCGGAAAAGAGAAAGCACTCGATCGTCACCTATGAGGATCTGGCGCGACGTGTGGCCGGTATCCTGGCATTTGTCGTCGGGTTATATGCTCTGGTTGTGATCTGGAATCCTGACGCAAGCTGGAGCGAAGACCTACCTATTGAACGGGCTCTGGACGTGATGGTTATCCTGTTCATGGGCTACATCTTGTTCCATTTCTTCCGTGTCTGGATTGATACCAAGATTGCTGAGGAAGAAGACGTAGCCGGTGGAGAGGTTGAACTGGGCGACGAGGGCGGGGAAGGCGGGCAAAGCCGTCTTGCGACACTGCTGCCGTTGTTCCGTGGCGCAATTCTGGCGGTTGTTGTTGTGACCATCGTTCTGATTGTCCTGATGGAATTGGGTATCAATGTCAGCCCGCTGTTCGCCGGTGCCGGTGTCGTGGGTCTGGCCGTTGGGTTCGGGTCGCAAACGCTTGTCCGGGATATATTCTCGGGCGCGTTCTTCCTGATGGATGATGCCTTCCGCAAAGGCGAATATATCGACATTGGCGATGTGAAGGGGACGGTCGAGAAAATCTCGGTCCGGTCGTTCCAGTTGCGGCACCATCTGGGCGCACTGAATACGATCCCCTTTGGCGAGATCAAGGTTCTTACCAACTATTCGCGTGATTGGGTGATCATGAAGCTGCCCCTGCGGGTGACCTATGACACCGATGTCGAAAAAGTACGGAAACTCATCAAGAATTTGGGCCAAGAGCTTTTGAGCGATCCGGTGATTGGGGATAACTTTATCCAGCCGTTGAAATCGCAGGGCGTGATCGAAATGCAGGATTCGGCGATGATTATTCGGGTCAAGTTCATGACCAAGCCGGGCGATCAGTGGCTGGTGCGTAAGAAGGTCTATCAGGATATCCGCGAATTGTTTGCTCGCGAAGGGATCAAGTTTGCTCATCGTGAGGTGACCGTCAGGCTTGCTGACGGAAAAGAGGCCGAAAACCTGACACCGCAGGAACGCGAAGCGGTGACCGGTGCAGTGCATGCGGCCATCGACGAGGATTATCTGGACGATATCGGTCCTGGAGGCGACGATCGCTAGGGACCGCACCCGCCTCTTTGGGCTGCGTCTTTGACGAGACCCCTTCCAAAGCGTTGGGCCGGACCGCGCGGCTGCCGGCGAGGGTGTAGGCGTAGGGCTATGACCAGGTGGCGCTCGACGTGCCCAGCTTGCTTGCGGGCAGGTCCCACGACATCTGGGCCGGACCAACCGAGAGCGCGGGCTTCAACCTGTGGCCCGGTCCCCATCCAGAGGTTTCGGTCTTGGTCGTGAAATCAGCAGGAACCGAAGCGCCAATTTCTGTCTTGGTGTCGAACTTGCCTAGAATGGTCAGCAGGTCAGCCGAGCGTGCCAGCGACAATCGGGCCTGCATGATCGGCGCACCCTTCGCGGCTTCGGACAATGCTGACAGGACGGCGGCAGCCATCAGATATCCAGTCGCGTGGTCCAGCGCCTGCACCGGCAGGGGTGTCGGCTTGTCTGCACCGGCCCATACCCGACCTGCATCGGCAATCCCGCTGCTCATCTGTACGAGGCTGTCAAATCCGCGCCGCGAAGACCAAGGGCCTTGCCAGCCATAGGCATTCAGTGTGACTTCTACTCTGTTCGGGGCAAGCTCGTCCCGTTTGGCTTGGGTGAGGCCCAGCGCGTCCAATGCGCCAGGGCGATAGCCGTGAATGAAGACATCCGCCTGGGTCAGCAAGCCGTGTAGCAACTCGATCCCTGCGGGGGATTTCAGGTCCAGATAGGCACAGCGCTTACCCAGAGAAATATCCGGGATCACACCCGGCTCGTCCCAGTCCGGAGGATCAATGCGCAGAACCTCTGCCCCGAACCCCGCCAGAGTTCTAGTTGAAACCGGACCGGCCAGAACGCGGGTCAGATCAAGCACGCGCAGACCTGCCAGCGGGCGCTTGGCCGTTGCCTCTGGCCGGTCGCGAAGCTTAATCTGTCGGGGTTTGTGCCATCCGATCAGCGGGTCCCGTGAAACCGCGCGCCCCTGTGGATGATCCTGCCATTCCCCGCGGCTGCGCATGGCGGCTGCGACACCGCCCTCAGCCACGACAGCGTTTTCAAGACTGGCTGCCGACATAGTTGCAACAGCCTTTGTAACCGCGTCCCGATCTCCTTTGACCTTCAGGACTTTCAGGGCGGCCGCACGGTGCTGAGGCAGGTTCGTGTGCAATCTGATCCAACCGTCATTGGCAAGGTAATCACCGGCGATACTGTCCCAGAGGTTGGGCATTTCCCAGCCATCGGGTTTGAAAGAATATCCGTACCAGAGAGACGCCAACCGGTGATCGACCAAAATCTCGGGCGGGCATTGGGTCAGGTTCAGCGCGCCCATCAGGCGTGCCAGTTCCTGACCAACAGCCGCAAAGCTGGCGGTCGCCAGTTCGGAGACTGCATACACGCTGGGTCGGGCTCCGGTGCCGGTTGTCCGATACCCTTCGGGTGATGGCAGTACGGATAACAGCGTCATTGCTGATATGGATCCAGGCTGTCACGAAGCCCGTCACCCAGAAAGTTGAATGCCAGCACGATGACAATGATCGGCAGCATCGGGATGGCCGTCCAGGGGTAGATCTCGATCGACGCAAGGTTCTGCGCATCATTCAGCATCACACCCCAGCTGACGGCCGGGGCGCGCAGCCCAAGCCCAAGGAAGCTGAGCGCCGTTTCGCCCAGGATCATTGCCGGGATCGACAGGGTTGCCGATGCGATCAGGTGCGACATGAAGTTGGGTAGCAGGTGCTTGCGGATCACCCGGCCCGAGCTTGCTCCCATCATTTCGGCTGCACGTACGTATTCTTCTTCGCGCAACGATAGGAATTTGGCACGAACAGATCGCGCAAGGCCAGGCCAGTCGAGAATCCCCAGGATAATCGAGATGATGAAGAATACCGCGACCGGGCTCCAATTCGAGGGGACCGCCGCTGATAGCGCGAGCCAAAGGGGCAATTCAGGTAGTGAGCGCAGAATTTCGATTATACGGTTAATCACCCAGTCGATTCTGCCGCCAAAATATCCCGCAATCGAGCCGAACAGGATACCAAGAAAGAAGGACACTGAAATCCCGATCAGACCCACCGTCAATGACAGCTGGGCGCCAAAGAGGATACGGCTGAATACATCACGGCCTAGACGATCCGACCCCCAAAGGAACAAAGTCGCGTCTTCAGGCGCGCAGAACAGATGCGTGTCCGACTTGATCAGACCCGCCAGCTTGTACTCGGCCCCTTCGCAGAAAAACTTGATTGGCCGCGGTGTGTCGGTGTCGGCAACGAACTTCCACTGGAAGGTCTCCAGATCCGCCTCGGCCACCATCGAATAGACATAAGGCCCGATGAATTTGCCCTCATGGAACCAGTTGATGCTTTGCGGCGGGGCATAGAGGTGCTCGTCATTACGTTCATTCGGGCCATAAGGCGCGATGAAACCCGCAAAGGGCAGCATGAGATAGCACAGCAACAGGAAGACGCCGGAAATCAGGCCCAGCTTGTGGGTTCGGAATTTGCGCCAGACCAGAATCCAGTTCGGAGCATCCAAATCGGCGCGCTCAAGCTGTTGCAGGGCGGCATCGGGATCGAATGGGGCGTCGTCGACATAGCGACCATCAGGATGTTGGGTCATGCTTCACGCCCCTCATATCGGATGCGCGGGTCCAGCATGACCAGCAGAATGTCAGAGATCATCGTACCGATCAGTGTCAGCAAAGCCACAAACATTAGGATGAAGGCGGACAGGAACTGGTCCTGGGTTTTCAGCGCGGTCAGCAATGTCGGGCCGATTGTCTGAAGGCCCAGAACAACCGATACCAGAACAGAGCCGGAGACCATCGAAGGCAGCAGGTTTCCGATATCCGCGACAAAGGGGTTGAAGGCCACACGCAGCGGATATTTGGTCAGCATCCGCGACGGGGCCATGCCTTTGGCAATGGCGGTTTCCACATAGGGTTTGCCCAGCTCATCCAGCATATTCGCCCGTAATCGCTGCATCATCGCCGAAGCGCCAGATGTGCCGATCACAAAGGTCGGTACGATCAAATGGACGAGGATGGATTTCAGCTTTTCCCAACTCATCGGCAGCCCTTCAAAGGACGGGTCCATCAGGCCTCCGATTGGTAGGTTGAAATAGCGGTGCCCATAGTAAAACAGGATTAGTGCCAGTAGAAAGTTCGGCGTTGCCAGACCCAAATAGCCTACAAAGGCCGAGGTATAGTCGATCCAGGTCCGCGACTTCGCGGCTGCAAGGACACCCAGTGGCAAGGCCACCGCATATACGAACAGGATGGCGGCCAGATTGACCACGACGGTCAGCCACAGCGTGTCGCCCACGATTTCTGCGACAGGGCGGTCAAATTCAAAGGACCAGCCGTAGTTGCCTTGCACCAGCCCATCGAACCCATGCGGGCCAGGCCAGAAACCGATCCAGATCAGATATTGCTCCCACATGGGGCGATCCAGAGCATATTCCGCGCGCAGGAATTCTGCCTTGGCCACACCCGCCGATTGTCCGGACGCCTGCAGTTCAGCGATCTGATTGCTGAGATAGTCGCCCGGGGGCAGGTTGATAATCACGAATACCAGAACCGACACCACCAGAAGGGTCAGCAGCATCGTGAAAAAGCGATAGACTGCATAGCGCAGCATGACCATGTGGCTGCTCCTGATCAGTCGGCGAAAAAGAATTCGTCCGGCCGGTGAATGCCGAAATGTGCGCCGGGTTCCCAGGCCCACATGGCCTGCTCGGGGACGTTGCGCAGGCGGTTCGATACGACGATAGGCTGAGGCGCACCGTTCAGAATGCCAATGGCATAAAGTTGGTCAGCGTGGATTTTCAGCATCTCATCCCATGCGGCCTTGCGTTCCTCATCAGTCGAGGCGACCTCCCAGTTATGGGCCAGTTCCATCAGGCGCTCGGCCTCGGGCATATCGGGTTTCTCACCAACATCGCCTCCGGTCTGATGGTACTGCCCCCATTTTGGCCAGGCCAAAAACACCTGATCGGTAGGGGCAAGATAAGCTGGTGAGGTGTGGTGTTGCGGGATGCCGTCATCCCAGCCGTACCAGACGGACGCCATTGTGCTGCCGGCAAACACCCGGTTGCGCAGAATGTCCCTGTCCAATGGGCGCATAATAAGATCGACGCCAATGTCGCGCCATGTGTCTGTGACGATTTGCAAGGCGTTTTCGACCTCTTGCCGCTCACCTGCAGTTTCGATGACCAGTTCCATCGGGCGGCCATCCGGCAACAGCCGCGTGCCGTTCTTGTCACGTTCGGTCAGGCCGGCCTCGTCCAGCAGCGCATTCGCCAATTCGATGTCGTACTGTGCCCATGCCTTTGCGTTTTCTTCGTTGAAGAAGGGCGAAGCAGGCAAGACCGACATCGCGGCGGGATGGGCCAGTTTGAAATACAGCGCCTGATTTATCGTTTTGCGGTCGATTGCCAGAGACAGCGCGCGGCGAACACGCGCGTCACGCAAAACGGCACGCCATGCTTCGTCTTCGTAGTTCAGATTGGGGTAAATCGCGATCTGTGAGGCAACCCCGGTTTTCCACAGCAAGGTTTTGTAGTCTCCACCGGCCTCGCCTTTTTTCAAGATCGAAGCGTCGCGGAACGCCAGTCCGCGCCCCTGTAGATCGGATTCGCCAGCATTGGTTTTTGCAGCAACCAGACCCCCGGCCACGATCTCCATCTCGACCACGTCGATATAGGGAAGCTGCACCCCATGGCTATCGATGCGATGAAAATAGGGATTGCGAACAAAGTTGTGACGGATCTTTTTGCCCGAACTTGCATTCAACCAGGGCTGCAAGGTTGGCAACTCGTGGTTGTCAAACTTGTAAAGGTTGTCGAGTTTGTTGTGTAAAGCTGCCCAGCTTTTGACGCGGGCATCTTCAACCTGAAAGGCAAGCTTTTCTGCGTCAGCGTATTTCTCGTGGTACTGTTTCAGGAACTCGGAAGGGCGGTAGATGAAAGGCGGGCGCGCTTGTGCCAGAGCCTGCAGGAAGCCGGGGTTGGGATCTTCCCATTCAAACACAACGGTCGTTTCATCGGGGAAGGTCACGGTCGGAGTCTTGCCTTCGACGATCAGAAAATCCGGTGGTCCCGACGGGCTGAGCAGTTCATTATTTGCCACATCCTCCCACCAGTATCGGAAGTCCTCGGAAGTGAACGGAGAGCCATTCGACCATTTGTGACCTTCACGCAGGTTGAGGGTGTATTTGCGGTTGTCGTCGTTCTGGAAGGATTCAAGCAGGTCTGGAACGACCTGATAGGTCTGGTCGAACCCAACAAGGCGGGCGTATCCGTAAACGACCATCTGCCGGATGTCTTTGGACCGAGTAATCATTGTGCGCAAAGTGCCGCCCTGTTTGCCGAATTCCCTGCCTTTTGCAGCAAGATCCACAATCAGGGGTTCGGCGGGAATTCGGTCCTGTATGGGGGGAAGGTTCCCCGCATTCACTTCGGTTTCCCAGAAAGTACTTTCTTGCAACTCGGGCATGTCTGCCGTGGCGGGCAGGGCCCATGTTGCGGCCAGCGCAACGGCCAGTAACAGCGGGCGAGTGGTCTTAAACATGGCATCGTACCTTATGGCCGGGCTCCATCTCTACCAATGAAGGTACCACGGAGTCGGTAAATCGGAAGGCGTCATCCCAACTGTCAGGTGAACCAGCACCCAAAGCAACCAAATTCAGGTCGATGGGGCGGTTGATGTCGGGCTCTGGCTGCGCAGCAATCAGTGCCTTGGTGTAAGGGTGACGAGGGTTGTAAAACAGTGTCTCAGGCGGGGCCTGTTCCACGACAAGCCCACGACGCATCACAGCAACTTCGTCGGCAATGCGTGCAACGACCGCAAGGTCGTGCGAGATGAAGAAATACGACAAATTCAGGCTGTCCTGCAAATGTTCCAGCAACGTCAGGATTTGTTCCTGAACCGATACGTCCAGAGCCGAAGTGGGTTCGTCACAGACAATAAGCTGAGGGTCGAGCATCATTGCGCGGGCAATCGACAGGCGCTGTCTTTGGCCGCCGGAAAAAGCATGGGGATAGCGTTTCAGCATATCGGCGTTCAGGCCAACACGTGTCAGCATCTCGGCCGCTTTTTCGCGCTGCTCGGCGGTCGATCCGATACGGTGAATCTCCAACGGTTCGGTCATCGCATCCTGAATGCGCATGCGAGGGCTGAGAGAGCTGTAGGGGTCCTGAAACACCATCTGCGCCTTGCGCTGAAACGCGGTGCGCTGGGTCCGGGTCATCTTGTGAACGGTGATCGCTTCTTCATCGGGGGAGGTTCGAAACAGAACCTCTCCGCCCGGATCAGGCGGCTCAGCCCCTAGTGCGATGCGGGCGGCCGTAGTTTTGCCCGAGCCGCTTTCGCCGACGATCGCCAGCGTCTTGCCCCGCGCGAGGTTCAGATCGACTCCGCGGCAGGCATGGATCAGGCGTTCGCCCTGCCAGCCCTTGCTGGATCGCATCGTATAGGTTTTCGACACGGCCTTCATCTGAAGGATCAGATCTTCGTCGGGCATCGGGATGCCAACCGCATCCTGATCCGGAATCTCGGGCGCGGCGTTGAACAACTGTTGGGTATAGGGGTGAGCAGGGCTGGTCAGGATCGGTGCCGCAGCTCCAGCCTCCATCACGCGGCCTTTGTGCATGACCACGACCTGTTCGGCCATATTGGCGACGACCCCCAAATCATGGGTCACAAGGATCAGTGCCATTCCCGTTTCACGCTGAAGCTCTTTGATCAGCCCCAGCACCTGGGCCTGTGTCGTAACGTCCAATGCTGTCGTCGGCTCGTCCGCGATCAGTAATTCCGGTTTGGAAACCATGGCCATAGCGATCATGGCGCGTTGGCGCATCCCGCCGGACAGCTCGAACGGGTAAGAATCATAGGCGCGCTGAGGGTCTGGAAAACCCACGCGTTCGAACTGTTCCAGAACCGTTTTGCGGGCCTGTGCCTCGGAGGCATTGCGATGCAGCCAAAGAACTTCGCTGACCTGATTGCCAATTTTGTGCAGGGGAGAGAGCGAGCGCATCGGCTCTTGAAAGATCATCGAGATCCGATTGCCACGAATGCCGCGCATCTGACGTTCGCTGATCTGGGTCAGTTCCTCCATGCCTTTAGAATCATTCAGAGTAATCGTACCGCTTCGAATTTGGGCTGCTCGGGGAAGAATGCGTAAAGCAGCCCGGCATGAGATCGTTTTCCCCGACCCTGATTCACCCACAAGCGCAAGTGTCTGTCCCGCTTCGACGTCGAAGTTGACGCCTTGAACCACAGACTCTCCGGCACCAAATCCGATGCTGAGGTCCCGGACAGACAACAACGCAGTCATGCGGGTATTCCACCCGTTAGGCCGTAGCTCGGCATAGGCTTGATCAACTCCCTGTGTTTTTTGTCGCAGTTTCGCGCGGTTGTGCCTGTATAGTCAAACCCGTTCTTGGGGTGAAATGTCGCGAAAACGTGAAACTGAGGCCGATTTGCCTACACAATGCCTTGAGGATTTGTCATCACATGCGATGTCGGTCACAGGTTATGTGTCGTCAAATATCAAGGAGAGATTTCCCAGTGCCCGATCCCCAAAGCCGTCTTGACCTGTTCATCGACCGTATGGTGTCGCAGCGTGCCTGCCTGGACCATGCCATTGCACAGACAAGTACCATGTCCGGTCCGGTGTTCGAGCTGGGATTGGGGAATGGTCGTACTTATCATCACATGGTTCAGTACATTCAAAACCGTCCGGTCTATGTGTTCGAGCGCGCCGTGGCCTCCCATCCGGACTCTACCCCGCCCGAGGATCTGGTGATTCTGGGGGATGTGCGTGAGACTCTGCCTGCGGCGCTGGAACGGTTTGGGCCGACGGCCAGTTTGATCCATGCGGATCTTGGCGGCCATAACAGGGACAAGAACGATGCTTTCGCGCGGTTGGTTTCCCCCCTGATAGAACCGTTGTTGGCAGAAGGTGGGCTGATGGTGTCCAGCGACCGGATGTATTTCGAAAACCTGACCGAAATCCCGCTGCCTGAACATGCGGTGGACGGACGTTGCTTTATCTACCGCCGCTAAGCGCGAGAAGGATACCAAATGCTTTTCTATGATTGCACGACCGCTCCAAACCCGCGCCGCGCGCGCATGTTGATCGCGGAAAAAGGGCTGGAGATTGAAACGCGCAATATCTCGATTGCAAAGGCGGAACAGTTGGATGGCGCTTTCCTTGCGGTAAACCCCAATGCGACGATCCCTGTTCTGGTGACGGATGAGGGCGCAACGCTGACCGAAAACCTGGGCATTGCCGCCTATCTTGAGGCGCGCTTTCCCGAACCACCTTTGATGGGACGTACGCCAGATGAAAAGGGGCTGGTCCTGATGTGGAACAGCATTGTCGAGCAGCAGGGTGGAGTGCCTATTGCCGAGGCTCTGCGCAACACCCATCCCGCGTTCAAGGATCGGGCGATTCCGGGCCCGGCGAACTATGCGCAGATACCCGAGCTGGCACAGCGTGGCATGGACCGGGTTGGCCGGTTTTTTGATTTGCTTGAAACGCGGCTGAAGGATAGTGCGTTTGTTGCGGGGGCTGAGTTCACGCTGGCCGATATCTCGACCTTTGTGTTTGTTGACTTTGCCCGCGTGATCAAGATGCGGATTCCACAGGAAAATACCGCGACGCTGTCTTGGTTCGACAAGATTGCTTCGCGTCCAAGCGCACAGCTTTAAGGTGTTGAAATTGAGCTGTCTGAACTTGCTCACTTGCACTGTACAGAAATGTCTAGACAGGTGTGAACAGTATCACTAGCGTCTCCCTCGAGTCATGCAGGGGAGAGCATAATGAAATCTCAGTATCGCGTTGTGGTCATCGGTGGCGGCGTTGTGGGCGCCTCGGTTCTGTATCACTTGGCCAAATTCGGCTGGTCAGATGTGGTCATGCTGGAACGGCGGCGATTGGCGTCGGGATCGTCCTGGCACGCGGCGGGCGGTATTCACGCGCTGAACGCGGATCCGAACATGGCATCGCTGCAGGCCTATACAATCGACCTTCTCAGCGAGATCGAAAAGGAATCCGGGCAGAATATCGGCCTGCACATGACTGGTGGTCTGACTTTGGCTGGAACGCCCGAGCGGTGGGAGTGGCTGCAGGCCAACTATCGTATATTCCAGTCCATCGGCATCGATGATTGCGAATTGCTGACCCCACAAGAGGCGCAGAGGCGCTGTCCCATCATGTCGACTGACGGCGTTCTGGGCGCGATGTGGGCCGATCGAGAGGGCTATATCGACACGACCGGTACGGTTCAGGCCTATGCAACTGCCGCCAAGAAACGCGGTGCCGAGTATTACGAGGAGACCAAGGTCGAGGAATTGATCCAGACCGATGATGGCTGGCAGGTCGTGACGGACAGGGGCACAATAACTTGCGAGCACGTGGTCAATGCCGCGGGGCTTTGGGCCAAGCAGGTCGGGCGCATGGCTGGGGTTGAGCTGCCAGTGTCGCCGCTGAAACATCACTATCTGATCACGGATACAGTACCCGAAGTGGCGGCGGCGGATTTTGAGATGCCAATGACCGTGGACCTCGAGGGGTTCACCTATATGCGGCAAGACCAAAAGGGCGTTCTGGTCGGTATCTATGAGGTCGACCATGAACATTGGGCCATGGACGGCGCGCCGTGGAATTATGGCGAGGAACTGTTTCAGGAGCAGCTTGACCGGATCGAGAATGAACTGACGTTGGGCTTTGAACGCTATCCGTCGATCCAGAATGTCGGCATCAAAACCTGGGTCAACGGGGCGTTTACATTCTCGCCCGATGGTAACCCGCTGGTCGGGCCGGTTCCAGGCAAACGCGGGTATTGGACCGCCTGCGCTGTCATGGCCGGGTTCCTGCAGGGCGGCGGCGTTGGCAAAACGCTGGCTGAGTGGATGATCCATGGCGAGCCCGAGGCCGATGCATGGCCGATGGACATTGCCCGCTATGGCGATTTTGCCCAGAACAAACGCTATATCCGTGAAACCACCGGGCAATTCTATTCCCGCCGTTTCGTGATGACTTATCCGAATGAACAGCTGCCTGCCGGTCGTCCGCTGAAGATGGCGCCAGCTCATGACGCGATGACTGAAGCGGGATGCAAATGGGGTGTCAGCTGGGACCTTGAGGTGCCGCTGTACTTCGCGCCGAAAGGGTTCGAAGAAACGCCGACCCTCAAGCGATCCAACGCGCATGACATCGTGGCCAAGGAATGCAAGGTGATCCGCGAGGGCGTCGGCCTGATGGACATCTCTGGCTTTTCCCGGTTCGAGGTCACCGGACCAAATGCCGAGCTGTGGCTGGATCACGTGATGGCTTCGAAACTGCCCGCGCCGGGACGGGCCAAGTTGGCACCAATGCTGGGTGAGAATGGGCGGCTAAAAGGGGATCTGACCGTTCTGAATTGGGGCGATGGCACCTGGTGGATCATGGGCAGCTATTACCTGCGTGCCTGGCATATGCGCTGGTTCGACGATCATATGATCGACGGAGTCGAGGTTCGCGATCTGGGCGAGGAGTATTGCGGGTTCGGTCTGGTCGGGCCGAAATCGCAGGAGGTAATCCAAAAACTGGCCGAGCAGGACGTCTCGGGCCTGAAATTCATGGGCTGTGGTGATTTTGATATCGGTCTTGTCAGGGCTCGCGTTGCGCGCATGTCTGTCACAGGTGAAAAAGGCTATGAGATCAACTGCCGCTATGGCGATCACATCAATCTGCGCCGGATGTTGCTTGAGGCCGGGGCTGATGAGGGCATCCGCGAGTGCGGTTTCAATGCGATGCTGTCCACGCGGCTTGAGAAGAGCTTTGGCATCTGGTCGGCGGAATTCACGCAAGCGTACACGCCGGGCATGACCGGCATGGATCGCTGGATCGATTGGGACAAGGATTTCGTCGGTAAAGAGGCCGCCTTGGCCGAACGCGATGGCAATGGTCCTGCGCAGGTTCAGGTGACGCTTGAGGTTGATGCTTTGGACGCAGATGCCAGCGGATACGAACCTGTCTGGTCAGGGGCAGAGCACGTGGGTTTTGTCACCTCGGGCGGCTATGGCCACTACACCGGCAAGTCCCTGGCGATGGCGCTGGTCAACCGTGACAAGGCCGCACCAGGCACCGAACTGTCTGTCCATGTGGTTGGGGTCGAACGACCTGCGCGGGTCATCGCGCCGTCGCCCTATGATCCACAGGGCAAAGCGATGCGGGGCTGACAATGACCAACCCCGAACGTGGACGGCGAAGGCGAGCGCGTGGCGCTGATGCCGCGCCTGCGACCAACCGCAAGGTCGACTACCGCCAGCTGAGGAATCCATTCCCGGTGATGGAGGTGTTTCCGGCGGATCAGATCGCTGACATGCACGAAACCGCGCTGCGTTTGTTGCAAGAGTTGGGCATCAAGGTGCTGCTGCCTGAGGCGCGGAGCATTTTTGCCAAAGCTGGCGCGCGCGTTGATGTCGATAGCGAAATGGTTTTTATTGGTCGCGACATGGTCGAGGCCGCCGTTGCCTCGGCCCCGAAATCCATCACCTGCCGAGCCGGTGCGTCGCACCGGGATTTCACGCTGGAACTGGGTAGCCTTGTGTTTCAACCGGGGGCAGGGGCCCCCAATGCCACCGATCTGGTGCGCGGGCGTCGCCCGGCGACGGGGCAGGATTATCTGGAGTTCCTGAAACTCACCCATCATTTCGACGTCTTTCAAATGATCTCGCCGCAGGTCGAACCGCAGGATGTCCCAACCCCTCTGCGGCACTATTTCACCACGCAGGCGCAGATGGAGCTGACAGACAAGTTCCCATTCTTCTTCTCGCGCGGGACACCGCAGGTGATGGATTGCTTTGAGATGCTGACGACCGCGCGGGGCCTGTCGGATGACGAATTTAGGACCCACCCGCACAGCTATACGATCATCAACACGAACAGCCCGCGCACACTGGACATTCCGATGGCGCAGGGGCTGATCGACTTTGCTCGGCACGGGCAGATGTCAATCATCACGCCCTTCACGCTGATGGGGGCGATGGCACCGATCACGGTGGCGGGGGCCATCACCCTGTCCCATGCCGAGGCGTTGGCCGCACTGACCCTGACGCAATTGGCACGTCCCGGTGCGCCTGTGTGCTATGGCACTTTCACCAGCAATGTGGATATGAAATCCGGTGCTCCGGCCTTTGGAACGCCCTCGCATTTTCAGGCCTCACTGGCGGCCGGGCAGTTGGCGCGGCATCTGGGCCTGCCGTGGCGCTCGGCTGCGGGGTCGGCTTCAAACATCAATGATGTGCAGGCGGCAAATGAAAACCAGTTTGGCCTGTGGGGGTGCCTGATGGCCGGGGCGACGGTGATCATTCACTCGGCGGGATGGCTAGAGGGCGGATTGACCGTGTCCTTTGAAAAACTGGTCTGCGACGCCGAAGTGCTGAACATGGTGGCCGAGCTGTGCACCGGGGCGCAGGCTGGCGAGGCTGAAATTGGGTTCGACACCGCGCTAAGCGAGGTTGAGCCCAGCGGACATTTCTTTGCATCCAGCCAGACGATGGACCGCTATAATACAGAATTCTATGAGCCGCATGTCCATGATTATGCCAATTTCGGCACCTGGGCCGAGCGTGGATCGTTGGACGCAAACAGTCGTGCGACCGGTGTATGGAAGGAAATCTTGGCCAATTTTCAGCCACCTGAGCAAAACAGCGACCAGATTGGCGCGCTGAAAGATTTTATTGCCAAACGTACCGAAGAGGGCGGCGCGCCGCCGGAGAGTTAAATGAATACGAAACCCATCCTGCACCGGGACGACCCGGAAGCTGAACCGCTGATCGGCAATATCAAGGTCACGCGCGACGACTGGCTGAACGTGGCGTTGGATGTGCTAATCTCAGACGGGGTCGATCAGATCAAGGTGATGAATCTGGCGGAACGGATGGCCGTGTCTCGGTCGTCCTTCTATTGGTACTTCAAATCGCGCCAGGAACTGCTGGATGCTCTTCTGGCACGGTGGCAGGCCACCAATACTGCGGCATTGGTCGCGCAGGCCGAAGCTCCGGCAAAGACGATAACCGGTGCGGTGTGCAATGTGCATCGCTGTGTCGTCAATACCGACCTGTTTGACACCGCGCTGGATTTCGCGGTGCGCGACTGGGCGCGCAAATCGGGCAAGGTGCGGCGCGCGCTGGACCAGTCTGACGCCCGACGGTTGCTAGCGCTGCACGCCATGTTTGCCCGCTTTGGCTATTCCGAGGTCGAGGCGGAAACCCGTGCGCGCGTGCTGTATTACATGCAGATAGGATACGATCTGGCGCAGCTGAATGAACCGATGTCCACGCGGATATCAATGGTGCCGCATTATCTATATGTCTTCACCGGGGTCGAGCCGAGGCCAGAGGAAGTAGAAGAATTCAGCGCCTATTCGCGCCATCACTGGAAAGGAGAGCCATCATGAGTCAACCAGATGCAATCATCATCGGAACCGGTGTGATCGGGGCGGCCATCGCATTTGAAATGGCCAAGGCCGGGTGGAAAACCGTATCTCTGGACCGAAACGCTCAGGTTGGCCATGGCTCAACCGCCGGATCCTGCGCGATCATTCGGATGCATTATTCCACCTTTGACGGCACGGCATTCGCCTGGGAAGGCTATCATTATTGGCGCGACTGGGCCGAGTATCTTGGCCTGCCGCAAGGCGCCGATCTGGCCCAATTCCGCGAAACCGGCTGTCTGGTCATGAAGACCGAGGCGAACGGGCTGCTGGAAAAACACATGAAGAACAGTTCCGCGCTGAATTGCCCGTTCGAGGAATGGTCCCCCGAACAGGTCACCGACAGGCTGCCGGTCTATTCGCAGGACAGTTTTGCCCCCGCTCGTCGCATGGATGATCCCGAGTTTGGGCAGCCCAACGGACGCAAGATGCAAGGCGGCGTTTACTGGCCTCAGGCCGGGTATGTCACCGATCCGGCCCTGTCTGCACAGAACCTGATGGATGCCGCCAAACAGCACGGGGCCGAGGTGCGGACCGGGGCCGAAGTGGTCGAGATTTTGACTGATGGCGGGCGAGTTTCTGGTGTCAGGTTGGCATCGGGAGAAGACATTCATGCGAAAGTTGTGGTTAACGTAGCCGGGCCGGGTTCGGCCATCATCAACGGGATGGCCGATGTTCTGGATGACATGACCATTCAGACCCGCCCCTTGCGCCAAGAGGTCGTTCACGTCCCTGCGCCCGAGGGGTTTGACTTTGAAAATGACGGCACAATCGTGTCGGACAGCGATATCGCCTGCTATTGCCGGCCAGAGCATGGCAACCACATCCTGGTGGGCTCGGAAGACCCCGAATGCGACCCACATCAATGGTGCGAAGATGACGTAACCTATAATCGTGACTTTACCGACCAGTGGACGACGCAAGCGATGCGCTATGCCCAGAGAGTGCCCAGTCTTGGCATTCCTTCCAAGACCCGCGGTGTGGTGGACCTGTATGATGCGTCTACGGATTGGATTCCGATCTATGACAAATCCAGCCTTCCCGGTTTTTATATGGCCTGCGGATCCAGTGGAAATCAGTACAAGAACGCGCCGATTGCAGGCAAGATGATGACGGCGCTGATCGGGTATTGCGAAGACGGCGCGGATCATGACAGTGCGCCGCTACAATTTGAACTGCCCTATATTGGACGCACAATCGATGTCGGTTTCTATTCCCGCAAGCGCCCGATCAACAAAGAAAGCAGTTTTTCCGTTTTGGGCTAGCCGACGCGTCCTGATGCACTAGCATTCACGGGATCGAGTTGAGCCCGGACGCATAATGACCAAATCGAAGAACAAGGTTCTGATCCTCGGCAGCGCCCCCACCGCGCTGCGTGCGCGGGACTGGGCGCGTACGCCGTTCACGCATATCGTCGCTATCAACAATGCCTGGCGGGTCCGCGCAGACTGGGATTTTCTGATCCACCCCGAGGATTTCCCGACCAAGAACATGCCCACATCTGTCAGTGACATCCAGCGTATAGTCACTGCAAATGAATACGTTCCGATACAGAATGGTTTCGGTGGGTTTGTCTATGCCGGGGGAACGATGGCCTTTACCGCCGGATACTGGGCTTTGTCTGCATTACAGCCCTCGGTTCTGGCTTATTGCGGTTGCGATATGATCTATTCCGGACAGGGTCGGACGCATTTCTACGGCAACGGAGCCGCAGATCCGTTGCGATCCGATGTGACCTTGCGACTGCTTGAGGCGAAGTCGGCGCGACTAGGATTGTTTGCTGCGGCGCAGGGCTGTCGCACAGTGCGATTGTTCGAAGGGCCAAGCCGACTGGTTTACCCCTCGGTCGACAGCGAAGATTTGTCTTCGGTCGAGATGCCTTCTACATCGGGGATGGCTGAGATCATACGGTCGGAGTCGGATCTTGGATATTTCGTGGAGTCTGGCCGGTACTGGGAAGTTGAGACCGAGTTCGACCCGCAGAAGATCGATGCCATAGACCAGAGGTGGCTATCGCTCTATCCATCGGCCACTCAGCTCTGAATTGCTGTGGTAATTCTGGTTCAGGCCGCGAATGTCGCCCAGGCCCAGACCATTGCCACATAGGTCAGATTATGCATGCACTGATCCAGCCCGGCTGCCCGCCAAAAGGCTGCCTGGGTTGGCATAAGCTGTTTTTTGTCGGAATAGCTGGCTTTGGCAAAGTCGATGTTGAAATGAACGATCCACTCTAGCCCGGCAATGATTACGATAAACGGCAGCGGGGTGCCGAATACCAAGAAAACCAACACCGACCCAATAACATGTACAGCGGCATGTTGGGCGCGTCCCCAGTGAAAATATTCGCCTCGGCCGGACAGCATCTTAGGCGTCTGGAGGTAAAAATCTGCAAACATATGTTTGATCTGCAATAAGCAGAGCATCAATAACACAGTGCCTAGAGTGGCAGGCAAATGAATCCTCCCGATATCGTCCTGAAGCAAACAGTAGGGGCTAATGTGAGGTTGCGCAAATGAACTTGTTCACATTCGGCAAATATCTGTTCAATTCGGAAACTATTTGCGTCTGCAGGCTTGATTGCGGTAAATTCAGACTGTTGAATTTACGAGAATTTCGTAAAGACCGGGTCAGTGATCCGCAGCAGGGGCAGGTTCCATAGAACG
The DNA here is from genome assembly GCF_059610805.1 of Ruegeria sp. CDSC025. NCBI lineage: Bacteria > Pseudomonadati > Pseudomonadota > Alphaproteobacteria > Rhodobacterales > Roseobacteraceae > Ruegeria > Ruegeria sp. CDSC025. The sequence goes on along the minus strand of NZ_JBXWOJ010000015.1, from coordinate 54,782 downwards.
CACGATTTTCCGTTTTATCTGGAAATATTCAAAGCGCGACCAGCTGATTTTGCTGGCCGTAACCACGTCTTTGTTTCCGCTGCTATACCTGACGCTGGAACTGCCCAAGCGCATCATCAATGACGCGATCGGGGCTGCGACCCCTGTTGTTGATGTGCTGGGCTACAGCCTGTCGCAAACGAATTTTCTGATCATATTATGCATTGGGTTTCTGCTCGCCGTTCTGGCGCATGGTTTGATGAAAATGCGCATCAACACCATGAAAGGCATCCTGAGCGAACGGATGCTGCGCCGATTCCGGTATCAGATGATCAGCCGCGCCTTGAGATTTCCGCAACCCTATTTCGAACGGGTCAGCCAAGGCGAAATGGTGTCGATGATCACCGCTGAAAGCGAGCCGATGGGTGGGCTGATGGGCGATGCGATCAGCCAGCCGGTATTGCAGGCGGGACAGATGATCACGATACTGTCCTTCCTGTTCCTACAGAGCTTTTGGTTCGGGCTTGCTGCCGTTTCCCTGATCCCGTTACAGGCCTGGTTGATCCCAAAGCTGCAGCGCCAGATCAATCTGTTGAACAAAAGCCGCATCCAGGAAGTGCGCGTGCTGGCTGCACAGATTGGTGAAAACGCAGCAGGTGCGTCAACGCTGCGGGCAAATGGCGGCTGGCGGTATCGCCGGGCCATGATCTCGGATCAGCTGGGCCGGTTGTTTGAAATCCGCTTCGATATCTACCAGAAAAAGTTCTTTATGAAGTTCATCAACAACTTCATTTCGCAGCTTACCCCATTCCTGTTCTATCTGGTTGGCGGCATTCTGGTCTTGCAGGGCTCGGTCTCGTTGGGGGCGTTGGTTGCGGCTTTGGCGGCTTACAAGGACCTCAGTTCGCCTTGGAAAGAGTTGCTCACATATTACAACCAGACACAGGATATGTCCCTGCGCTGGGATGTTGTGATCGAACGCTTTGCACCCTCTGGAATGCAGGACGAAAGCCTGTTCGAAGGCGAGCCCGACAAACATCCCAGGCTGGACGGGGATATTGTTCTGAAACATGCATCTGTTCGTGACATGGACGGGAATCTGGTTCTGGACGACCTCGATCTGACATTCCCAGGCGGTAAAACCATCGGAATCGCTGCGCCCAGCGAAGAAGACCGGCGTGCGGTTTCGGAATTGCTGACCCGAGAGATCCTGCCCAGTTCCGGCAGGGTAACGGTCGGGCAGGAAGATTTGTCAAAGCTGCATCAGGGGGTCATTGCTGCGCGGATCGGTTTTGCCTCATCGCGACCGGTTATGTTTCAGGGAACTTTGGGCGACAATGTGATGATGCCGATGCGTCTTCGTCCTCTGTCGACAGAATCAGACGACCCCGGCTTTGCTGAAACAAGACGAGCGGGCAACAGTACCGACCCGTTTAGAGTTGATTGGCTGGACCCGTCGCTGGCTGGTTTGAACACCGTGGAAGACCTGCGCGACTGGTGGTTACAACTGATCGACGGTCTAGGTTCGGGCGCTGCCCTGTTTCAGCGCGGTGCTGAACAGACATTCGAAGCCAACGAGCACCCCGAGTTGGTCAGAAAACTGGTTGAACTACGGCCCAAAGTTCAGGAGGCGGTAGTCAAGGCTGGGCTGCAACAGCAGGCTCTGATCTTTGACCGCAATGCATATAATGCGGCCTTGCCGGTCGCGGAAAACCTGCTTTTCGCGACGCCCTGCGTTCCGGTCACTCAGGAAATACTGACCCGTCAGGGCGTGTTTTTGGGGCAGCTGCGCGAGCTGGGCTTGGACGAAACCCTGGTCAGCCTGACGCGCGATGTCATTGATATGTTGCGCCAGATATTTGGGTTGGACGGCACGGACCACCCGTTGTTCCGCAAGCTTGGCCTGCAGGCCGAAGTCTACGAAGCTGCAGTCGAACTGGTAGAGCGCACCCGAAACGAAGGTGTCAGCGGTCTGGATGATGGGCAACTGGCCAACCTTCTGGCGGTTCCGTTTGTCATCTCGGCAGAACAGATTGGCCCCGCGTTTACGGATGAATTGAAAAACCGCATACTTGAATTGCGGCAAAGCCACTCCGAAAAACTGCTGCAACATCTGAATGATGTCTTCGTGCCGCTGAAGGAAACCGAGTTTGCCCCCGGTCTGACCGTGATGGAGAACGCTTTGTTCGGTAAGGTCAGCCAGATCGGCGGCGCGCGATCAGATGAGGTCCGTAAGCTGATCGTTGATGTCCTTTCTGAAAACGGAGCCCGACCTTTGGTGGTCGAGCTGATTTACGATGTACCGGTCTCGCTGGGCGGGCAGAACCTGCCTGCGGTTTTCGCCGAACCTTTGGCCTTTACGCGGGCTACGATCAAGAAACCCGACATTCTGATCCTGGATAATGCTTTGGCAAGCTATGACATGGAAACTCAGATTGCGGTCTATAAAAACCTGCGCGCCCTGTTGCCAAATGCGACGGTGATTTATCTGAACGATCAGTACGAAAACCCTGACGTATTCGACATGTTCATAGAAATAAGGCAAGGTCGTGTGGTTTCAGACGAAGGACCCGCCGACGTGGAAGAAGATAGCGCAGCATCAGCCGATTTGGCGCGCAAGCTTCGTGCGCTGGAACAGACGCCGCTGTTTTCCGGTCTTGACCGCAGGCAGCTGCGCCTTCTGGCATTTGGTGCGCGCTGGTTCCAGGCTCAACCGGGAGAGGTGGTGTTCCTGAAAGACGACCAGCCCACCGATGGGGCCTATGTCGTTTTGGAAGGCGAGGCAGGCCTGTATTTGCCGCAACCAGAAGGTCCCGATCAACTGATCGCAACGGTTGGCTCCGGCGCATTGGTCGGAGAGTTGGGGTTGATCCGAAAGGAACCCCGCGCCCTGAGCATGATTGCGGAAACCGACCTGTCTTGTCTGCGTATCGGTGAGGAAGAATTCCTGGCCGTGGTCGAAAACGATGCCGCAACCGCTTTCAAGCTGATGCAGGTGATCGCCGGCTATGTTTCGAACTAGGGGTTGGCTTCAGGTTTGCAGAACAGGTCGTATAGCAGCTGGATGACTTTCGCTGTATTTCCGTCCTGCAGGGAATAGTAGATGGTTTTGCCATCGCGCCGTGTCGACACCAGCTGTTCTTCTCGTAGGCGTGCCAACATCTGACTGACTGCGGCCTGCCGGATTTGCAGCAGTTTTTCCAGCTCACCAACCGATTTCTCGCCATCACCCAGATGGCACAAAATCATCAGGCGGCCTTCATGCGCCAGCGTCTTAAGGTACGCGGCGGCACGTGCTGCACTTTCCTGCATGCCGGGCGGAGTTTCGTCCGAATTCAGTGTTTCGTGGTCTTGAACTGTCACGTGCGTATTGGTTCCAAACTTGGCTTTGGCGCAATATGACTCAGAATTTCAGTACTTGTCACCCCTTTGCAGCAGGGGCACCGCCCTGAAAGGCGTTGCCGTTGGCATAGTCGCAAGGTTCTTCCTGCATCTGAAGGTGCAACCCATCGCCGGTATAGGGGTGTGAGCGGGCCAGATCTTCGTCCACTTCGATCCCCAACCCTGGCGCATTCGGTGCCACGACAAAGCCATTTTCAACGCGCAGTGAACCTTTGATCAAAGCGTCGTGATACGGCGTATCAATGGATTCCAGCAGCAGCAGATTTGGGATTGAGGCTGCCAGATGGATGTTGGCGGCCCATTCAACTGGACCAGCATAGAGATGCGGAGCCATTTGGGCGTTGAATATCTCGGCCATGGCTGCGACTTTCTTCATCTCCCATATCCCACCTGCACGCCCAAGGGCGGGTTGCAGGATTTCTGCTGCACCTGCGCGCAAAACTGCACCGAATTCGGCTTTGGTGGTCATGCGTTCCCCGGTTGCCACGGGTATTCGCACGTTGCGAGCGACGCGGGCCATGTCTTCGATCATGTCAGGTGGGGTAGGTTCTTCGAACCAAAGCGGTGAATAGGGTTCCAGCGCCTGACCCAGCCGGATTGCGCCTGCGGTGTTGAACTGACCGTGGGTGCCAAACAACAGGTCGGCCCTGTCGCCGACCGCTTCACGGATCGCTTTGCAAAAGGCAACTGACATCGAGATGTCGGACATAGCAGGCATATGCCCGCCACGGATCGTGTAGGGACCAGCGGGATCAAATTTTACTGCCGTGAAGCCGCGGCTCACCATTTCAGCTGCACATTCCGCGGCCTGGTCGGGCGAAGTCCAAAAGTCGGCCAGGTCATGCCGGGGCAGGGGGTAAAGGTAGGTGTAGGCCCGGATGCGTTGATTAACCAGCCCACCCAAAAGCGCATAAACCGGACGGTCGCGATCTTTACCCAGAATGTCCCAACACGCGATTTCTAGCCCTGAAAACGCACCCATTACGGTCAGGTCGGGGCGCTGGGTAAAACCGCTGGAATAGACGCGGCGGAACATAAGCTCGATGTTCTCGGGGTTCTCGCCGAGCATATGCCGTTCAAAGACATCCCGGATTACATGACACATAGCTTCAGGTCCAATGGATGAAGCATAGCATTCGCCCCAACCGGTGACGCCTGTGTCGGTGGTAACCTTTACCAGTATCCAGTACCGGCCACCCCAACCCGGAGCAGGGGGGGCCGTGACAATGATATCGAGATCCTGCAGTTTCATAGGATATACTCCAGCCGGGGCTGCTTAGGCCCTGTCAAACATGATGACGTTTCGTTTGGCCGATCCGGTTTTGGTATCCGCAATCGCCTCGTTGATTTGCGACAAGGACCAGCGGCCCGAGATCAGTTCATCCAGCCTCAGCCGCCCCTGTTCATACAGGTCGATCATCCAGGGAATATCACGTTGGATCACCACATCCCCCATCTTTGACCCGATCAGCCCCTGACCAAGTGCGGCCAGGACAACAGGTTCATAGCTTGCCATGTCGCCGGAATGGGGCATCCCGATCATGATGGCCTTACCGCCTCGGCCAAGATAGCGAACGGCCTGGTCATAGGCCGGGATTGCACCGACTGTGATCAGCACGGCATCGGCCCCTCGACCGCCAAGTGCGCGGTAAGCTGCCTTCCATGGTGCGTCCAAAGTGGCCAGAACGCCGTGGGTTGCACCAAATTCCTTTGCAATGGCCAGTTTGTCCTCGGTCATGTCGACCGCAACGATACGCCGGGCACCCGCAATCCGTGCGCCTTGTATGGCGTTCAGGCCAACGCCTCCGGCCCCGATCACGACGACATCCTGACCCGGGCGCAGACCGGCGGCATTCACGGCAGCGCCCACACCGGTGATTACCCCGCAAGACAGCAGACTGGCCACATCCTTTGGCAGGGCCTCGGGAATTCTCACGATCTGCCGGTGGCTGACCACGACTTTTTCGGCAAAAGCCCCGCACGCCATTGCTTGCTCCAGCGGGCCCCCGTCAGCGGTGCGCAACGGACCTTTTACAGTGTCGTGGGGTGTTTCACATAAGGTTGGCTTGCCACCCGCGCAGGAGGGGCAGGAACCGCATGCACGGATAAGCGTCACCACGACGGAATCGCCAACCTCGAACCCTTCGGTCATGCCGCCCGTTGCGGTGATCACACCCGCTGCCTCATGGCCATAAACAGCGGGCAGGAATCCACTCCAGGCGCCGCTGGCGAAAGAAATGTCGGAATGGCAGATCGCAACTGCATCCAGGGTGACCTCGACTTCGCCGGCGGCGGGCGGGGCGATCAGCACGTCTTCTATGACCAGGGGTTTGTCGAATGCCCGACATACGGCCGCCTTGATGGATTGCATGTTGTCCTCGTATTCGGTTTGAATCACGGTGGCGCGGTTCGGAATGTCCTGCAAGGCCGAAACCGTCATCGTCATGTCGTTGTTATGCAGAAATGGGGCGAGATCTGTAAAAGAGGATAAGGCCGACAATCATAAGGCACATGGCCAGAAGAAACGGCGCGCCGGGAAAATAGATGGCGGTGCCGGGCTTTGCGAACCAGGCAAATACGCTGCTCATGACCAGAGGGGAAATCACCATGGAAAGCGCGTGCAGTGAAGTAAGCACGCCCTGAAGCTCTCCTTGTTGCGAATCTGGTGTTGCGCGCGAGGCCAGAGCCTGGATTGCCGGGGTTGCGACTGCGCCGATAGCCGTGATCGGGATCAGCATCAGCGCGATTATTCCATTAGTCAGAAAAGCCAGAAGCAGAAAGCTGACAATCTCGAACACCATCCCGAGAAGGATTGTTACGCGTTCGCCGAGATAACGTGTGGCGGGGCGTATCAATCCGCCTTGAACCGCGGCCATTCCAATTCCGTAAAGACCCAGCGACACACCAATCATCTGGGGTGACCATCCAAAACGCTCGGCGGTGAAATAGGCCCAAATGGCTGGATAGACATAGATTGAGACTGAATAGAGGAAATAGACCCACAACATCGGACGGATCCCCGGCAGCGCCGCGATGGCACGCAATGAATTCACGGGGTTAGCGCGGCGCAGGCTGAACGGGCGCCGGTTCTTATCGGTCACCGTTTCAGGCATCACCATCAAACCGACGCCGAATGTTATGGCCGAAAGCGCTGCGGCAGCCCAGAAGGGCGCACGGGTTCCATATTCGCTCAGCAATCCGCCGATGACCGGACCCAGGACAAAGCCAACCCCGAATGCCGCCCCTAACAGGCCGAAATTCGCAGCTTTTTCGTGGGGTTTCGACACATCCGCCATGAACGCCGCGGCGGTGGAATGAGTTGCGGCTGTGATCCCGCCGACGATCCGGCCGGCAAGTAATAGCCAGATACTGCCAGCAAGCGCCATGACCACATAGTCCAGCGACATGACAAACAGCGATACCAACAATACACCCCTGCGCCCGAAAGCGTCAGACAGGTTGCCTAGGATCGGTCCGAAGATAAATTGCATCGCTGCAAAAGCGGTGCTTAGGACGCCGCCCCAGATCGCCGCGCTGGCCAGCGTACCACCCTGAACATCAATAATGAGCTCGGGCATAATGGGCAGCACAAGGCCAATCCCCATTGCATCAATCATGACAGTGGCAAGAACAAACAGGAAAGGTAAGCGCATGGGTACCGACAAAGAAAGTTTCGGGCACCCTATCGGGGGTCAGGTTCAGAGGAAAGCCGCAAGATTTCGCAGATCAGTCAAGAGTATCAAAGCCCTGCGCGATGTCGTCCAATAGATCGGCCAGTTTTTCAGGGTGCGAAAAGAATGGCGAATGAGAGCTTTGGATGGAATGGCGCATTCCCTCGGGCATGCTGAGGCTCATGATGTGCTGGTATTCAGGCGGGATGGTATAGTCGTCGAGTGTTCGGATATATGCTTTGGGCATATCCTGAAAATGTGCTGTCAGGGTAAGCCGTGCCTCCTGAGGTGCAATGGCCTGCGGGCAAAGCCGAGCCAGCGCATAAAGCAGGACCTCTTCCGGGCAGTCGTGGTAAAACAAGGCCTTCACGCTATCGGGTTTGACCGTATAGGACAGCCCGTCAGTCGATTTTTCGACGGCATCAACTATTGTTTGCCGCGGTGATTTCCGGCGCATCTCGACCATCGACAATCCGTTCTCGGGGACGTAGGCGGACAGGAAAACAAGTCCGCGCATCGCATCCGGTCTCAATTCGGCGGCGGCACTAATGGGGTATCCCCCCCAAGAATGGCCGACGATGATCGTATCCGATCTGCTCGCAGCCAGAACGGCGTTCCGGCAACTGTCCAGGGTCACCTGGTCGATCGACGTCGGGTCAGATCCGTGGCTGGGCATATCAATTGCGCGGACCGAATGGCCGCGTGTTTCAAGTGCTGGGATCAAGTCTCTCCAACACCAGGCACCATGGCATGAGCCATGGACCAACAGAAAATCCGCCAAAGCAATGCTCCTTCAGATATGACCGATGCCAGTCAAAAAGTCTTTTAGTAGGGCCGCGTATTCAATGGGTTGTTCGACGCAGGGCAGATGGCCCGCTTTGCGTATCAATTCGAAACGGGCACCGGGAATAAGATCAATGGTTTCTTTTACTAGATCCGGCGGGGTAGAGCCATCCTCACTGCCCGCAATGCCCAAAGTCGGCAAACGCAGGCCACTTGTTGGCGTGTAAAAATCGGTTCCGGAAATGGCGGCGCAACATCCCAGATAGCCTTCAACAGGTTGCCGCACCATCATGTTGCGCCATAGCAGGTGCTGGGGCGACGCGTGGAATGCCCGCGAGAACCAGCGCTCCATAGTTGCGTCGGCTAGCATTTCGATGCCGCCGATCCGGACGGCTTCCATACGGTCCGCCCAAATCGCCGGGGTGGCTATTTTGGCCGCTGTATTTGATAGAACCAGCCCGCGAATCAAATCCAGGCGTTTGACGGCCAGACCCTGCGCGATCATCCCGCCGATGGACAGACCGACAAAAACGCAATCTCGGACCTTTAGGTGATCCAGAAGGCCTTCGGCATCGCGGATCAGCGCCCCCATCGAATAGGGCGCCTGAGGCGCCGAGGACAGGCCATGCCCGCGTTTGTCGTATCGAATGACTCGCAGCCCATCAGGCAGGTATGGCAGCATCGCATCCCACAGGCGCAGATCGGTGCCCAGCGAGTTCGCGAATACGATCGGCGCGCCTTGTGGGGCGCCGTCGATCCGGTAATGAAGCTGTACATCCCCAAGGTCAGCTATCTGCATAAAAATCCTTTGTCTTTGCATGCTGAACTGACACGCTGCCGGAACCGACGGCGGTTGTCAGGTCAGGAACTCCATAGCTTTGGCAAAGACGTCCGGGTCCGCATTGCCACCCGATGCGACAATGATAACGGCGTCTCCTTGAATTTCGGACCTGCGAAACAACGCTGCGGCCAGGGAAACCGCACCGCCCGGTTCCAGCACGATCTTCAGGCGCAGAAAGGCCAAAGCCATGGCGCGCATCGACTCTTCTTCGGTCACAGACAGGCCGGGACCGCACAGCCGTTGCAGGATCGGAAAGGTGATGTCGCCGGGTTGCGGGGTCAGAATGGCGTCGCAGATATTGCCAGATGTGGCCGCGTTGTTCTTTATTCGTCCCAGTGCCAACGAGCGTTTGACGTCGTCAAACCCTTCGGGCTCGCAGGGGCGGGCGCGCAGACCGGGTGCGTGCCCCTCGAGCGCAAGCGCAATACCCGAGGTCAACCCCCCGCCGCCGCAACAGACCAGCACATCAGCCTGTTCGACGCCCAGCACAGCCGCCTGGCGCGCGATTTCCAACCCGGTTGTGCCTTGCCCGGCTATCACAAGCGGTTCATCATAGGGGCGGATCAGGGTCAGGCCACGCTTGGCCGCCACGGCCTCCCCGATTTCTTCGCGGCTTTCATTGGAGCGGTCGTACAGAACCACCTCGGCCCCCAGAGCGCGCGTGTTGTCGATTTTGAGCTTTGGGGCATCCGAGGGCATGATGATAACAGCCGAAATACCATGCCGTGCGGCGGCATAAGCCACGCCCTGAGCATGATTGCCCGAGGAATAGGCGATCACACCTTTCTTTCGGTCTGCTTCACTGAGGCCCGAAATGGCCGACCACGCCCCGCGAAACTTGAAACTGCCGGTGTGCTGCAGGCATTCCGGTTTTACCAACACGCGGCGACCCGCGATTTCATCCAAAAACGGAGAGGTCAGGATTGGTGTTTCTCTGACGTGCCCTTGCAGACGCAGGGCTGCGGCTTCGATCATTTCAAGTGTGCTCATGCCGCGTCCAGTACTTCGCGAATAACGCCCAATGATTGAGGTTCGTCCAGAAACGGCACGTGTCCGCGATCGGGCACGGTAGCCGAGATCAACCCCGGATGCCGGTTCTGCATCTCGGCCAATGTCTGCGCGCTCAGAAGATCGGAATTTTCACCGCGAATGACACCCGTTGGGATGTCGTGCAGGGCCTCGAAGAATATCCACATATCCGGGATTGCCCCGGCTGCGGCCTGTTCCAGCAGCGCTGTGCGCAGGGCCGGATCATAGCGCAGGGTCAAACCCTCTGTCGTTTCCTGATTTTGAAATTCAGCCATCTGCCGCCATCTTTCCAGCGAAATCCCTGGAAACTGCGGGCCCATCATGTGCTGAAGCGCGTGCGCGGCCTCGTCATAGGTTTTCGAGACCGGTTGTTTGCCGACATATTCCATTATTTTGGCGATGCCCGATGGGTTAAAGACCGGACCAACATCATTGAGCACAACAGCCGCCAGCCGCTTTGGGTGGGTGGTGGCCAAGGTCATCGCGATCAGGCCTCCACGTGAGGTCCCAATCACGGTCACCTGATCCAGGTCAAGATGATCCAGCAGATCGATCACGTCTTGAGATTCGCGTAACAGGCTATAGTTCCCGTGATCCGAGTCATGCTCGGATTGCCCGCGCCCGCGATAATCCATCGCGATCATCCGCCAATCGGTCATGTGCGGGGCAAGAAATGAGAAATCCCGGCTGTTTCGGGTAAGGCCAGCCAAACACAGGACCGGCCTGCCGCTGCCGGTGTCTTCGAAATAGAGGCGTTTGCCGTCGTTGGTCGAAAAAAAGGGCATCAGAATCCTGCAAGTTCCGGAATGGATGTCAGGTCGGACAGTACATGCGTTGGCTGCCATGGCAACCGATCCATTGGTTCGTTCGCACGGTTGACCCAGGCAGTGACGAAACCATAGCCACTGGCCCCCGCCGCGTCCCAGCCATTTGAGCTGACGAACAAGACTTCGTCGCGCTCGCAGCCGAACCTCTGTGCGACCAGATCATAAACCTTGGCATGCGGTTTGAAGACGCCGACGCTTTCGACCGACAGAACATCATCGAGAACGCCGCTTATCCCTGCGGATTGAACCGCACCATCCAGCATCGGCGGTGATCCGTTCGACAAGATCGCAGTCTGCATCCCGCCGGCCTTAAGGGTGGCCAGCATTTCGGGAACCTCGGGATATGCCTGCAATTCCCAGTAGAGATCAAGCAGGCGCTGGCGTAGGGCCGGGTGCTGGTCCAGCCCCGTTGCCTCTAGTGCCCAATCCAGACCGTCTTGGGTGACGTCCCAGAAATCTGCATGTGCATCGGTCACCGCACGCAGCCAGGTGTATTGCAACTGTTTCAGGCGCCAGTGATTGGCCAGATCCGGCCATTTCTGCTGTAACGCCTCAAAGCCGGGTTCTGATGCAGCTTGCCTTGCGGCTGCGGCCACATCGAACAACGTGCCGTATGCATCAAAAATGCAGGTTGTGATCGGCATCAATTCCCCTCCGTTCATTCGGTGCAGGTTTGCAAAAGTGCTAAGGGTTTACAATGTTGCTTCATTGCCTAGGTTTGACCGCTCAATTTTTTATCGGCCGGAGGCCAAAATGACAGCGATAAAACAGGGCGACACAGTTCGCATCCACTATACCGGTACGTTGCAGGACGGGAATGTCTTTGACAGTTCACAAGGGCGCGATCCACTGGAATTCGAGGTGGGGTCCGGGCAGATTATTCCCGGATTGGACAGTGCAATGCCTGGTCTGGTGGCCGGGGACAAAAAACGTGTCGAGATCGCCTGCGTTGATGCTTATGGGCCGATCAATCCCGAAATGCGTCAGAGCATACCACGCGAAGGTATTCCGGACGACATCCCGCTTGAACCCGGCACCCAGTTGCAGATGCAAACGCCCGAAGGGCACGCATTGCCGGTAACTGTTGTCGAGGCTGACGAGGTGACCGTCACGCTGGACGCGAACCATCCTCTGGCCGGAAGGGACCTGATTTTCGAAATCGAAGTGGTTTCGGTGAATTGAGTTTCGTGATCTTGATCAGCCTGAAAACAGGCTGGTCCATGATGCAAAGATCTCGCGTACATGCGGCTGAGTGAAGAATACAAACAGCATCAGCAGCATTGTTAGGGTCATCAAGGCGACGCGGCCTCTAAACCCCAGAAAACCCGGTTTTCGGCGGGAAACCCGCTTGCTGCTGGCGATGATTTGCTCTGCTTTGTTCATGCAACTATCCCTGCCTGCGAAAGATGGTCAAATCTTGGCACTGACAGGGAAAGAAATGGTCACATATGGTCCGGTTGAGGCATTCCCAGAACGTGGAAGCCACCATCAACACGAATAACTTCGCCCGAGGTGCAAGCCCCCGCATCCGAAGCCAGATAAACCGCGGTGCCGCCGACAGCCTCAAGCGTGGCATTGCTGCGCATCGGAGCGTTCTGGTCGCAGAACTTGAAGGTCTTGCGGGCCCCGCCGATGGCCGCCCCGGCCAGTGTTTTCATCGGACCCGGAGAGATTGCGTTCACCCGGATTCCGTCAGGTCCAAGATCGTTGGCCAGATAACGGGTCGCTGATTCCAGCGCAGCTTTGGCCACACCCATTACGTTGTAGTTGGGCACAACCCGGTTAGACCCCTGATAGGTCAGCGTCAGGATCGTGCCGCCGTTTTCTTTCATCATCGGATAGGCGCGGCGGGCCACTTCGATCAGCGAATAGGCCGAAATATCCATCGAATTCTTGAAATTCGCCCGGCTGGTGTCCAGGAACCGGCCGGTTAGTTCGGACTTATCGGAATAGGCGATGGCGTGGACCACAAAATCAATGGTCGGCCAGCGCTGGGCCAACTCGTCAAAGGCACGATCCAGCGACTCGTCATCAGTGACGTCCGCATCGACCATGAAATCGCTGCCAAGGCTCTGCGCCAGCGGTTCCAGCCGCTTTCCGAATGCCTCGCCCTGATAGGTGAATGCCAATTCGGCGCCCGCTTCGTGCATGGCCTTTGCGATGCCCCATGCGATCGAACGGTCATTCGCCACGCCCATAACGAGGCCGCGTTTGCCTTTCATTAGATCTGACATTCCATTCACCCGTTATACTTTGAAAGAACCATGGACCCGTTCGTCCCACCAAAGCCGAAGCTGTTGGTCATGACGCTGTCCAAACCTGCATTTTCAACTAGCTGAGTTGCAATTTCTCCGGGCTGGATGCCCTCGGCAAGCGTGTCGACGTTGATCGACGGCGTTATAAAATCATGTTCCAGCATCAAAAGGCAGAAAATAGCCTCCAGCGCGCCAGCCGCACCTTGTGCGTGACCTGTCATCGACTTGGTCGAGGAAATCGGCGGCACGCTTCCCTCGCCAAAAATACGGCGCACAGCTTCGACTTCGCCGACATCTCCGACCGGGGTCGAGGTGCCATGGGCATTGATGTAGTCGACCTTGCGGCCTTCGGGCAGGGTGTCCAGCGCCAGACGCATGGCGCGTTCGCCACCTTCGCCAGAGGGGGCTACCATGTCGTGACCGTCGGAGGTTGCTGCAAAACCCGTAACTTCAGCATAGATTTTGGCGCCGCGTGCCAATGCGTGTTCCAGATCTTCCAGCACGACAATACCGCCTCCGCCGGATATCACGAACCCGTCGCGGTCTTGGTCGAATGCACGAGAAGCTTTTTCGGGCGTATCGTTGTATTTCGACGACATGGCACCCATTGCATCGAACAGACAGGACAAGGTCCAGTCCAGCTCTTCCCCGCCGCCCGCGAACATTATATCTTGTTTGCCCATCATGATCTGCTCTGCGGCATTGCCGATGCAATGCAACGAGGTCGAACAGGCCGAAGTGATCGAGTAATTGATGCCCTTGATCTTGAAGGCGGTCGCAAGGTTGGCCGAAATGGTTGAGCACATGCATTTAGGAACTGCAAACGGGCCGATCCGCTTGGTCGCGCCGTTTTTCAGAACGGTCTGATGCGCAGTCAGCATGGCGCTGGTCGACGGTCCGCCCGATCCGGCGACAAGGCCGGTACGTGGGTTGGCAACCTGGTCTTCGGTCAATCCTGAATCGGCAATCGCCTGGCTCATCGCGATATGCGCATAGGCCGCTCCGGGACCCATAAAGCGCAGGGTGCGCTTGTCCACATGTTCGCTAACGTCGATTTTGAGCGACCCGGCGATCTGGCTGCGAAAGCCATGTTCGACCATCTGGTCATTGGCCACGATGCCGGACTTGCCGGCCTTGAGTGAGGTCAGAACCTCTTCGGCATTGTTCCCGATGGAAGAGACAACTCCCAAGCCGGTGACAACTACTCGACGCATGTGCGTGCTCCTTATTTGGGGCCGGTCAGGCTCAGGCTTCGGACAGAACTACTTTCATGTCCTTGACATCGTAAATCATCTCACCGTCGGCTTCGACGATACCATCTGCGACACCCATAGTCAGGCGGCGGGTCTGGATTGCTTTCTTGAAGTCGATTTTATAGGTCAGCATCTTGCGGTCCGGGCGTACCATACCTGTCAGCTTGACCTCGCCCACTCCAACGGCCATGCCGCGCCCTTGCCAGCCGCGCCAGCCCAGGTTGAATCCGGTCAGCTGCCACAAACCGTCCAGGCCCAAGCAGCCGGGCATGATCGGGTTGCCGGGGAAATGGCAATCAAAGAACCAAAGGTCGGGCGTAATGTCGAATTCAGCGAGAATATGACCTTTGCCATGGGCGCCACCATCGGCCGAAATCTCGGTGATCCGATCCATCATCAACATCGGCGGGGCGGGCAACTGTGCGTTCCCGGGGCCGAATAGTTCGCCGCGGGCGCATTTCAGCAGATCGTCCTTGTCAAAGCTGCTTGGGAATTGGGCCATTCTGCGCCTCTCCTGCCAGGGGTCTTTCCATCTAATTTGGTCTCGTCTAGCACCCGTATGCAAGGTCCTGCAAGAGCAGTGGCCTACATCATGTTGTGTTTACATTATTCTCTGCGAATGAAATTCATTTGAAATTACCTGACTACAGCACTTATATATACCTCAGCAACAAATTGGTATTGGACTGATGACAGCAGATTGCCAGAGCATAGCCACAGGTTGGTTGGTTCACGCCGGATTGCGTCCGACGCGTCAGCGCGTAGCTTTGGCAGAGCTGCTGGTCGGTGATGGCCGCCATCGCCACGTCACCGCCGAAAGCCTGTTTGAATCGGCCAAACAGAACGGAGATGCTGTTTCTCTGGCGACGGTTTACAACACGTTGCGCGCCTTTTGCGATGCCGGGGTTCTGCAAGAAATTACCGTTGACGGATCGAAAAGCTATTTCGACACCAACACGCATGATCATCCGCATTTCTATTGGGAAGATGAGGGCCGGCTCAGCGATGCTCCGTCCGAACAGCTGGTCATCCAGCGACTGCCCGACGCGCCTGAAGGGGTTGAGATCGCGTCAGTCGACGTTGTGATCCGTCTGCGTAAAAAGTAAACTTACGTCATCAGTCCGGTCAGGATGTGCTGTGCCTTTTCGCTATGCGGATC
Organism: Ruegeria sp. CDSC025; assembly: GCF_059610805.1. NCBI lineage: Bacteria > Pseudomonadati > Pseudomonadota > Alphaproteobacteria > Rhodobacterales > Roseobacteraceae > Ruegeria > Ruegeria sp. CDSC025. The sequence continues at coordinate 39,583 of NZ_JBXWOJ010000015.1, read as the reverse complement.
CAAAGGGCCTGTTCCATGCCGTGCCACAACAACGGGTTCTGCTGCGATTTCATCTGACACAGGTATGCTGACCAACGGCATCCCGTCATAGCTGGTCTTGGCAGGAATGTTGGCATAGCTGATGGCAACGCCTTCGCCATGCGCCGCGAGGCTGCGTTGGATCTCGGGCGACGCGGCCCGATGTGCGACATTGGGGTTCTGCCCAAGTTGACGGAAGAGACTCAGGAAATGCTGCGCAGATAGTCCCTCGTTCGATAGGATCAGGGGGTAGGCCACTACATCCTGCAATGATACCTGCGCCCGATTGGCCAAGGGGTGGCCTTTTGTCATAACCGCGATTGGTCGATTGGTGAACAAGGTGGTCGTGGAAAAGGCCGCATCCAGTGTCAGGCCATAAGTCAAGGCAAGGTCGATCTCACCATTGACGAGGCCGGAAATCAGGCCCTGAAATTCGTCTACGCGATATGTGATATCAACTTCGGGCATGTTCTGTCGCAGGCTATGCAAAGCCTTTGCCAGCAGGAAAGGCGCGAGGTCGTCGAAACAGCCCAGACGCAGGCGCGTGGTTGCGGTCCCGTCTGTTCCAGAATTTTCCAAACGTGCGGCACGTGTCAGCAGGGCCTCGGCGTTTTCAATAAAGCTGCGTCCCTGCGGTGTCAGCGCCATAGCCGCTCCGCGCTTTCGGATAAACAGCGGATAGCCCAACTGGTCTTCGACCCGGGTTAGCGCATTCGACAGGGCTGGCTGCGAAACATTTAGATGCAACGCTGCAGCAGACAGGCTGCCATGCCGTCCGATGGCGCAGACATATTCATATTGGCGTAGGGTAACGTATAACATAAGGTTAACTATACATTTCAAAGATATTATTTGAATAGATGAAAATTTCATGAGCAAATTCAGGTTAAATTCGAACGGAGGCGCAGATGGCACACCCCCTGGTTACGCAAGAGATGATTGACACATACCAACAGGACGGCGTGGTTCTGATCAAAGGTTTGTTCGCCGACTACGTGGATACGCTGCGTGACGGCATCGCGGCCAATATGGCTGAACCCGGACCATATGCGTCTGACAACCAAAAACAGGGCGAAACCGGTCTGTTCTTTGATGATTACTGCAACTGGTCGCGTATCGAACAGTTCCAGAACGTGATCCACAATTCACCGGCAGCCGAGGTCGCAGCGGATCTGATGCAGTCGCAAACCGTACAAATGTTCCATGACCATGTTCTGGTGAAAGAACCAGGCACGTCGATGGCAACGCCGTGGCACCAGGATGGGCCATACTATTTCGTCGAGGGCAGTCAGACGATCAGTTTCTGGTCGCCATTGGACCCGGTGACACAGGCCACCCTTCGTTGTGTGGCAGGTTCACATAGATGGGAGAAAGAGGTTCTGCCCACGCGTTGGGTCTCGGAAGAAGGGTTTTTCGCGGATGAAGGCCAGTACATCCCCATTCCCGACCCCGATGCCGAAGGTATGAGGGTGGTTGAATTCGAGATGGAACCCGGTGACGCGGTTGCCTTCAACTACCGTACGCTGCATGGCGCGCGTGGAAACCAGTCTGACAGCCGCCGCCGTGCTTTTTCCTTGCGGTTGGTTGGGGAGGATGCGCGATATGTGGAACGTCCGGGGCGCACTTCGCCTCCGTTTCCGGGCCACGACATGCAGCCCGGGCAGCGTTTGCGGGAAGATTGGTTCCCGGTTCTGCTGCGACGCTGAGCTGCCTAGAACCACTGCCCCGATTCGATGAGCCCCAGTTCCAACAGCTGCTGAGATGACCACTGGAACCGAGCCGAGTTGCGCCAGCGGAAACTGGGGATGTCGAAGGTCGACCCCGCGTTGCTTTTAAGCGCCTTGGCTGCGCGGAAGGAGCAGATCGCCGCCGTCAGATTGTGGTGCCAGGGGCAGGAATAGGTGTTGTACTCGGGCTCATTGAACGTGTGGTCGGGCAGTAACAACAGATCATTTCGCGATTTGAACAACCCGATTCTGTCGATGCGGCGGCGTTCATAGGGGATGTGATCTTCGAACCGCCAGCGCAATCCGCCGGATATGTCCAGCTGTCTTTCCAGCGGGTGTCCTTCAGCGTTGTGTCGGGCATGTGCGTAATACCCGGTGCTGTCCAGCATGGCTTGGTCAGGGGCAACCCCGTTTGGAAAGGCGCCCAAGTCATCAGCATACAGGTCGATCACATGGGTTAGCATGGCGTTTCGGCGTTCTTCGGTGTGAAAGGCCAGCAACTCGCCAATCGTGCGCGTTTCGCAGAAGGGGAAGAACAGGTATTCAGCGTTATAGCAGTAATACATCCAAAGGTCAGGAGCGGCCTGGATGACCTGATTAACCGTGTCAAAGACGACGGTTCTTGGTGCGCAGGTCAGTGTCACTCTGTGGATACGCTCGGTCAGTTCAGGATCCAGCGTAAAGGCTTCGGGCATGAACACGATCAGTGACTTGAAGCCAAGGTTCAGATGGTGCCGGATGGTACCGTCGATCTCGACATCGTCTTCGGCGAAGATCATCGCAACCGGACCTTTGGCCAACGCGGCCTTGCCGGATTGAAGGAAAGAAGTGAGACTGTCGTACTGCATTGCCTGTCCGGCCCCGTCCATCTGGAGTTTTCGGCCAAAATCGGGTAATCGCGCTGGCATTGCAAGCGGCGTTCGTTGGGTATAGATGACGCCGATCCCGCGAACGCAAAGGCCCAACCCCATGTCAGAACCCAAAAAGCTGTACATCAAGACCTATGGTTGCCAGATGAACGTCTATGACAGCGAGCGTATGGCCGAGACCCTGGGGGGGCAGGGCTATGTCGAAACCCAGAGCCCGGATGACGCGGATATGATTCTGCTGAACACCTGTCACATCCGGGAAAAAGCAGCCGAAAAGGTCTATTCCGAGCTGGGGCGTTTCAAAGGGTTGAAAGCCGAAAAACCCGATCTCAAGATCGGGGTCGCAGGCTGCGTCGCGCAGGCCGAGGGCGAAGAAATCATGCGCCGTCAGCCCCTGGTCGATCTGGTGGTTGGCCCGCAAAGCTATCACCGTCTGCCTGAGATGGAAGCCAAGACGCGCGAAGGCGCCAAGGCACTGGACACGGATTTCCCCGAAGAAGACAAGTTCGAAAAACTCAAGAATCGTCCCAAAGCCAAACGTGGCCCCACCGCTTTTCTGACGGTTCAGGAAGGCTGCGATAAATTCTGCGCCTTCTGCGTGGTGCCCTATACCCGTGGCGCCGAGGTTAGCCGTCCGGTGGACCGTATCGTCCGCGAGGCACAGGATCTGGTCGAACGTGGCGTGCGCGAGATCACTCTGCTGGGTCAGAACGTCAACGCCTATCACGGTGCTGGACCGAACGGCGACATGACGCTGGCGGGACTGATCTGGGAGTTGAACAAGGTCGACGGGCTAGAGCGCATCCGCTTTACCACGTCGCACCCGAATGACATGGCCGACGACCTGATCGAGGCGCACGGCACCTGCGAAAAACTGATGCCCTATCTTCATTTACCGGTCCAGTCGGGTTCGGATCGCATTCTGAAGCGGATGAACCGCAGTCACACAGCCGAAAGCTATTTGCGTCTGATCGAGCGTATCCGCGCTGCGCGTCCGGATATTGTCATGTCTGGTGATTTCATCGTTGGGTTCCCTGAAGAAACCGACGAAGATTTTCAGGCCACCATGGATTTGGTCGAGCAAGTCAAATACGGCTATGCCTATTCGTTCAAGTATTCGACGCGCCCGGGAACGCCCGCAGCCGAGCGGTCTCAGGTTGATCCTGGGGTGGCGGATGACCGCCTACAGCGGCTGCAGGGATTGATCACGCGTCATCAGCGCGAAATTCAGGATGCCATGGTTGGACGCAAAGTCCGCGTTCTGTTCGAAAAAACCGGCCGGTTGCCGGGACAGATGGTGGGAAAATCTGAATATCTTCATTCGGTTCACGTCTCTGATGCGGATGTGGAAATCGGCGCGTTGCGGGACGTTTTGATCATCGGATCAGGTGCGAATTCTCTGGCGGGGCAGTTGCTCTGACCCGTCCTTTATCTGTGATGCGGATACCATCGCTGGTATTTGTTTCCAAGATTTACCCTTGATTTATCACTTGGAATTATGTTCCGAGAAAAGTCAGGTTTTTTCGGGGCCTAGGCTAACGCCTCCTGAAACGGCATATCAGTGCTGATCCTGGTGTCGGATCGGGATGACGGAGGGTGCGAGTGAAACTTTTGAGATTTAGTGCAGGGTCTAATATCAGGGTTGCCCTTCCCGCAATGGCCGCGTTGTTTCTGGTACTCAATTCCGCTGCCGCAGGGAATCTGGATCCGGATTTATCTGAACCGCCGGTAATATCGTCAGCACGTTATGGCAGCGATGTTAGCGCCTTCTATCTGGGCTTGACAGCCGGCTATTCGACCAGCGGCTCGGACCGCTTTGGCCTGACGACGCCTACAGATACGTTTGCTGTCGGCGAATTGGACCTCACCGGCAGTTACGGTGGTATTCGGGGCGGTTGGCGCGGTCTTCTGCCCGCAAAAGGCGGGCGTGACTACGTCTATGGGGTCGAGTTGGGCTATGATTTCGGATCTCTGGACGATGAAGTGTCGACGCAGATCGGAACCTCAGTCGTCAATGGCGGTTCAGAGATTTCGGATGTCATCTCAATTCGCTTCCGGAACGGTCTGACAAACCCAAGTGGCAGAGTGTTATACTTTATTTCCGTTGGTTACGTGCATGGCGATATAACCACGACCAGTTCGATTACATCCGGGGCAACAACCCAGTCCTTTCAGGATAAAGACAGTCGAAAAGGGTTCTCGGCCAGCATTGGCGCCGAGCACAAATTGAATGAGAACTGGTCGATCACTGGGGAATATGAATACGTCCGGTTCGATTCTGAAACCGTCGAATTTGACAACGGGTTTACGACCAAATCGACGCCCCGTTACCGTGGTTTGCGGTTTGGCCTGAACTATCAGTTCTAGGTTTGCCTGTATGGAACGTTCGCGGTGCCTCCAACTTGATCGGCGGTTTTACCATTCTGTACGGAAAATTTGAATCTCTGGCTTGCGCCCACCAAGAAATGTTGTCTACGCTTGGGGTGAAACGCCCAGACAGGAGAGCGGATTGGCCATTGGTGCCCTGAACCCACCGCAAAATGAAACGCCCCAGCGGGAAGCGTTTGTTGAATTTCCAGACAATCGGTTATTGATAGATCTTTGCGGCGAATATGACCGCAACCTGACCGAAATCGAACAGAAGCTGACCGTGCAGATCGTGCGCCGTGGCAACCAACTGGTTGTCATGGGTGACGACGAATCCCAAAAACAGGCGATCGAAGTTCTGCAAGCGCTGTATACCCGCCTGGAAGGTGGTCGTGACGTAGAAGCAGCGGATGTAGACCGCGAACTTCGCATGGGCGGGTCGGAGACAGGAACCGGCAGCCGAGATGGCGATCAGCTTGAGATGTTCAAGGGTGGTTCGGTTGAGATCAAAACTCGCAAAAAGCTGGTCGAGCCGCGTACTGACGCCCAGAAGGTCTATGTTCAGTCCTTGTTCAACAATGAGCTGGCCTTTGGCATAGGTCCGGCGGGCACAGGTAAGACCTATCTGGCCGTGGCCGTTGGCGTATCGATGTTTATCGGCGGGCATGTCGACCGCATCATCCTCAGTCGTCCCGCCGTCGAAGCGGGCGAAAAGCTAGGATATCTACCTGGCGACATGAAGGACAAGGTCGATCCCTATATGCAGCCGCTCTATGATGCGCTGAATGATTTTTTGCCCGGGAAACAACTGGCCAAGCTGATCGAGGAAAAGCGCATCGAGATTGCACCTCTGGCGTTCATGCGTGGTCGTACGCTCGCGAACGCCTTCGTTGTGCTGGATGAGGCGCAGAACGCCACGACCATGCAGATGAAAATGTTCCTGACCCGTTTGGGCGAAGGCAGCCGCATGGTCATAACAGGCGACCGGTCACAGGTTGACCTGCCGCGCGGGGTTCAGTCGGGATTGGCGGATGCAGAACGGCTGTTGAGCACGATACCAAATATCAGCTTCAACTATTTCACCTCCAAGGATGTTGTTCGGCACCCACTTGTCGCCGCGATCATCGAGGCGTATGAGGCCGATACGGGCCGTGAAACGGGTTGATCTTCTGGGTCCCGGTATCGGGATTTTGGACATGGTGGCATGAACCTGGAACTATCGGTTGAAGACCCGCGCTGGGACGGGCTCGAATTTTTGGCAGAGCGCGCCGCAAGGGTGGTTTTGGATCATTGCGATCTTGATGCGGACTTGTGTGAGGTTAGCCTGCTGGGATGCGACGATGCACGGATCGCCCAGTTGAACACGGAATTCCGCGAAAAGGCGTCACCGACCAATGTGCTTAGCTGGCCAGCCGAAGATTTGGCTGCGGACTCCGCCGGGCAGACTCCGATACTCCCTGAACCCGATTTCTCAGGGGAAATTGCTCTGGGCGATATTGCGATTTCTTATGATACTTGTGCTCGCGAGGCGGCAGAGGCAGGGAAAAACATGGATGATCATGTCACACATCTGATCGTTCACGGCCTGTTGCATTTGCTGGGTTATGATCACATTCGTGATCTCGACGCCACGCTGATGGAGGGTGTTGAGGTGGAGATACTTGGCAAACTGGGTATTGATGACCCATATAATGCTTAGAGCGAGCCTTTCGGCTTATCATTTGGAAATGGGAAAATGGGCGAAACAGACGGCAGTTCTATGGCGGCGCAGGGCGCGCAACCGAAGGACGGCAACGAAAATGTCACTGAGAGACCAGGACTTTTCTCTCGAATAGTGGATGCGTTCTCAACGCAGAGTGAAGACTCGGCTTCTGAGGTCAATGGGCAAGAGGTCGATCCGGCTCAACCTCGCGGCATGATTAACCTGCGCCGGATGCGGGTCGAGGATGTGGCGATTCCCACGGTCGAGATCGTGTCAGTACCATCGACGATATCCAAAGATGAGCTGGCCCAGGTTTTCCGGGAAAGCGGTCTGTCTAGGATACCTGTATATGAAGGAACGCTGGATACGCCTTTGGGCTTTATCCACCTGAAAGATTTCGCTTTGACGCACGGGTTCAACGGCGGCTCGACTGAGTTTGATCTGGTGTCGATGTTGCGGACATTGCTGTTCGTGCCGCCATCGATGCCGATCGGTGTGCTGATGACCAAAATGCAAACCGAGCGCCGCCACATGGCATTGGTGATCGACGAATATGGTGGTGTCGACGGGTTGCTGACGATCGAAGACCTGATCGAACAGGTTGTTGGTGAGATCGCGGACGAACATGACGCGGATGAAAGCCAACTTTGGGTTCAGGAAAAACCTGGATGTTATGTGGTGCAGGCGCGGATACCCCTTGAAGATTTCGAAGCCGAGATCGGGCGATCCCTAACCAGCCACGAGGATGTCGATGAGGAAGAGATCGACACGCTTGGCGGGTTGGTCTTCATGTTGTCCGGACGGGTTCCAGCACGAGGAGAGGTTGTTCTGCATCCGGAAGGGCCTGAATTTGAAGTGATTGATGCGGATCCGCGGCGCATCAAACGGCTGCGTGTCATGCTGCCGGATATCGTTGCATGAACCTGATACGGGCTTGGCCCATTTGGCTTAGATTTGTCCTTTCTGGTTTGTTGGGAGGGCTGGCTGCATTTGGTCTGGCTCCCTTTGGGTATTGGGTGGCTTCTGTATTGGCGTTGGTGTTGGTCGCACCGATATTTCAGAGCACCGAGACACGTGCGCGTGCGGCGTGGATCGGTTGGGCGTTTGGGACCGGGTATTTCGCCCATGCACTCAGCTGGATTGTCGAGCCGTTTCTGGTGGACGCCGATCGTCACGCTTGGATGGCTCCGTTTGCTTTGGTCTTCATGGCTGGTGGTTTGGCGCTGTTCTGGGCGCTGGCATTCTGGGTTGCTCGCAGGCCCGGCGCGCGCGGGGTTTCACAAGCGTTGTTTCTCGCCGTGGCAATTTCGTTGGCGGAATGTGCCCGCGGTTATGTTCTGACCGGGTTCCCCTGGGCCGGGCTGGCGCAGGTCTGGGTCGAGACCCCTGTTGCGCAGCTACTGTCACTTTTTGGGCCTTACGGGCTTGGGGCGCTGACCTTGGTGGCGACACTGCCACTAGGGGCGGCTTTGGCGCTGCGTTCCGGAGTATTCGTGCCCTTGGGCATCAGTGTGGCATCGGTCGCATTGGCTTTGGGCTATGCAGGGACGCGGCCCGCTGTGGACGAAACGGGACATATCGTTCGCTTGGTTCAGCCCAATGCGTTGCAACATCAGAAATGGGATCCAGAGTTTGCACCTCTGTTCTTCGCACGTCAGATCGAGTTTACTGCCGCCGAACCACAGCCTGACCTGATTGTTTGGCCTGAAACCTCGGTTCCCGCCTGGCTGGGCAGCGCGCAGCCGTATCTGGATGCCATCGCCGAGGCGGCGCAAGGCACGCCGGTTGTTCTGGGAATTCAACGAGGCGACGGGCCGCGAATCTACAACTCGATGATCTACCTTGATGTGGATGGGGCTCAGCAGGGGCTGTACGACAAACATCATCTGGCGCCTTTTGGCGAATATGTTCCGTTTGGCGACGTGATGGCGCGGTTCGGGATCTATGGCATGGCTGCAACCACCGGACATGGGTTCAGCGCCGGGTCGGGGGCGGCGCTGCTGGATGCAGGCCCATTGGGTAAAGCGCTGCCGTTGATCTGCTACGAAGCTGTGTTTACCCAGGATGTCCTATCCGCGCCGGGGCGCGCTGATTTCCTTCTGCAAATCACCAATGATGCGTGGTTCGGAACGCGCTCGGGACCGTATCAGCACCTGGCTCAGGCACAGATGCGTGCCATCGAGCAGGGGCTGCCCATGATGCGTTCGGCCAATACCGGCGTCTCCGCCATGATTGACCCGCTGGGCCGGATCACCGAGGCCCTGCCACTTGGACAGGCGGGCTATATTGATGCCGGACTTCCGGCGCCTCATTCTCCGACGGCTTATTCCCGAATGGGGGATAATCCTGTCTTTGCCGTGTTATTGGTGCTGTTTGGCCTGTTATGGTATGGACTGCGGCGGCGAAACCTATGATTTCGCATTGACCCTCAGTTTCGGGGGGCTTATCCCCTCTTGTGCCCATCACAACGGCTTCCTGGCGTGACGGGGTAATTTCAATGGAGCACTTGCATGTCCCGACAGAACTATACCTTTACTTCGGAATCCGTTTCCGAAGGGCATCCGGATAAGGTTTGTGACCGTATTTCCGACGCCGTACTAGACGCATTTCTGAACGAAGAACCCGAGGCACGCGTTGCGTGCGAGACCTTTGCGACAACGGATCGCGTGGTGATCGGCGGCGAAGTGGGGCTGTCTGATCAGGACAAGCTGCATGACTATATGGGCCGCATCGACGAGATCGCCCGCGCCTGTATCAAGGATATCGGCTATGAGCAGGATAAGTTCCACCACGAGACGGTAGAAGTTACGAACCTGCTGCATGAGCAATCTGCACATATTGCGCAGGGCGTAGATGCGTCGGGTGACAAGGACGAAGGTGCTGGTGATCAGGGCATCATGTTCGGCTATGCTACCACCGAGACACCCGCGCTTATGCCTGCGCCGATCCAGTATTCCCACGCAATCCTGCGCCGTCTGGCCGAGGTGCGCAAGAACGGGACCGAGCCTGCGCTGGGCCCGGATGCGAAATCGCAGCTGTCAGTGATCTACCAGGATGGCAAGCCGGTTGGCGTCAGCTCGATCGTTCTGTCGACCCAGCATCTGGATGAGACGCTGAGCTCGGCCGATATTCGTGCCATTGTTGAGCCGTATATCACCGAAACTCTGCCCGAGGGTTGGCTGACCGATCAGACCGATTGGCACGTCAACCCAACCGGCAAGTTCGTCATTGGCGGTCCGGACGGAGATGCGGGTCTGACCGGTCGTAAGATCATCGTGGACACTTATGGTGGTGCAGCGCCACATGGTGGCGGAGCGTTTTCGGGTAAAGACCCGACCAAGGTGGACCGTTCGGCGGCTTATGCCGCGCGCTATCTGGCCAAGAATGTCGTAGCCGCGGGAATGGCCGAGCGTTGCACGATCCAGCTGAGCTATGCCATTGGCGTTTCCCGGCCTCTGTCGATCTATGCGGATACGCATGGCACGGGGCAGATCGCGGATGATCGGATTGAAAAAGCCGTCGGCCAGGTGATGGACCTGACCCCACGCGGCATCCGTCAGCATCTGGAGCTGAACAAGCCGATCTATCAGCGCACAGCAGCCTATGGCCATTTTGGCCGCCAGCCGGAAGCGGATGGAGGTTTCAGCTGGGAGCGCACAGATCTAGCAGACGCGTTGAAAGCGGCGGTTTGATCTGACTGTTATCAATTGGTGCGCCCTTGCGGGCGCGCCTATTTCTTGGGAAATGGATGAGAGGCGGCGGCTATTCTGCTCTGCCGCCGCCCCTTGCCTCTGAGCCGTCCCCGCAGTATGGGCACCGCCATGAGCACCCAGACCCCCCAACGCCCCCGCAGAAACTTTTATGGCCGCTTCAAAGGCAAGACCCTGAAGCAAAGCCAAAAGACGTATCTAAGCGAAGACCTCGATGCGCTGTCTCCGGGTGCTGTGGACTGGGAAAGCAATCCTGAACGCAGTCCGCTGGATCTGAATGCCCTGTTCGGTGGCAAGGATGTCTGGCTTGAGATCGGCTTTGGCGGCGGCGAGCATCTGGTGCATCAGGCGGCTAGCAATCCCGATATCGGTATCATTGGGGCAGAACCCTATATCAACGGTGTCGCCATGCTGTTGGGCAAGATTCGCAAGGCTGGGGTCGAGAATCTGGCGGTGCATCCCGGCGATGCGCGCGATCTTTTTGATGTCTTGCCCGAAGCCAGCATATCACGCGCCTTTCTTCTGTACCCCGATCCCTGGCCCAAAACCCGGCATCACCGCCGTCGGTTCGTGACCCCAGAGCATCTGGAGCCGTTGGCGCGGTCGTTGAAACCGGGCGCGATCTTTCGCGTTGCAACAGATATTCCCGACTATGTCCGCCAAACGTTGGAAGAGGTGCCGGGCGCTGGTTTCGAATGGTTGGCGGAACGCCCCACCGATTGGCGTGAGCCTTGGGAAGACTGGATTTCCACGCGCTATGAGCAGAAGGCCCTGCGCGAAGGGCGGACACCGCATTACCTGACCTTCCGCCGCAACGACTGATTGCGGCTGGACCAAGCGCCCCCAATTCGCTAATCGGCTTGGGAACTGATAGCGAAAACAGGAGCCCCCATGTCCGGACACGGCACGCCCATCCCGATGACCTCGCACCCTTGCGGTCCGCTGACCGGAGCGGCCGAGGTGCCTGGTGACAAGTCGATCTCGCACCGATCGCTGATCCTGGGCGCGATGGCCGTAGGTGAAACCCGGATCACCGGTCTGTTGGAGGGTGAGGACGTTCTGGACACCGCAAAGGCGATGCGTGCCTTTGGGGCTGAGGTGACAGATCACGGGGGTGGCGAATGGTCAGTCCATGGTGTGGGCGTCGGTGGCTTTGCCGAACCCGATCAGGTTATTGACTGCGGCAACTCGGGCACCGGCGTTCGGTTGATCATGGGTGCGATGGCGACCTCTGCGATTTCCGCGACATTCACGGGGGATGCCAGCCTCAACAAACGCCCTATGGCGCGGGTAACCGATCCTCTGGCGTTGTTTGGTGCGCAAGCTGTGGGACGCACCGGGGGGCGCCTACCTATGACGATTGTGGGTGCAGCAGACCCTGTCCCAGTAAAGTACGAGGTTCCTGTTCCCTCCGCACAGGTGAAATCTGCCGTTTTGTTGGCAGGTCTGAACGCACCGGGCAAGACCGTGGTGATTGAGGCCGAAGCGACCCGGGACCATTCCGAGCGGATGCTGGCCGGATTCGGGGCTGAAATCACGGTCGAGGATACCGATGAGGGGCGGGTGATCACCCTGACCGGTCGCCCTGAGTTGAAACCGCAGATCATCGTTGTGCCCCGTGATCCCTCCAGCGCGGCCTTTCCGGTCTGTGCTGCGCTGATCACGCCCGGATCTGATGTTCTGGTTCCGGGCATCGGCCTGAACCCGACCCGCGCGGGTCTGTTTACCACTCTGCGTGAGATGGGTGCTGACTTGACCTATGAAAATGAGCGCGAAGAGGGTGGTGAACCGGTCGCGGATCTACGTGCCCGGTATTCCCCCGATATGAAAGGAATCTCGGTTCCTCCGGAACGAGCGGCCTCGATGATTGACGAATACCCGGTTCTATCTGTGGTCGCGGCAAATGCCACAGGCACCACAATGATGGGTGGCGTAAAAGAACTGCGCGTCAAGGAAAGCGACCGTATTGATGCGATGGCCCGCGGCCTGCGCGTTAATGGCGTCACCGTCGATGAGGGCGATGATTGGTGGTCTGTGGATGGTTTGGGAATTGGCAATGTTCCCGGCGGCGGCACCTGTGAGAGCTTTCTGGATCACCGGATCGCGATGTCCTTTATGGTTATGGGTATGGGGGCGAAAAATCCGGTCGGAGTCGACGATGGCGGCCCGATCGCAACGTCTTTCCCGATCTTCGAACCGTTGATGGCTGGCCTTGGTGCGCGGCTGCAGCGAAACAACCGGTAAATGCGATGGCAGTTGCCAGTTTCACCATAGCAATCGATGGCCCGGCAGCAGCGGGGAAGGGCACGATTTCCAATGCCGTTGCCGCCCATTTCGGGTTTGCGCACCTCGATACCGGCCTGCTTTACCGTGCGGTTGGCCGCAGAACGCTGGAAGGTGCCGACCCGGTTAGTGCCGCGCAAACGCTGACTGCCGAGGACCTGGATCAGGGTGATCTGCGCACGGCTGAAATCGCGCAAGCGGCCTCGAAAGTTGCAGTTATCCCCGAGGTGCGGGCTGCATTGGTCGATTTTCAGCGCGCCTTTGCGCGCCGCGCGGGCGGTGCAGTGTTGGACGGTCGTGACATCGGAACCGTTATTTGCCCGCGGGCCGAGGTTAAACTGTTTGTCACCGCCAGCGCCGAAGTGCGCGCTGAGAGACGGTTTCTGGAACTGGACGCCAAGGGCCATGAGGTTACACGCTCACAGGTGTTGGCCGATGTGCGTGAGCGGGACGCTCGGGATGCCGAACGCAGCACGGCACCTATGAAGCCAGCTGAGGATGCGGTCATACTGGATACCTCGGACCTGAGCATTGACGCAGCTCTCGCCCGCGCGATTGAGGTCATCGAACCAGTTCTGCCCTAGGGCCGTTTGCCAGAGCAAACACAACTTTGTTCACTAAGCTTTGTTTGGCCAGCGCCCGAGGCGTCGATTACCTTTGTATCGACATCTGCCGGAGGTAATCGATGTTCCGCCTGATTTTGATTTTTACCTTTCTCGCCAGTGCGCTTTCAGCGCAAGAGGCAGAACCGCCAATGACCTACGAGCGTTTGGGCAAGATATTGTTTGCGCTTGACCCCGAGACAGAGCCTCTTGGGCCGGGCTTTCAGCTTACCATCGCGGAGGTTCCCGTTCTGGTGATTACCGACGTCAATGCGGACCGGATGCGGGCCATGGTGTCGATCCAAAGTGTCGAAGATCTGAGTGCTCAGGACATGCAACGGATGATGCAGGCGAATTTCGACAGTACCCTGGATGCGCGATATGCGATTGCCAATGGCACCTTGTGGGCTGCGTTCATCCACCCCTTGTCGCGGCTAGAAAGGGATCAGTTGATCTCGGGGCTGGCCCAGACGGTGAACATCGCCAACACCTACGGCACCTTGTATTCCAGCGGAGTTGCGGAATTTGGCGGCGGCGATAGCAATGATCTTCAGCGCGCTCTGATCGAAGAGCTTCTGAAAAAAGGCGAGGATATCTGACGCAGGGCCGGTACTTGCGCATTTCCTTTCTCGCAGCATCCACCATCCTAAAGAAAGTCGCGCAGTGGCGAGCGGTCTGTGTTGCCGGGTCTGATGACCCGGCATGTATGCAGGTTCGGCCGTCATAGTGCCTAGCTGGATGCAGGAAAGCTGTTATAGTTTCTCTCAGGCAAAAAGGGAAAGCTGCTTTACAAGCCCCAAAATCAAAAAGGGCAGGCGGCTAAAAAACCCCAAAACCAACAGGGACAGAAAATATGAATAATCGTTTGCGCAAGATCACCATTGTGGGTGGCGGCACGGCAGGTTGGATGACCGCGCTGATCCTGGAAATGGTGTTTTCACGCACGTCAGCACCCAAGGATCGCCCGCGTATCTGCCTGATCGAAAGCCCCAATATCTCGACTGTGGGCGTCGGCGAGGCCACGGTTCCACGGATGCCGGTCACGCTGCGCCAGGCCGGCATTTCAGAGCGGGATTTCTTCCGTGAGACCAACGCCTCGTTCAAGCTGGGCGTGAAGTTTTGTAATTGGAACAAGGACGCCAAGGGCAATCGCATTGATTACGTGAACCCTTTTGCGCATGGCCAGTTGTTAGAGGGGTTAGAGCCCGCAGAATACTTCCTGCGCTTTGGCAATGGCGATAGGGATTTCACGCAGTCCATCTCGCCCCATGATGATCTGGCGCGCCTGTGCAAAGGTGGGCGGCCACTGGGTCAGCCAGAGTTTGAGCAGCGGTTCGGCTATGCCTATCATCTGGATGCTGTGAAGTTTGCAGGCATGTTGACCAGGGTTTGCACCAAGCGCGGCGTTGAGCACATCCAGGACGAGGTGAAATCGGTCGAGCTGGATGAGCAGGGCAATGTCAGTCATCTGATGCTGGAAAAGAAAGGCCGCCATGACATTGAGATGGTCGTGGATTGCACCGGGTTTCGCGGCTTGATTATCAACAAGGCGCTGGGCGAGCCATTCATGGATTATTCTGACTATCTGCCCAACGACCGCGCCATGGCGTTGCAGATCGAGCACCCGGATCCAGAAAAAATTGAAAGCGTCACACGGTCCACCGCACTTGGTGCGGGGTGGACCTGGCGGGTGCCGCTCTTTAACCGTGTGGGCACGGGCTATGTCTACTCATCCGCGCATCGCACGGATGAACAGGCGGCGGATGAATACCTCGAATGGCTGGGCGATAGCGGCAAAGGTGCGACGCCGCGTGTGATCCCGATGCGTATCGGACGAGTGCGCAATGCCTGGGTCAAGAATTGCGTGGCGATCGGACTGGCCGGAGGGTTCATCGAACCGCTGGAAAGTACAGCGATCCACATGATTGATCATGCGGTGCGCTGGTTCGCCGAGCATCTGCCCACGCGGGACATCGAACCGTCGCTGCGGGCGAGATATAACAAGCAAATGGACAAGCTCTATGACGAGGTTCTGGATTTCATTTGTCTGCACTACCGCTTGGGCAACCGCACGGATGATCAATATTGGATCGACGCGCGGACCGAAATGAAGATACCGGATCGGCTGGCCGAGAACCTTGAGCTGTGGCAGCACCGCCTGCCTTTGGAACGAGATATCGAGTTTGCAACGCTTTTCGATTTCCGCGTCTATCAAACGGTTCTTTTGGGTAAGCAGGTCTATGATACGGGCTATGGTGCCGGCATCCGCGATCGCTTGCGGCCGTTGAAGAAACCGATCTGGTTCCAGTGGTGGAAAGGCGCGAAAGTGGATCTTGCGCAGATACTCAGATCAATGCCTGATCACAAAACCCTGCTGCGCGATATCCGGGGCGAGCTAGAGCGCCCAGCCTTTGGAAAGGCCGCAGCAGCGAAGCCAACAGTCGCGATGCCGGGCGCGGCCCCGGTACCTTTGGCGGTCCAGAACATGCCGAATTTTGCCGAAATCCAAAGCGGCTCAAAAGATCTGCAACTGTTTTAGGCGCTCTGTCCTTTCGGAGCTGAAGAAGAATACAAATCGACCCGACCTCAGCCATGCAAGGCTGGGGTTTGCGTGTTATTTTGTGATACGCACGGTAAAACTTGCAGCGCCTGTGCGAACCCGTTATAGAGCGCGCGTCGACAAGGCGATTTGAGCCATAAAACAATGAGACGAGCAGGGTCGGACCAACCGGCCCTCTTTGTTTTGCGGTATATGTCAGGTCGTCTGACCAATCCACGAAGACCGGCGGAGACAACCGCTCGGCCAGCAAAAACGTATGTAAAGGAAAACACTGCCAGATGGCTGATACAACCATGGAGGAATTCGAAGCCCTCCTGAATGAAAGCTTCGAAATGGACACGCCCGAAGAGGGTTCTGTTGTCAAAGGTAAGGTTCTGGCGATCGAAGCCGGCCAAGCCATCATCGACGTCGGCTACAAAATGGAAGGCCGCGTTGATCTGAAAGAATTCGCAAATCCTGGCGAAGCCCCTGAAATCACTGTTGGTGACGAGGTTGAAGTTTACCTGCGCGCCGCAGAAAACGCCCGTGGCGAAGCTGTCATCTCACGTGAGATGGCCCGCCGTGAAGAGGCATGGGACCGTCTGGAAAAAGCATATGCCGACGACCAGCGCGTCGAAGGTGCAATCTTTGGTCGCGTCAAAGGTGGCTTCACCGTCGATCTGGGTGGTGCAGTTGCGTTCCTGCCCGGCTCGCAGGTTGACGTGCGCCCCGTACGCGACGCTGGCCCTCTGATGGGTCTGAAGCAGCCGTTCCAGATTCTGAAAATGGACCGTCGCCGTGGCAACATCGTTGTTTCGCGCCGCGCAATCCTGGAAGAATCGCGTGCCGAACAGCGCGCAGAGGTTATCGGCAACCTGACCGAAGGTCAGACCGTCGAAGGCGTCGTCAAGAACATCACCGAATACGGTGCGTTTGTTGACCTGGGCGGCGTTGACGGCCTGCTGCACGTCACCGACATGGCATGGCGCCGTGTGAACCACCCGTCCGAGATCCTGACGATCGGCGAGACCATCAACGTTCAGGTCATCAAGATCAACAAAGAGACCCACCGCATCAGCCTGGGCATGAAGCAGCTGCAGGAAGATCCGTGGGATCTGGTTGCAGCCAAGTATCCGCTGAGCTCGGTTCATCAGGGTCGCGTCACCAACATCACCGACTACGGCGCGTTCGTCGAGCTGGAAGCCGGTGTCGAAGGTCTGGTGCACGTGTCCGAGATGTCCTGGACCAAGAAAAACGTCCACCCCGGCAAGATCGTTTCGACCAGCCAGGAAGTCGACGTCATGGTTCTGGAAATCGATGGCGCCAAGCGTCGCGTGTCTCTGGGCCTGAAGCAGACTCAGCGCAACCCGTGGGAAGTGTTTGCAGAAACACACCCCGAGGGCACCGAAGTCGAAGGCGAAGTCAAGAACATCACCGAATTCGGTCTGTTCATTGGCCTCGAAGGCGACATCGACGGCATGGTTCACCTCAGCGATCTGTCCTGGGACGAGCGTGGCGAGGATGCCATCCAGAACTACCACAAGAACGACGTGGTACAGGCCGTTGTGTCTGAAGTGGATGTCGAGAAAGAGCGTATCTCGCTGTCGATCAAAGCCCTAGGCGGTGACAAGTTCGCCGAAGCCGTGGGCGGCGTGAAGCGTGGCTCGATCATCACCGTTGAGGTCACCGCGATCGAAGATGGCGGCATCGAGGTCGAGTACGAAGGTATGAAGTCGTTCATCCGTCGTTCCGACCTGAGCCGTGACCGTGCCGAACAGCGCCCAGAGCGTTTCTCGGTCGGTAACAAGGTCGACGTCCGCGTCACCAATGTCGACAGCAAGACCCGTCGTCTGGGTCTGTCGATCAAGGCACGTGAGATCGCCGAAGAGAAAGAGGCCGTGGAACAGTACGGTTCTTCCGACTCGGGCGCATCGCTGGGCGATATCCTGGGTGCAGCGCTGAAGTCGGGCGACTAAGTCCGAGCCTCAGTCAAGCCGAATTTACGGCCCCGTGTGAAAGCGCGGGGCCGTTTTTGTTGCGAATCAACATGTTCGCATTTTCAGGCTAATTGGGTCTTAGGTTCATACATTTGTCAGGCAAATTACATGAACTGGCAAAAAATCGCGTTACTTAACTGTAATTTTCAACCTTTGCCCGCAGAGTTTACGTTCCCCCGAACCCAGTTTTTTCCTATACTGTTCAGAATAATAGGCATGGTTAACCGGTCGCCTGGGAGGGTAACGCACATGATCCGTTCAGAACTGATTCAGAAAATCGCCGACGAGAACCCGCATCTTTATCAGCGTGACGTCGAGCGAATCGTGAATACCGTGTTCGAAGAAGTAACGAATGCGATGGCGCGAGGGGATCGGGTTGAACTGAGAGGCTTTGGGGCGTTTTCAGTGAAACAGCGCGATGCCCGTGTGGGTCGTAACCCGCGTACTGGCGAAACTGTGCAGGTCGAAGAAAAATGTGTTCCGTTTTTCAAAACTGGCAAGTTGCTAAGAGACCGGTTGAACGGTAAAGCCTAGGCCATGATGCGCTACCTTCGATTTGCTTTTCTCGCGGTCCTCGGGATCGTCTTGATTTCAGTCTCTCTGGCCAACCGCGAAGCGGTTGAGCTGACGCTTATTCCCTCGGCTATAGCCGATTTGCTTGGCTTCAATTTCAGCGCCTCGTTGCCGCTGTTCGTGGTGGTTCTGGGTGGCATCGTCGCTGGCCTGGTCATTGGCTTTCTTTGGGAATGGCTGCGCGAGCACAAGCACCGCCGCGATGCTACCGCCAGCAAAGGTGAAGTGCGCAAGCTTGAGCGTGAGGTCAAGAAGCTCAAGAAAGCGCAGAACGAAGGACAGGACGAAGTTCTCGCCCTGTTGGATGAGGCCAGCTGAGGCCCGGAATGTCGGATGTAGCGGTTAAAATCTGCGGCCTGACTGCACAAGATCACGTGCGCGCAGCAGCTGATGCGGGTGCACGGTATCTTGGTTTCAACTTCTTTCCGAAATCGCCTCGATATGTTTCGCCTCAACAGGCAGCAGCTTTGTTCGAGCATGTCCCCGTTGGGGTTGCAAAGGTCGCCTTGGTTGTGAACGCCACGGATGAGTTGTTGGACAGTATCACCGCAGTCGCCCCTTTTGACATGTTGCAGCTGCATGGCTCAGAATCTGTCGAGCGGGTGCAGGAAATCAAGGCGCGCTATGGGTTGCCTGTTATCAAGGTGGTTGGTGTTGCAGATGCCGAAGACCTGGCCGCCATTGATACTTATTGCGATGTTGCCGATCAGTTGCTGATAGATGCCAAGGCGCCAAGGAGCTCGGTTCTGCCGGGTGGAAACGGGCTGGCGTTTGACTGGCGTTTACTGGCTGGGCGCAAATACTGGCGCAAGCCCTGGATGCTGGCCGGTGGGTTGAACCCCGGAAATGTGGCCGAGGCCATCCGTATGACGGGCGCGCGTCAGGTCGATGTCGCCTCAGGCGTGGAAAGTGCACCGGGCATCAAGGATGCCGCGATGGTTCGTGCGTTTGTAGACGCTGCAATTCGGGCCGGCTGAGGTATCACATCTAAGGATTCCCATGTGCGTTTTGCCATGGCAAATCCCGCCGCTACCTCCTATGAACAACGGGTACGACGATGGAGACACCCATGGCCAACGATCTTTTCAATTCCTTCATGTCCGGCCCAGACGAGCAGGGCCGTTTCGGCATTTTCGGCGGGCGTTTTGTCAGCGAAACGCTGATGCCGCTGATCCTGGCGCTGGAAGAGGAATATGAAAAGGCCAAGGACGATGCCACATTTTGGGCCGAGATGGACGATCTGTGGGCCAACTATGTGGGACGCCCCTCGCCATTATATTATGCCGAGCGCCTGACCGAGCATCTGGGTGGCGCCAAAATCTATCTGAAGCGCGATGAGCTGAACCACACCGGCGCGCACAAGATCAATAACGTATTGGGCCAGATCATTCTGGCGCGGCGCATGGGCAAGACCCGGATCATTGCCGAGACCGGCGCCGGACAGCATGGCGTGGCCACAGCCACCGTTTGCGCCAAGTTCGGTTTGAAATGCGTGGTCTATATGGGCGCGCATGATGTGCAGCGACAGGCCCCGAACGTGTTCCGCATGCGCCTGCTAGGGGCCGAAGTGATCCCTGTGACGTCAGGTCGTGGCACATTGAAAGACGCGATGAACGATGCGTTACGTGACTGGGTGACCAACGTGCGCGATACGTTTTATTGCATCGGTACAGTTGCTGGCCCGCACCCGTATCCGGCGATGGTGCGCGACTTTCAGTCGATTATCGGCAAGGAAGCAAAGGAACAGATGCACAAGGCTGAGGGCCGTTTACCCGACACGCTCATCGCCGCCATCGGTGGTGGATCGAACGCAATGGGTCTGTTCTATCCGTTCCTGGATGATAAATCCGTCAACATCATCGGAGTCGAAGCCGGTGGTAAGGGCGTGAACGACAAGATGGAACATTGCGCCTCGCTGACCGGCGGCCGCCCCGGTGTTCTGCATGGCAACCGCACCTATCTGCTGCAGGATGATGACGGGCAAATCCTCGAAGGATACTCGATCTCGGCTGGTCTGGATTACCCGGGCATTGGCCCTGAACATTCATGGCTGAATGATATCGGCCGCGCGCAATATGTGTCGATCACCGACAAAGAGGCGCTTGAGGCGTTCCAGCTTTGCTGTGCAACCGAAGGCATCATCCCGGCGCTTGAACCTAGCCATGCGCTGGCTCATGTGATGAAGATCGCGCCGGATCTGCCCAAGGATCACCTGATCTGCATGAATATGTGTGGGCGTGGTGACAAGGATGTTCAGACTGTGGCGAAATATCTGAACTTCGACATGTCGGATACCGAAGGCCGCAGCGCCGATTGACCAGGCGGTAAAATTTGAAATTTCTGACAAAAGCTGTGTGCCTTTGAACGGTGTGCAGCTTTGGTTTCCAGCCTGCGGCTTTTCGAATGTTGCGCAGCTGGGTAATTTTGTTGCGCACCCGCCACAGGTGCATTTCCACCTCTCAGAATATCATTGAGCGAATCCTGCCCCTTCGCCTAAACCCGCCGTTACCGGTCAAAACGGGCCGGACCCTAGCGAGCAGAGGTGATCACTCTCTCGGTGCGGACGGCGCTGCCGAAACCGTATGCCAGGGCCGAAACCGGGGATTGGTACATGCTTTGTAGCTCAGGTGGAAGAGCGGCAGATGGCAAGTCTGTGAGCGAAGGTTCGACACCTTCCAAAGCTCCAGATGTAGCTCATTCTGGTTAGAGCAATCGACTGTTAATCGATGTGTAGCGGGTTCGAGTCCCGCCATTTGAACAAACGCTGTTAGGTCAGCACCGGCCTTCAACGCCGGTCCGTGAAAACGGTCCAAATCATTAAGGTCCGGGTGTTCCCCAGCAGGGGTGGAACCGCGCTACGTCAGGCTTCGGCCGGGCGGGGCAGGGGTCTTCGCTGCTCTGGTCTTGGGCCGGAGGGCAGATGACGGTGTCGCCGGATTGGCGCCCCGCTTGATCCCTTGGGAACAGGCGGCGCATTGGTCCCGCGCCCCTCTCTCTGACCCTCTCGCAAAAGGGCACGGCGCGGGGGATGCCCGGTCTTTCACAGCCTTTATCCGAAGGCTTCACACCTGTCACCCAATCGGGGTGCAACCCACTGAAAACATGAAAAGGAGTTCGCTTTTGCGACGACGATAGAGCGAGACGAAAAGGAGAAATGAAATGACACTATTCCAAGATCTGATCGACCGGCTGACCGGTCATCAACGGCTGACCCTGACCGAGACCCAGCGGATGCTGGTTTTGCGCAAGGGGGTAATTGACACCATCCTCGGCCCCGGGAAACACCGGCTGCCACGCAGGGATGTGCTGACCGAGCTGCACGATCTGGAGGCTCTCTTTTTCGTGTCGCCCTATGAGCGGGCGCTGCTGCAGAACCGGCCCGAACTGACCGAGGCGCACCTGACCGAGTTTCGGGCAGGGCCCGACGAGGTTCTGGTTCTGCTTCGGGATGGTGTGCCCGCTCGAGTGCTGATCCCCGAAGTACGGGCGCTGGTTTGGAAGGTTGCCGGCCCTTGGGCCGTTGAGCAACACGCGCTGACCGAGTCCATGGTTGTGCCCAAAGCGGTCGCGCAGCGGCTGGTTCGGGTGGGGCTGCAGATGCACCTGACGCGGGTCGAGATTGCCGAAGGGCATGTCGGTTTGCTGACCGTGGATGGCGTGCTGGTGGATCGGCTGAACCCCGGCGCCCATGCCTTCTGGAAGGTGGGCCGGAACGTCGAGGTCAAGCAGATCGACCTGCGGCAACGAACCCATGAGGTAACGGGTCAAGAGATCCTGACCAAGGACCGGGTGACCATCCGGGTCAACCTCAGCGCCGATTACCGGGTCGTCGATCCGGTCAAGGCGATGGGGGCGGTGAAGGATTTTGATCAGGCCCTGCACCGGGCCCTGCAACTGGCGTTCCGGAAGACCCTTGGGTCGATGACGCTTGACCGGCTACTTGCCGAGAAGGTGGGCGTTGACACCGAGGCTGCGGATCGGGTGCGGACACAAATGGCCGGGATCGGCATCGAAGTGGGTGAGATCGCGTTGAAAGACGTCATCCTGCCCGGCGAGATGCGCGAAATCCTGACCGCCGTGGTCGCTGCCGAGAAACAGGCCGAGGCCAACGTCATCCGGCGGAGGGAAGAAACCAACGCCACGCGGTCTTTGCTGAACACCGCGAAAGTGATGGCGGAAAACCCGGTGATGCTGCGACTGAAAGAGCTGGAAGCGCTGGAAACCATCGCCGGCAAGGTCGAGCGGCTGACGGTTCATAACGGAACCGAGGGTCTGATGTCTGACCTTGTGAAATTGCGGGATTGATCCCGAATAAGGGCTGGTCCGGGTGATCCCGGGCCGGTCTGCCTAGTCCTGAACCGCGTGTTGGTTGAGAATGCGCAGAGGCACGATGTCCAGCGCCCGTTGATGTGTCGCCTCAAGATGAACCTTGGGCGCGCACCCTTCGTCATGGGCTTGCAGGAAGCGACCCGCACATAGACACCAGCTGTCACCGGCACGCAGCCCGGGAAAATTAAACTCGGGGCGCGGCGTGCTGAGGTCATTGCCGACATATTTCGAATAGGCCAGAAACTCGACCGTCATTACCGCGCAAACCGTGTGGCTGCCCTGATCCTCGGGGCAGGTATTGCAGGCGCCATCGCGAAAGAACCCGGTCAGCGGATCGCGGGAGCAAGGGGCGAGCACGCCCCCCAGAACATTTATGCTTTCCTGTTTCTGCATAAGAGCATCTTACAGGCTTTGCGCAATCTTGCGGAACATTTCTATGTTGATCTCATTCACGCCAGGGTCTCGAAACTTGCGATCGGCTCCGGTGGACACGATCAGCACCCCGCGCGGCTGGTCGAAATAGATATACTGACCATAGACGCCGCGGGCCATGAACTCGCCCTCATGCGCGCCCACGGGAATCCACCACTGATATCCATAGCCGATCTTGCCCGATGCGGTCGGGGCACTGGGCAGGACCGAAGCGGCGATCCATTCAGCCGGTACCAGTTGCTGCCCATCATGAACCCCGTTTTGCAGGATCATCTGACCGAAACGCGCATAATCGCGGGTGGTGAAATTCAAGCCCCCCAGAACAAAGGCAACTCCGGCCCCGTCGGTCACGTAATAGCCATCCCGCTCCAGCCCAAGTGGCTGTACAATGCGCTCTGTAAGCAGTTCGGCCACGCTGCGACCGGTTGCT
The DNA here is from genome assembly GCF_059610805.1 of Ruegeria sp. CDSC025. NCBI lineage: Bacteria > Pseudomonadati > Pseudomonadota > Alphaproteobacteria > Rhodobacterales > Roseobacteraceae > Ruegeria > Ruegeria sp. CDSC025. Next base: position 16,005 of record NZ_JBXWOJ010000015.1, on the reverse strand, counting down.
CCTCGGACCACCATACCGATAACATGGGTGTCGATTGACACGTATTTCCAGATTTCTCCGGGTGTTGCGAAACTGTCCTGCAGCGAGGCGGCAAAATCGTCCAGTTCTCGGCCTAAGGCGACCACTCGACCCATCCGGTTGATGTCAGAATTGTAATCCAGATAATCCTCGTTGAAGGTCACACCGCTGGCCATGTTCAGCACGTTGCGGATCGTCGTACCATCATAGGCCGTGCCTTGCAGTTTGGGTACGTATTGCACGACAGGATCGTCCAATGAGGCGATTGCGCCTTCGTCCAGCAATATGCCGAACAATGCAGAAAGATAGCTTTTGGCAACCGACCACGAAATGCGTCGATCGTCTGGTGTGGTGCCCAGATAGTATTCCTCAAACCGGATCTGCCCGCCCTGCATCACAAGCAGGGATGTGACCGACCGGTCTTCGATCCATTGATCCGTGCCTGCTGGCAGGTCAAACCCGGGCCCGTAAGGCAATTCCCATGTGGCCCCATCCCCGCGCGGCAAGTTGACGGTTTTGAAAGCTGCATCCATATGCGAGAAATTGTGAACGATCTTTTCGGGGGAAAACAATGAGTTCACCGCCATCAAGCGTTGTATTTCCTCGCGTTTCCAGAACCCGACAACGGCGGCTGCCAGCACAAGCATCAGCGCGATACGCAGCACCCATTTAAACAAAGCTCTCATTTGTCGCCTCCCATGATTGCCGGTATTGGAGCCTGCCCGGGAAAATTCCGCAATCCGGACGTAGGGGCAACGGCAAAGGGCGCTATCTGAACTTGTCCATCAGCTTCTGCATGGCTGACCTGCTGTCCCCGGCGGGTTCGGTAATGGTCTGAGCCGTTGGTTTTGGGTGCTCGGACGGTGACTTGGACGAACGCGGCGGTGCCGTTCGCAGGGCAACGGCGTTCATGAACTTACCGCCATCGCCATTGGCCAGGTGCCTTGCGCCATCTGCAACGCCGCGCAGGACATCTTCCAACCAGTCGCTGTCAGCCTTTGCGAAATCGCCCAAGACATATGGCGAAACCAATTCTTTCCGCCCGGGATGACCGATCCCAAGGCGCACCCGATCATAGGCTGGGCTGATATGTTCGTGGATCGACCGAAGCCCGTTGTGACCGGCATGGCCTCCGCCTGCCTTGACGCGGACCTTACCCGGCGCCAGATCCAATTCATCATGTAGGACAGTGACGTCGGTCGAATCCAACTTGTAAAACCGCATGGCCTCGCCCACCGATTGACCGGACCGGTTCATGAAGGTCTGAGGCTTGATAAGCAAAACCTTTTCTTGACCAAGCCGCCCTTCGGCGATTTCGGCCTGAAATTTGGATTTCCAAGGACCAAAGCCGCAATCCTCGGCGATCCGGTCAACGGCCATAAAGCCAATATTGTGCCGGTTTCGAGCATATTTTGATCCGGGATTTCCCAGGCCGACAAACAGCTTCATCGTCATGTCCTTGTCTCAAGCGCGATATCGCAACTGGTTGATGGCACGGATCGGGGCCGATTTTCCAGCCCAACGGGCAAAAGAAAACGGGACCCCAATGGGGCCCCGTCACAAAAACCGAAACTTTGGGTCCGGCCTTATTCTTCTTCGCTTCCGACGACTTCGACTTCATCGGGTGCGACATCACCCTCTTCGCCCTCTTCGTCATCGCTTGTGGCCAGGCCGGTTGGGGCCGAGATGTTGGCGATCACAAAGTCACGGTCGATGGTCGGCTTGGTGCCAGCAGGCAGATCGACCGACGAAATGGTGACAACGTCGTTGATGTTCAGACCGGTCAGATCAACGGTGATCTTCTCAGGAATCTCACCAGCGGTACACATCAGCTCGACCTCAGGACGGACAACGGTCAGAACGCCGCCTTTCTTGATGCCGGGGGCCTCTTCCTCGTTGATGAAATCAACCGGAATAAACAGTGCGATCTTGGTGGTCCGACGCAGGCGCATCAGGTCCAGGTGGGTCGGCAGGTCTTTGACAACGTCACGCTGAACGTCGCGGCAGATGACGCGAACGTCTTCCTGGCCTTCAACCTTCAGGTTCCACAATGTCGACTTGAACCGGCCCGCTTTCAGGCGCTTGAACAGTTCGTTGAACGGGATCTGGATCGGCAGCGGCTCTTTGTCGCCACCAAAAACAATGCCCGGAACCATGCCGTCGCGGCGTGCCTGACGAGCGGCGCCCTTGCCTGTCCCCGTCCGTTCCAGAGCTACGAGATCAGGAATCTCTCCAGCCATGATATTTCTCCAATGTTAGGGCGGGTATCCTCCAAGGCTGTATACCCGCGTGAAGCCGCGTCCTTAGCTTGATTCATTGAGTTTGGAAAGGGGTTTTTGCAGCTCGTCTATTTTGCGAGGCTCTGTCCCGCGCTCCGAGGTATTTTCGGCCAGATGAAGCAGGGAATCCTTTCTTCAACTGGCTCTAAGTATCTCGGGGGAGGCGGCCAATCGGCGACAAGGACAGAGCCCCCATGCGCGCGATCAATCTGTCCAGCTCCCTCCGAAGTCTTTCGGGACAAGCAAATTGTGCCGGCCTAGATCGCTCACATTGCGTTCACCGCAAAGCGCCATGGTCGTATCAAGTTCTTTCTGAATGATCTCAAGTGCCGTGGTCACGCCTTTCTGGCCCATTGCGCCAAGACCGTAAACAAAGGCGCGCCCGATAAAGGTGCCCTTCGCGCCAAGTGCCAGTGCTTTCAGAACGTCCTGGCCAGATCGGATGCCACTGTCCAGATGCACTTCGATGTCGTTTCCGACAGCGTCCATAATCTCGGGCAGGACACGAATGGAGCTGAGCGCCCCGTCCAACTGGCGTCCGCCGTGGTTTGAAACCACGATGGCATCGGCGCCCAGCTTGGCGGCCATCTTGGCATCCTCGGAATCCAGGATACCCTTGAGGATCACCTTGCCGCCCCATTGGTCCATCAGCTTTTCAACCTTGCCCCAATCCAGGCTGGGGTCGAATTGTTCCGCCGTCCATGTGCCCAGCGATCTTGTATCAGTGATATTATCAACATGGCCAACAATATTGCCGAAGTTCCGCCGTTTGGCGCCTAACATTTCAATGCCCCAGGCCCATTTTGTCATCAGATTGGCGATGGTCCTAGGCGTCAGCTTTGGCGGCGCGGACAGACCATTCTTTAGGTCTTTGTGGCGCTGCCCGAGTATTTGCAAGTCCAGGGTGATCACAAGGGCCGAACATTTTGCATCCTTGGCGCGTTGGATCAGTCGAGAGACATAGTCCTGGTCCTTCATGGTGTAGAGTTGGAACCAGAAGGGCGCAGTGGTGTTCTCGGCCACCTCCTCGATAGAATTGATTGACATCGTGGACAGGGTAAAGGGGACGCCAAAAGCCTCGGCTGCTTTGGCGGCTTTGATCTCACCATCCGCGTGCTGCATGCCGGTCAGACCAACGGGGGCAAGGGCAACAGGCATGGTAACATCCTGTCCGATCATCTGCGACGCCGTCGTGCGCCCGGTCATATCAACCGCTACTCGCTGGCGCAGGCGGATATCTTCGAAATCCGAGCTGTTATCGCGAAAGGTCTGCTCGGTCCAGCTGCCGCTTTCGGTATAGTCAAAGAACATGCGCGGGACGCGTCGTTCATAGATGTGTTTGAGGTCTTGGATATTGGTGATGACGGGCATGAGATGCGGCTTTCGAAAGATTGGTCCTTTTTCTTTACCAATTTTTCGAAAGCCTCGCAACGCCACGTTTCTGTGCGCAACGTTAGGTGCAATAGAAAAACCGCAGCCGGGTTGCGCCGACTGCGGTCAAGATTGCGAAACCGGTCGTTGGATCAGGACGAATGTGCCCCATCTGCCAGCGATTTGACAAAATCCAGAACTTCACCAACCGACTTCCCGGCGGCGATCTGGCTGACAATGGCCGAGCCGACCACAGCGCCATCGGCAACAGTTGCGATTGCCCGCGATTTTTCCGGGGTATTGATTCCAAAGCCCACGATCACTGGCAAATCCGTGGCGGATTTGATCCGAGAGACCTCGGGGCCTACATTCGTGGCCTGGGCTTCGGCTGCGCCTGTGATCCCCGTGATCGAGACGTAATACACAAATCCCGAAGTGTTCTGAAGAACGCGCGGAAGCCGTTTGTCATCCGTTGTCGGCGTGGCGAGGCGGATAAAATTCAATCCAGCCGCCTGTGCAGGCAGACAAAGTTCGTCATCTTCTTCGGGAGGCAGGTCAACGACGATCAGGCCGTCGATGCCAGCCTCTGTAGCGTCCGCCAGAAACCTTTCCACGCCGCGGCTGTAGATAGGATTGTAATACCCCATTAGCACAATAGGCGTTGTATCATCCGTTTCCCGAAAAGCACGTGCAAGATCCAGTGTGCGTTGCAGGGTCATCCCGCCCTCTAGGGCGCGTTGTCCTGCTGCCTGGATGGTCGGACCATCCGCCATCGGGTCGGTGAACGGCAGCCCAAGTTCGATCACGTCGACACCGGCACCGGGCAAGCCCCTGACGATCTCAAGCGAGGTGTCGAAATCGGGGTCACCGGCCATGATGTAGGATACGAAGGCCTTTTTGCCCTCGGCCTTGAGGGCGGCGAACTTGGCGTCGATACGGGTCATCTGCGGTCCTTGCATACGGATTTGAACCTGATGTGCAGAAACTTTGCCCGGAAATCAATCCCGCTGGGCCAGATTGCTTCAGAACCCGTAGTGATAACGCATGAACACTGAGTTGACGCCGGGATTGAAACTGTCCGTGCTCGCGTTCGAATTATGGGTGATGGCCAGCGAGAGCTTGTTTCCGTTTTCCAGGGCATATCCAATTCCGAAAAGGGTGCGGATCTGGAAATTTCCGCCGAGATCATTGTCATCGTTTGAGGCGTTGTAGTAGCCAGGCATCACGCTGGCCTCTGCGAACCACCGGTCAGAGATCGTATAGAGACCGACCAAACCGGCGCCAATATGCGTGTCGGCATCTGCATCCACCGTCAGAGCCACACCCCAGCCAGCACTGAGGCGCGTGGCTTCGTGAAACGGGCTGTGCTGGTATTCCAGTGACACGACCGCCTGATCATTGCTGCTGGTGTGGGTGAAATCCGCATATCCTGCTCCCAATACGATGGACTGCCCGTGTGCCATGGTCGTGGTGGCCAGCAAAGTGCTCATTAAGAAAAGTGTTTTCATCTCGGTACTTCTTGGTTTTCTCAACTCCCTGTCAGTTGGTGACGTGGCAGTGGCAGAATCAAGTATTCGAAGTACACGTTTGATTAACAGATAAGTGATGTTGCAACTGGGACTCGACCTGTTAACGCCGTCCGGGTTGCGCATTTGCCCGGACGTGAATAGAAGACGCCGTCGTATCGCTTCAGGAGGCCGAGATGGGCTTTAAAATGGGAATCGTGGGTTTGCCGAATGTGGGCAAGTCGACTCTCTTCAATGCGCTGACCAAGACAGCGGCTGCTCAGGCGGCGAATTTCCCGTTCTGCACCATTGAACCCAATGTGGGTGATGTGGCGGTGCCCGATGACCGGCTGGACAAGCTGGCGGCGATTGCAAGTTCAAAGCAGATCATCCCGACGCGAATGACGTTTGTGGATATCGCGGGCCTGGTAAAGGGCGCGTCAAAGGGCGAGGGGTTGGGCAACCAGTTTCTGGCCAACATCCGTGAGACTGACGCCATCGCTCATGTGTTGCGCTGCTTCGAAGATGGTGATGTGACCCATGTCGATGGCCGCGTCGATCCCGTGGCGGATGCCGATACGATTGAGACCGAACTGATGCTGGCCGATCTGGAAAGCATCGAAAAGCGCCGTGCCAATCTGGTGCGCAAGCTGAAGGGCAACGACAAAGAGGCACAGCAACAGGAACGTTTGCTTGCCGAAGCGCAGGCCATGCTGGAAGATGGCAAACCCGCGCGTCTGGTCGAAGTTAGCGACGAAGACGACAAGGCGTGGAAAATGCTGCAACTGCTGACCACCAAACCGGTTCTCTATGTCTGTAACGTCTCGGAAGAAGAGGCTGCCGAGGGCAATGAATATTCAGCCCGTGTGGCTGAAATGGCCGCAGCGCAAGGCAACTCGCACGTCATTATCAGTGCCAAGATCGAAGAAGAGATTAGCCTGCTGGAAGAGGACGAAGCGCAGATGTTCCTCGAGGAAATGGGGCTGGAAGAGCCAGGTCTCGACCGTCTGATCCGCGCAGGCTACGACCTGCTGAAGCTGGAAACCTATTTCACCGTCGGCCCGAAAGAGGCCCGCGCCTGGACCATCCGCACCGGCACCGCCGCGCCGCAGGCTGCTGGCGTCATCCATGGCGATTTCGAAAAGGGTTTCATCCGTGCTGAAACGATCGCCTATGACGACTATGTTTCGGCAAACGGAGAGCAAGGCGCCAAAGAGGCAGGCAAGATGCGCGCCGAAGGCAAGGGCTATGTCGTCAAGGATGGCGATGTGATGCACTTCTTGTTTAATACCTAAGCGCCTTGGCATTGCGAACTGCAGAAAAGTCAGATGCGTCCAGTATCGCTGCCATCTCGATTGAAGTATGGATCGGAACCTACCTCAAACATGGTGTCAGTGGGATTTTTGCAGATTTCGCCTTGTCGGAATTCACAACAAGCAAAGTATTAGAACAGATTCAAAACCCGGATGAATTCATTCTGGTGTCCGACAATAATCAGGGGATTGACGGGTTCATCCGTGTTTCCCCTGCACGCATCGCCCCTGTTTCCGGGTGGTGGGGCATGGAGATATCGACATTCTACGTCCAGCCGCGCCATCACGGAAAAGGTATCGGAAGGCGTCTTTTGGCAGCTGCGCTGGAACATTGCCGGGATCAGGGGGCAGATTTGGTCTGGCTGATGACCAATGCTGAGAACACCTCGGCCATCAAGTTCTATCTGGCCAAGGGTTTTGAGTTCATTGGAGAGACCCACTTTCAGATCGACGATCAGAAGTATTTGAACAACGTCTATGCGTTGCACTTTTCCTGATCAGGGAATGAGGCCCCTTTCCAGACCAAATATTCTGTAAGACGGTCTTCTTTCCCACTGCTTCAAGCGTTCATGCGCTTTGTGGCATCTTCCAGAATGAGGTCCGCGCCGCGCGCGGCCAGCATCATCACAGGCGCATTTGTGTTGCCTGAGGTGATGCTTGGAAACGAGGACGCGTCGACCACCCTAAGGCCTGCCACCCCATGCACCCGCAGTCGAGAATCCAGAACTGAATCCTGTTCCGATGTCCCCATGCGACATGTACAGCTTGGATGAAATATAGTTCCGGCGTTGGCGCGGAAATTCTCTAACATCTGGTCGTCATTCATCCGCGTAACATCTGGTTCTATCCGGGTCCGCGTAACACTGCGGATCGCCTCAGTCTGCGCCAGCTTCTGTAACACCCGACCCGCTTTGATAGCCATGTCGCAGTCATGGTTTGTGGAGAGAGAATTCGGTTGGATGGCGGGTGCATCCATGGGATCTGCCGAACGGATGTTGATCTCCCCTCTGCTTGTCGGCCTGCAGGGCTGGGCGCACAGAAGAAAGCCTGCTTCGGTATCAACGCCCGGCTGTCCTTTGGTGTCGGTCTTATAGGACATCGGATTGCAATAGATTTGCATATCAGCAAATTCGGCGGTTTCGTCCGAACGCACAAAGCCGCTGACCTGGTTGACGGGGACGCTGAGTGGCCCGCTGCGGGTCAGCAGATAACGAATACCGGACAACATCTGTCCCAACCGATTGCCAAGCGTATTATTCAATGTCGGCTCGGTCGCATGAAAGAAATGGGATATGCCAAGATGATCCTGCAATCCCTGTCCAACCTGCGACAGGTTATGGCGCACTTTGATGCCGTGCCTTTTCAACAGGTTCGCAGGCCCGATCCCCGAAAGCTGCAAGAGCTGTGGCGAGTTTACGGCTCCCGCAGACAGGATGACTTCACGGATCGCGAAGGACGTAACCACCTGACCTCCAACGTGATAGCGGACACCGGTGGCTTTGCCCTGATCCAGAATGACGTTCTGCACCAGAGCATTGGATACCACCCGCAGATTGCTGCGTTTCAGCGCAGGGCGCAGGAACGCGGCTGCTGATGACCAGCGGCGGCCGTTTTTGACGGTGCTGCGCAGGTTCATCATCCCTTCGGCGTCCTGACCGTTCAGATTGTCCGAAACATGCCAGCCCATCTGCCGTGAGGCCTCCAGAAAGTGGCGCGAAAACGGGTGCATGCCCTCACTGACATCACTGACCACAAGGGGTCCGTCCGTTGACGAAGGTGTTTGGCCTCTTTCGACATGGGTCTCGATCGCCTCATATGTCTGGCGAACCGTTTCCCAGTTCCAACCCTCTGCGCCTGCCTTGGCCCAGTCATCAAAATCATGCGAGAGGCCTCGCAAATATGCCATGGCGTTGATCGAGCTTGATCCGCCAATAACCCGCCCGCGCGGCCAATAGGCCTGACGGTTGTTCAACCCGGGATCAGCCTGGGCAGAGTAACACCAGTTCACCTTGGGATCGTTGAAGGTTTTGCCGTATCCCAGCGGTACATTGATCCAGAAACGGCGATCGGTTCCACCGGCTTCTATCAGCAACACTTTATGGCTGCCACACGCGCTCAGCTTGTTTGCCAGCACGCAGCCGGCAGATCCGGCGCCCACGATGATATAGTCGAAGGTCTGCGTCATCTCGAACCGTTTTGGGTAATAGGCCCCATGATTTGCACGCAAAGATTGTCAATTCAAACAATGTATATTACCCATTAGGCATAATTTTCATTGAAGGTAAGAAATGGCGAAACTGCCCCATGTCACCTGGTTGCGGGCTTTTGAAGTTGCCGCGCGTCACAACAGTTTCTCTGCGGCAGCAGAAGAGCTGGGGCTGACATCAGCCGCCGTCAGTCAGCAGATACGGTTGTTAGAGAAGCACCTAAACGTATCCCTGTTCGAACGCTTGCCGCGCGGGGTTGCCCTGACCGAAATCGGGCGGGCCTATGCGATGCCGGTTCAAAAGACGTTTTCCGAGTTAAGAGACGCAACCAGCGGCCTTTTCACCAATTCCCGCAGGCGGGTGGTCAAAATACGGGCCTCCATCTCATGTGCGGGGCTGGTAATCGCACCAAGACTGTTTGAGTTTGAAAACCTGCACTCCGACATCAAAGTGGACCTCTCCACCTTCGTCTGGGCGAACCGGTTTGGAGAGGAAGAAAGCGATATTGATATCCGGTTCGGCTATGGTGACTGGGATGACGGGATCGTCTCGCATCTGGGCCATGAATGTGCGGTGCCGGTCTGCCATCCCGATTATGCGGCATCTTTTGGCGCAGATCTGAGCATTCAAAATCTGGCCCAGGGCCGGGTCGTCGCAATCAAAGGGTCCGAGAATGACTGGATGAGATTGTCCGATCAATACACGCTCAATTTGGGGGCGCCCTCCAGAACGCTTCGAATGGATTCGTCATTTTTGGCCTTGCAGGCCGTCACGGCGGGGCAGGGCGCGGCCATGGTATTAGAAAGCTTTGCCCATGAGTACATTAAGCAGGGTTTGCTGGTGGCACCTTTTGATTACCGCCTGCCCATTCAACCTTCGCACTATCTGGTTAAGCGCAAAGGCGCTGAAGACCGCATCGAGGTACAGGTTTTCGCAAGTTGGGTGACGTCACTCTATTAGTGGGCTATTCCAGCGATACCCAAAGCACACGGGCATCTTCGGTACTGGTTGAAATACAGCCGTGCCCCATTCCACTGTCATAATAGAGCGAGTCCCCGGCTTTCATCGGCAGCGGTCGGTAGTGTTCCGACACAAAAGTCAGCTCTCCGCTGAGGACAAACATGAACTCTTCTCCAGAATGGCGAATCCAGTTTTCAAATTCGGAAATGTCGCGCGCCTTGATTGTCGCGATATAGGGCAGCATCCGTTTGCTGGTCAGCTCTGAACACAGCAATTCATGGATATATGTGGAGGTGTCCTTGATCTCACCGTCGCCCTTGGGCGTATAATCGCGACGGCCTGATATACCCGATTGACCGGACTGTAGAAACAGCTGCGGTGTGCTGAGGTCAAGCGCCTGTGTGAGCCGCCGAACAATATCAAAGCTGGGCTTTGTCTGGTTGTTTTCGATTTTTGACAGGGTTGATCGACCGATCCCGGCAGCACGACCGGCTTCTTCCAAAGTCCAGCCTTTTGCACGGCGCGCGTCGCGGATCGAGCGGCCCAGAGCCATACCCTCGTCCTGTTCGTCCATTCCGGAAACATCCGTTAAATTCTCTTCTGCCACGTGAAATCCCCCTGTTTTATCGATGCTTGCATAATTTCCAATCAAAATCAAATTCACCATTGTAAGAAAAATGTTGCCTTAAGGATGAAAATTCCACTATAGGAAACAAAGTTTCGCGAATTGGATTCGAAACCTTGGGAGGAGACCATGTTTAAAACGTCGCTGGCTGAGGCCGATCCGGTAATCTCTGCGTCGATTTCCCGTGAGGGTGCCCGTCAGGCGGATCAGATCGAACTGATCGCATCTGAAAACATCGTCTCGCAGGCGGTGATTGATGCGCAGGGGTCTGTGCTGACCAACAAATACGCCGAAGGGTATCCCGGTCGCCGGTATTACGGTGGCTGCGAATATGTCGACGAGGTCGAATCCGAAGCTATCGAGCGGTTGAAGAAACTGTTTGGGTGCGAATACGCAAACGTTCAACCTCATTCCGGCGCTCAGGCGAATGGAGCGGTCAAGCTGGCGCTGCTTAGCCCCGGTGACACGATATTGGGAATGTCGCTGGATGCTGGCGGGCACCTGACCCACGGCGCGAAACCCGCGCAATCGGGCAAATGGTTCCGTCCGGTGCAATACGGTCTGAACGATGCCGGGCTGATTGATTATGATCAGGTCGAGGCATTGGCAGAAGCTGAGAAGCCCAAGCTGATCATCGCGGGCGCATCGGCCTATTCGCAAAAAATCGACTTTGCGCGCTTTCGGGCAATCGCTGACAAGGTTGGGGCCTGGCTGCTGGCAGATATGGCGCATATCGCGGGGCTGGTGGCGACTGGGCTGCATCCGTCGCCTATTGGGCACGCTCATGTGGTGACGTCGACCACTCATAAGACCCTACGTGGACCACGCGGTGGGATCATCCTGACCAATGATGAAACACTCGCCAAAAAGATCAACTCGGCAGTGTTTCCGGGTCTGCAAGGTGGCCCGCTGATGCATGTGATCGCGGGCAAGGCTGTAGCCTTTGGTGAAGCTTTGAAGCCTGAGTTCAAAACCTACATGCAGCGCGTAGTCGACAGCGCGGCGGCTTTGGCGAATGTGATGATGGCGCGAGGCTGTGACATCGTTTCCGGCGGAACTGAGAACCATCTGATGTTGGTCGATCTGCGCCCCATCGGCGTGACTGGCAAAGATGCCGAGGCCGCGCTTGAGCGTGCAGGTTTTACTTGCAACAAAAACAGTGTTCCCGGCGATCCGCAAAAGCCAACGATTACCAGTGGTATTCGTCTGGGCACCGCTGCCGGATGCAGCCGTGGATTTGGCCCCGAAGAGTTTACAACGATCGGTCATCTGATTGGCAACGTGCTGGACGCTTTGGCTCAGTCGTCTGACGGGGATGCGACCGTCGAAAAAGAAACTCGTGAAAAAGTCCGCGCCCTTTGCGCGAGCCATCCGATCTACTGAGGTTAAATCATGAGCACCTATGACCTGATCGTTATTGGCGGTGGCCCCGGCGGATATGTAGCGGCCATTCGTGCCGCTCAGCTGGGCATGAATGTCGCTTGCGTCGAGGGGCGGGGTGCTCTTGGCGGGACCTGTCTGAATGTGGGGTGCATACCCTCCAAAGCGTTGCTGACCTCCTCGGCCAAATATGCCGAGATCAGCCATCTCTCCTCCCATGGCATAGAGGTCGAGGGGGCCAGCATCGACATCGGCGCGATGATGGGGCGCAAGGACAAGATCGTTGGTGACCTGACCAAAGGGATCGGATTCCTGTTCAAAAAGAACGGTATCGACCTGTTCGAAGGTTGGGCCAGCATTCCGGCTGCAGGGCAGGTTCAGGTCGGCGACACGATCCATGAGGCAAAGAATATCCTGATCGCCACCGGATCCGAGCCGACCTCGCTGCCGGGGATTGAGATTGACGAGCAAGATATCCTCAGCTCGACCGGGGCGATTGCGCTGGACACCGTGCCGGATCATCTGGTGGTGATCGGTGCCGGTGTCATCGGATTGGAACTGGGTCAGGTCTGGGCGCGTCTGGGTGCCAAAGTCACGGTGGTTGAATATCTCGACCGTGTTCTGCCCGGCATTGATGGAGAGATCGCCAAGCTGGCACAGCGCGCCCTGTCAAAGCGCGGGCTGAAATTCCAACTGGGCAGGGCGCTGAAATCGGTCGGGAAAACCGACGCGGGCCTGTCCCTGATCGTGGACCGGGTTGGCAAGGACAAGGAAGAAGTGATCGAGGCCGACAAGGTCCTGATCGCCGTAGGCCGTCGCCCTGTGACGCGCGGACTAGGGTTGGACGCGCTTGGCGTTGCCCTGAGCGCGCGCGGCTTCATCGAGGTTGATGGCACATTCCAAACCTCGGTCCCCGGCATCTATGCAATCGGTGACTGTGTGCCCGGACCAATGCTGGCGCATAAGGCCGAAGAAGACGGCGTCGCCTGTGTCGAAATCCTGGCCGGTCAGGCCGGGCATGTGGATTACAACACCGTTCCGGGCGTGGTTTACACCGACCCCGAGGTCGCCTCGGTCGGTTTGACCGAGGAGGCGCTGAAAGAGGCTGGCACTGACTACGCGGTCGGCAAGTTCGCCTTCATGGCAAATTCGCGCGCGCGCTCGACCGGCGAAACCGACGGTGCGGTCAAGGTGCTGGCCGATCCCAGCGGCAAGATCCTCGGCGCGCATATCTGCGGAGCGCATGGCGGCGACCTGATTGCCGAGTTGGTTCTGGCAATGACCAAATGCGCTACCGTTTCCGAAGTTGCCGCAACCTGTCATGCGCACCCTGCAATGGGCGAGGCGGTCAAAGAGGCCTGCCTTGACGCCCTGGGCCGTGCGATTCACGCTTAACGAGGATCAGCCAGATGACCATCCAGCTTCGCCCTCGCCACCCGGAAAAAGCCAAAAAGGCTGACAGTGTCATTCCGCGTAAACCGAAATGGATTCGGAAGAAACGGGTTGAAAGCGCAGAATTTTACGAAACCCGCCGCCTGATGCGTGACCATAATCTGGCGACCGTTTGCGAAGAGGCGGCTTGCCCAAATATCGGCGAATGCTGGTCCAAGCGCCACGCCACCATGATGATCATGGGCGAGGTCTGTACCCGCGGCTGTTCCTTCTGCAACGTTGCCACTGGCCGCCCCGACGCTCTGGACCAGTTCGAACCCGGCCGTGTGGCCGTTGCGGTGAAAAAGCTGGGCCTGCGTCATGTCGTGATCACCTCGGTTGACCGGGATGATCTGGCTGATGGCGGCGCTGAACATATTGCCCAAACCATCCGTGCTGTGCGCCACCAGAATCCCGGCACAACGGTAGAAGTTCTGACCCCCGACTTTCTGGGCAAAGGGGACGCGGCCGATCTGGTATTTGCGGCCGCCCCCGACGTATTCAATCACAATCTCGAAACGGTTCCGCATCTGTATCCCACGGTGCGTCCGGGCGCGCGGTATTACACTTCGCTGCGTCTGTTGGACGATGCCAAGCGCGCCAACCCCGAGATCTTTACCAAATCGGGCCTGATGGTCGGGCTGGGTGAAAGCCTTGGCGATGTGCGGCAGGTGATGGATGACCTGCGCGCCGCGAATGTCGATTTTCTGACAGTGGGGCAATACCTGCAGCCGACCGCAAAACATCACCTGATTGACCGGTTCTGGACACCGGAAGAATTCGCTCAGCTTGAGCAGATCGCACGCTCAAAGGGCTTTCTGCACGTGTCAGCCACGCCGCTGACCCGTTCGTCGTTCCACGCGGACGAAGACTTTGCCGCCCTCAAGCAAGCTCGCCAACGGGCGATTGCTGCCGGGGCATAATCCAAACGCGCTAGGGAGGAATACCATGGAAGCGTTAAATTCAATCGTAGGGGCCATCAATGGCGTCGTGTGGGGGCCGCTGATGCTGGTCCTCATTCTTGGCGTTGGCTTCTTCCTGCAGGTGGGGCTGAAATTCATGCCGATCCTGCGTATCGGCACGGGCTTTAAGCTGCTGTTTGCCGGTCGTGAAAGTCAGGGCGATGGGCAGATCAGCCCGTTCAACGCACTGATGACGTCGCTGTCGGCGACCATCGGTACGGGTAACATCGCCGGTGTGGCTACTGCTGTCTTCCTGGGCGGTCCGGGCGCTTTGTTCTGGATGTGGATGACCGCCCTGGTGGGCATGGCCACCAAATATGCCGAGGCTGTTCTGGCGGTGAAATACCGTGAGAAGGACGAGCTGGGCAACTTTGTCGGTGGTCCGATGTACTACATCAAGAACGGCCTGGGTGCGAAATGGGCCTGGCTGGGTGTTGCATTTGCCCTGTTCGGCGCAGTTGCAGCCTTTGGTATCGGCAACGGTGTGCAAGCCAATGGTGTTGCACAGGTTCTCGAAGCCAATTTCGGCCTGAATACCTCGGTCACCGGTGTGGTGCTGATGGTTCTGACCGCCGCTGTAATCCTGGGTGGTATCACGCGTATCGGTGCCGTTGCCGGTAAACTGGTTCCGTTCATGGCGATTGCCTATATCATCGCGGGTCTGCTGGTTCTGCTGATCAATATCGGTGAAATCGGCAATGCTGTGTCGTTGGTCTTCACCTACGCCTTCACACCCTCGGCCGCCGAAGGTGGTTTTGCGGGCGCAGCCGTTTGGGCCGCCATCCGCTTTGGTGTGGCGCGCGGTGTCTTCTCGAACGAAGCCGGTCTGGGTTCCGCCCCGATCGCGCACGCAGCAGCCGAAACCAAAGGTCCGGTAAACCAGGGCCTGATCGCGATGCTGGGAACGTTCATCGACACTATCATCGTCTGCTCGATCACCGGTTTGGCAATCATCGCCTCAGGTGCGTGGACCACGGGTGAATCCGGTGCCGCGTTGACTTCGGCCGCCTTCGAAATGTCGTTGCCGGGCATTGGTGGCTACTTGATCGCCATCGCGCTGTCGATCTTCGCCTTCACCACCATCCTCGGCTGGTCATTCTACGGAGAGAAATGCGTCGAATTCCTGCTGGGTGTCAAATCCCTGATGCCGTACCGCATTCTGTGGATTATCATGATCTACTTCGGCGCAACCGCGGATCTGGGCTTTATCTGGCTGCTTGCAGATACGCTGAACGCCATGATGGCTATCCCGAACCTAATCGCCTTGGCATTGCTGAGCCCAATCGTCTTCAAATTGACGAAAGAGTTCTTTGCCTCCGGTGGTAAGTCCGAAGAGCCGGGCGGCACGCCTGCCGAATAATCCGGGCACTGAAAACCTACGGGGGGCCATTCCGGCCCCCCGACTTGAAACAGAATTCCTATCTCGAGGAGAGGCGTGATGGCCACGAAAATCCTGCTGCCGATTGATCACTCTGACGACCGTTCCTGGAAACAGGCATTGCCGGTCGCATTGGAACAGGCGAAATTCTACGGTGCCGAACTGCATGCGGTCGCCGTCATCCCCGAGATCATCCAGCTGCCGAACCTGCCCGCCAATTATGGCGCCGGTGCCAAAGAGCATGTGCGCAACGCGGTTCAGGCCATCTTGGACAATGGTGACGCCGCGGGCGTTGCTGTCCATGTCCAAGAGGGCAGCGTCTACCGCGAAATTCTGAAGCTCGCTCACAAAGAGGGCTTCGACATGATCGTCATGGCGTCGACCAAGGGCGATTTCCCGAATTATGAAATTGGTCCGAACCTGGCACGCGTGGTGCGCAATGCGCATTGCACCGTCATGGTAGTTCGTGACCAGTCCCGCTGATCGAAAGGTACCTGAAATGACGGATATTAGGCGCACGCCTTTGCATGGTTTGCATGTTGAGTTGGGTGGGAAGTTGGTTGATTTTGCGGGCTG
>NZ_JBXWOJ010000014.1:0-100339 GCF_059610805.1 Ruegeria sp. CDSC025 | reverse complement strand
GAGATCAGACATGTTCACCGCTCGTTTTTGAACCGTGAATCACGCCGCAAAACGGAAATCAATGGGTCCTGACCCTAGACAATATGCAATGGAAACAAGAGGCAGATCAGGGGCTAATTCGGGGGTCAGTTGCACCGCTTACGCTCAAAGAATACATCAACGGATTCTACAACCCGGGCCACCGACATTCAGCACTGAACGGGAGCATCCGGTCGCATATTGAGGGTTCGGGCATCCGTATTGAGAAAAAACCGACGCAAGCAGCGCCGGTTTTCATAGTCTCTTCCTAAGAGACTGCTAACGGTGTCAGCCGAATACACGCCCCAGTGCGCCATCGACAGCATCGGTGATTTGGTCGATGTCATCCGCGGTGGCAATCAGCGCTGGTGAGAAGCACAGAGTGTTGTTCCGACCGGGGACCGAGCGGTTGGTGACGCCGATGATCACGCCTTGCGCCATGCAGTCGGCCACAACGGCCTGGGCAAGCTTCTCATCAACTGGCTCACGGGACGCGCGGTCTGCGACCAGCTCAGCACCCAGGAACAAGCCTTTGCCGCGTACATCGCCGATGACCTTGTGCTTTTCCATCAGCGCCTGAAGGTTGCCCGTCATCCGGTCGCCCATGGCCGTGCAGTTGCCCAACAGGTTTTCATCCTCGATAATCCGCATGTTCTCGATCGCGGCCGCTGGACCGGCGGTGCAGCCACCAAATGTCGAGATATCGCGGAAATAGCCCATCGGGTCCGAGGCGTCTTCTTTGAACATGTCAAAGACTTCCTCAGTAGTTACCATGCAGGCGATGGCGGCATAGCCCGAGGCGACACCCTTGGCCATGGTCACAAAATCTGGCTTTACGCCATATTGTTGGTAACCGAACCAGGTGCCGGTGCGGCCCACGCCGCAGACGACCTCGTCGATATGCAGCAGGATATCGTATTTCTTGCAGATTTCCTGTACGCGCTGCCAATACCCTTCGGGCGCTTCGATCACGCCGCCACCGGCGGTCACGGGCTCAAGGCACAGGGCGCCAACCGTATCGGGGCCTTCGCGCAGGATCACCTCTTCGATCTGATCCGCGGCCCATTCGCCGAAATTCTCTTCGGGCGCGCCGTCCAGCTCGTGCTTGCGGTATTCCATGCAATGCGGCACGCGGATGAAACCGGGGGCGAAAGGCCCGTACTGCGCGTTGCGCTCGTCCTGACCACCTGCCGACATCGCTGCCAGGGTCGAGCCGTGATAGTCGCGGTCACGGTACAAAATCTTGGTCTTCTTGCCGCCGTATTTCTTGTGGGCGATTTGGCGAACCATCTTGAACGCCTTCTCATTCGCCTCGCTGCCCGAGTTGGTGTAATACACGCGGCTCATGCCAGGCATTTTCTCGATCAGCTTTTCGGCGAACAAAGCACCTGGGATCGAGCCTGCCGAGTTGGCGAAATAGCACAGCTTCATCAGCTGGTCGTAAACCGCCTTACAGATCGATTCGCGGCCATAGCCGACATTCACAGTCCATACGCCGCCCGATACAGCGTCCAGATGCTCTTTGCCTTTTTGATCCCAGACACGCATGCCCTTACCTTCGACAATGATGCGCGGGTCGTTGGTTTCAAAGGGTTTATGCTGGATCAAGTGGTGCCAAATATGGGCGCGGTCGGCTTCGACGACGCGGGAAAGATCGTTTTCGTTGAACGTGCCGTCCATGACATGTCCTTTCAAAATTAGCGTGTGCACATCTTGCAGAGGCGGTGTTGCCTCGGCTTGTATATTCGATGGCTCAGATCAGCGTGAATGGCCAGTACAAGATAGGGCCAGATCGGGTAGGTTGGTATCGCCAGTCGGGCACAGCACAGTTATTTGGCCGCCTCAGCCCGTATTTCTACGGGTTTGTCATGGGACTATGTTTGTGTTCAATTCGCGCAACTTGCGATTTGGGAGGATCCGCAGATGACAGGGGCCAACATATATGAACGCCACTTGGATCAATGCCAGGCGAATTATACGCCGCTGTCACCGCTAAGCTTTATCGAACGGACGGCGCAGGTCTACCCTGATTACCCGTCAGTTGTTTATGGCGTCCGCCGGTATTCCTGGGCCGAAACCTATACCCGTTGTCGTCGACTGGCGAGCGCTCTGGATAGGCGTGGAATAGGGCGAGGAGATACAGTTTCGATCATCGCAGCAAACATCCCCGAACTGTACGAGGCCCATTTTGGCATTCCCATGGCCGGCGCCGTGCTGAACGCGATTAACACCCGGCTGGACGCGCCGATCATTGCCTTCATCCTGAACCATGCGGAATCCAAGGTGCTGCTGGTCGATCCGGAATTTTCTGCGGTTGTGCAAGACGCACTTGAACAGGTTGATCACGATATTCTCGTCATCGATATCGAGGATCCCAGCTTTGATGGTGGCGAGAAACAGGGCAGTCTGACTTACGATGCGCTCTTGGCCGAGGGCGATCCCGAGTTCGCATGGTCCCTGCCAGCGGATGAATGGAATGCGATCACGCTGAATTATACCTCGGGCACCACAGGCAATCCAAAAGGGGTTGTGTATCATCACCGCGGTGCGGCCCTGAATGCCCAATCTGATCTGCTGGACTGGGGCATGCCCCGGCATTCTGTCTATCTGTGGACCTTGCCGATGTTCCACTGCAACGGCTGGTGTTTCCCTTGGGCTATGGCGGCAAATGCAGGGGTCTCGGTTTGCCTGCGGGCGGTTCGGGATGAGCCGATTTATGCCGCCTTTCGGGATGAGAAGGTCACGCATTTCTGTGGTGCGCCGATTGTTCTGAACATGTTGGCCAACGCGCCCGATCACCTTAAGGATTTCGATCACGAGATCAAAGTGATGACCGCGGGCGCTCCACCTCCGGCGGCTGTAGTTAAGAAGATGGAGGATATGGGGATCGAAGTTACCCATGTCTATGGCCTGACCGAGACTTATGGTCCGTCCGTGGTCTGCGCTTGGAAGGATGAATGGAACAGCAAAGAAGGCGAAGAACGCGCCGCTTTGAAGGTTCGTCAGGGTGTGCGGTATTCGGCCCTGTCCGGCCTTATGGTGGCCGACCCGGATACGTTGGAACCCGTGCCTGCGGATGGCGAGACGCTGGGTGAGATTTTCATGCAGGGCAATGTTGTCATGAAAGGGTATCTCAAAAACTCCGATGCCACGGACAAGGCGTTCCGGGGCGGCTGGTTCGCCTCGGGCGATCTTGGGGTGATGCATGCGGATGGATATGTCGCACTCAAGGACCGGTCCAAAGATATCATCATCTCGGGAGGTGAGAATATCTCATCGGTTGAGGTTGAGGATATCTTGTACAAGCACCCCGCCGTGATGGAGGCCGCCGTGGTCGCCCGCCCCGATGACAAATGGGGCGAAACACCCTGCGCCTTTGTTGAACTCAAACCAGATGGGCAAGCGACAGAGGCAGAGATCATCGCGTTCTGCCGGGACAACATGGCCCATTTCAAGGTGCCTAAGACGGTGGTCTTCGGTCCTTTGCCAAAGACCTCGACCGGCAAGATTCAGAAGTTCAAGCTGAGAGATCAGGCGAAGGCATTGGGTTAAGGCTGGTCGAAGATCGACAGATCTAGATCCAGCATCTCACCCATCCAAATGGCGCGGTCGCGGTGGTCTGCTAGATGCTCGCCGGTTTCGGGATGGGTGAATATCGTCAACCCTTGCCGATTCAGCGTCAGCCAGGGAATGACCTGATCAAATGCGTCGGCTGCAAAGCCCAACTGGCAGCTCCACCTTGGATGTGGGCCTACATTGCGGGCGTGCATCCGCCCCATTGCAACTGGGAACAGGCGCACTGCTTCTTCACAGAGCTGCCGGGCGGTATCCTGCGTTTCTGCATCGAAATAGACATGGGCGTGATAGCCGATGATTTCGGGCATTGGGGCCTCCTGCATTTTGTTTTGAAGAACGTAAGGCAGGGGTCAGGCAATTCCCATTCGCATCGTCACACAGACCCTGTGCAGAGGATCAGGTGGGGGCGTGTTGATCGGGATGCGCTGCGGCAAAGGCTGGGTGTTTGGCGCAGGCGGCCTCGACGCCCAGGATACGGGGCAGGTCGGTCAGATCGACCTGATAGCGGCGGGCATTGTACATCTGTGGGATCAGGCACAGATCAGCCAGCCCTAGCTGCGGTCCAGTGCAATATGGGGTCTGTTGGAAACCGCCCAACTGGGCTTCGAACGCAAGCAGACCTGGTCGTATGAAATGGTTCATCCAGTTGCCAGGCATGCCTTCTGCATTCCCACTGAGCGCGGTTGCATGGCGTGCGACTGACAAATTGCAGACTGGGTGAAGATCAATGGCGATGGTTTGTGCCAGCGCCAGTGCTTGTGCGCGGATACCGGGTTCCGCAGGAAGCAACCCCAGACCCCGTGTCATGTCCAGATAGTCGATGATTGCCAAAGATTGCGTCAGCCGCAGCCCGTCAATCTCAAGCACAGGAACCAGCCCCTGCGGGTTGCGCCTCAGATGAGCGTCAGATTTGTGATCTCCGGCGACAAGATCGACAGACACCGCACGATAGGTGATGCCAGCCAAGTTTAACGCGATCCGCACCCGGTAGCTGGCCGACGAGCGCCAATAATCATACAGAACTACGCCACTCATCGCTGGCCTCCTGTTTACGTCAATTCTCGTTCAGCTTGGCGGCTTTTAGGGCTTCAGACAACACCTCGGCATTTCCGATATGGTTGGCTAGCACCAGTACCAGCCGCGCATTCAGCGCGTCGCTGTCGGTTTTATCCAGCCCGTCATGGGCGGCGATCAGTTCAAAATAGAAATCATCTGCATTGTCCAGATTAGGGGTGAGGATCAGTTGGGTCATCTCGCTTACTCCTTACCGGTGGCCCTGCGGATCGCCTGCCGGAATGCGTTTTCTTCGTACGTATCACGGCGGGCGGCCACGTGTTGATCGGGACGGATCAGATAAACCGCGCTGGTGGCATCCCCCAGATAGCGGCGCTTGAGCGCCAGGGTCGGATCGTCCTTAACGGACAACGCCAAGCGGGTTGCCAGAACCCCGTCTTCCTCAAGAGTGTCTGGTGCGTCGGCGTCAATCGTCAAAAGGGTAAACTTGCCCGCGAGTTTCGGCAGCAGGAACGCGGCGCCGAGGGGGGCATCCGGGCACGCAGCGCCGGGACGGGTAATATCTGGCCCGTTCAGCGCATCTGCGGAATTCAACGACGAGCCCGCATAGGTACAAGGTGTGCTCAGACGGCCGGAATTCACCAGAGGGCGCGCGAATTCGTAGTGCTCGCCCAGGTCAAGAACGGCGTCGCGCAACAGGCGGGACATCTGGGATTTCGGCGTGATGAAGTCGGTCGAGCGACTGGAATAGGCAATATTCTCATCAGCGGCCTGCACCCGTTCATGGCTGTAGCTATCCAGCAAATAATCGGGCGCTTTTCCGTCGATAACCAGCTTCAGCTTCCAACACAGGTTGTCCGAATCCTGCACACCCGAATTGGCCCCACGCGCACCAAACGGGCTAACCTGATGGGCGCTGTCGCCGGCAAACAGGACCCGGCCATACCGGAATCGCTCCATCCGGCGACACTGGAAGGTATAGATCGAGACCCATTCTAAATCGAATTCGACATCTTCGCCCAGCATCTCCTTGAGGCGCGGGATCACATTCTCGGGCCGTTTTTCCCGTTCCTTATCGATATCCCAACCCAGTTGCAGGTCAATGCGCCAAACATTGGCAGGCTGTTTGTGAAGCAGGGCGGATTGCCCCCTGTTGAACGGTGGATCAAACCAGAACCAGCGTTCGGAAGGAAAGTCAGCCTCCATCACGACATCAGCTATCAGGAAGTTATCTTCGAACACGCGCCCGTCGAAATCCAACCCGAGCATCCTGCGGGCCGGAGAGTGCGCGCCGTCACAGGCGATCAACCAGTCGGCTTCTATGTTGTAGGGGCCTTCGGGGGTCTCTACCTCAAGCGTGACATGGTCCTCATGGGTGCCGATCGCCTCGACCCTATTGCGGCCGCGAATATCGATTGGCGCGCCTTCAGCTTGGAGTGCGCGCAAGCGGTCCACAAGGATCTGTTCTAGGTGATATTGCTGCAGATTGATAAATGCCGGATTGGCATAGCCTTGTTCTGGCTGCAAATTGAACTCATAGATCTGTCTTGTGTCGAAAAAGACCTTGCCGGTATCCCAAAGAACACCTTTCCGGACCAAGGGCTCTGCGCATCCAAGCCTGTCGGCTATGTCCAGCGTGCGCTGTGAAAAACAGATGGCCCGGCTGCCAAAGCTGACCTTGTCATTTTCGTCCAGAACGACAACCTCAACGCCCTGTTGTGCCAGATCAATAGCTGTGGCCAAGCCGATTGGCCCGGCGCCGATGACGATCACCTTGTGGCGTATTGGGGCTACGGCGTCCTGATCGGGATTTCGCGCGTAGGCGTAAAGCGGTATTTCGAAGATCTTGTTCATGGGGCTCTCCCATTGCGCTGCGCTGAGGGTCCTTTCCACCAGCCGTTCAGGCTCAGTGGTCCCGATCCCAGGGTCTCACCAATCCGTCCTGCGAAAAACGATCTGGATCAAATGCGACCGTATGTCCTTAACTCTGCAAGGCTTCCCACATCTCCAGATCTCGTTGGGCGGTCCAGATGCGCGGGGTGTCGATCCCGCGCGCCTCGTCATAGGCACGGGCAACGTTGAAGGGCAGGCAGTGTTCATAGATCGCGTAATCGGCGAATTTCGGGTCGCATTCGGCGCGCACCGCGTCCCATGCTTCTTTCAGGCTTCCTCCGCGCGCCGCAACCTTGGCTGCTGGACGATAGGTGCTGTCGACAAAATCGCGGGTGTTTTCGATGGCTGCATTGACCATGTCCTTGCCGACCAGGGCATCGCCACGGCCTGGCGCAATGGCGTCGACATCAAACCACTTGATCTCATCCAGTGTATCGCCCCAGTCGCCGAAATGCCCATCGCCGCAGTAACAGGCCGAGTGATACTCGACGATGTCACCGGTAAACATCACATTCTGATCCGGTACATGGATCACGATATCGCCTGCTGTATGTGCGCGGCCCAGATGCATCAGGTCAATCCGACGTTTGCCCAGATACACCGTCATGGTGTCGCTGAACGTGGTCGTGGGCCAAGTCAGACCGGGAATGCTTTCGTGCCCTTCGAACAGGCGCGGGAAACGCTGGAACTCACTGTCCCAATCTTCCTGTCCCCGTTCCACCACCATCGCGCGGGCCATGTCTGACATCAGGATCTGCTGCGCCCCAAAGGCGCTGGCACCGAGAACACGGACGGCGTGATAATGGGTCAGCACCACATGCGTGATCGGCTTGTCGGTGACCGAGCGCACGCATTCGATTACCTTGTTGGCCAAACGGGGCGTCGCCTGTGCCTCGACAATCATGACACTGTCATCACCGATGATGACGCCCGAATTCGGATCCCCTTCGGCGGTAAAGGCATAAAGCCCGTCTCCTACCTCGGTGAACGAGATTTTCTTTTCCGACATGTCCCCCTGGGACGCAAATGCCTTGGCCATTTGTGGTTCCTTATCGCGAGTATGGGTTTTCGAGAGCGGGCAGCACGGTTCCGGCACATTCGCCAAATCCGATCGTGTACCCTTTCCCCTTGGCCGCTCCTGTCAGGGTCAGCGTGTCGCCATCCTCGATAAAGCTGCGGCTTTCGCCGGTTTCCAGTGTCAGCGGCTCTTTCCCGCCCCAGCTGAGCTCCAGCAACGAACCGCGCTCGGGCTTTGTCGGACCAGAGATCGTGCCGGACCCCAGCAGATCACCTGTGTTCATCGGGCAGCCCGACGTCGTGTGATGGGCCAACTGCTGTGCGGCGGAATAGTACATCTGACTATAGTTTGTTCGCGCGATTGTGGTTGCGGCCTTGCCGTCCGGAGCCATCGTGATCGACAGATCAATGTCATACAGCATCGGGCCGGTCTCTTTGAGGTGACCCAGCAACTCAAAATCCCGCTCGGGCGTGTCACAGCGGAAAGGTTCCAGCGCCGCCTTGGTCACGATCCATGGGCTGATCGACGTTGCGGTTGCCTTGGCCTGAAACGGCCCAAGCGGCTGATACTCCCACGCCTGAATATCGCGGGCGGACCAGTCATTCAGAAGGACATAGCCAAAGATATTGTCGTCTGCCTCTTGTACGGAAATTGGTCCGTCAGAGGGCGTGCCCACGATGGCGCCCATCTCAAGCTCGATGTCGAAACGACGGCTGGGAAGGAAGGCCGGAAGGTCCTGATCGGGGGATTTCAACTGGCCCCAGGGGCGGCGGATATCTGTTCCCGACACCACGACCGAAGACGCCCGGCCATTATACCCGATGGGAATATGCAGCCAGTTAGGGGGCAATGCATTCTCTGGTCCACGGAACATGGTGCCGACATTTTGGGCGTGGTGCCGACCGGCGTAGAAATCGGTATATTCGCTGACGGCAAAAGGCATGTGCAGCTCGGCATCTGCCTGCGCCACAAGCAAAGGCGCGACGTCCTCTTGTGCCGCGCTGCCTTCGGCCAGCAGATCCATCAGACGGTTGCGCAGGGCGGCCCAAACGGCGGGGCCTTGCTCCATCAGCGGGTTCCAGAAAGGCAGGTCGAACAGCGGTTCGTCGTCCAGAACGACCAGTCCCTCGGCCTCGGCAGCTGTGACATCAAGGATCATGTCGCCGATTGCAACACCACAATGCGGGTCTTCGCCGCCAGTCGAAAACACGCCATAAGGCAGGTTGTTCAAAGGAAAAGGGTGATCGGCAGAATTGGCCGAGCTCACCCAGGATTTCTTCAATGGCATTTTGTCTCCAAACCTCTGTCAGGGGCCAAGATTTTTCGTCGAAAAATCTGCGACCTCAATCGGAATTATTTCTTGCCCGGTGTACCGTCGAACTTTTTCTCAAGCGACGTCCAGCAGTCAATGTAATCATCCTGCAGCGGGGCCTCGGTCGCTGCAAATGATGTCAGATGCTGCGGGAACCGGGTTTCGATCATGAAGGACATCGTATTATCCAACTTATCCGGTCCAAGGTTCGAATTCGACGCGTTGTCAAAGGCATCCTGGTCAGGTCCGTGCGGCAACATCATGTTGTGCAGACTCATGCCGCCGGGAACAAAGCCCTGTGGTTTGGCGTCATACTGGCCATAGATGTTCCCCATCAGCTCAGACATGATGTTCTTGTGATACCAAGGGGGGCGGAACGTATCTTCGGCCACCATCCAGCGTTCGCGGAACAGGACAAAGTCGATATTGGCCGTGCCCGGTTGTCCAGACGGCGCGGTGAGTACGGTGAAGATCGAAGGGTCAGGGTGGTCAAACAGGATCGCCCCCACCGGGCAATATGTGCGCAGGTCGTATTTGTACGGGGCATAATTGCCGTGCCAGGCGACTACATCCAGCGGGCTTTGCCCAATCTTTGTGGTGTGGAACTGCCCGCACCATTTGACAGTGACGGTCGATGGTACCTCACGGTCTTCATAGGCCGCGATAGGTGCCTTGAAATCGCGTGGGTTGGCCATGCAGTTGGCGCCGATCGGCCCGCGTCCGGGCAGTTCGAATTTTTGCCCGTAATTCTCGCAGACAAAGCCGCGGGCAGGGCCCTCAAGAACCTCAACCCGATAGACCAACCCGCGCGGCAGAATGGCGATTTCCTTGGGCTCAAGGTCGATGATCCCCAACTCGGTCGCAAAGCGCAGGCGGCCTTCTTGCGGCACCACCAGCAATTCGGAATCGGCCGAGAAGAAATAGTCATCCACCATCGATTCGGTGACCAGATAGATGTGGCTGGCCATCCCGACCTGCGTATTCACATCCCCTGCTGTGGTCATCGTGCGCATGCCTGTCAGCCATGTCAGCCCATCTTGGGTATGAGCGACGGGGTCCCAGCGATACTGGCCCAGGCTGGTAACATCTGGGTCAACACAAGGTGCCGATTTCCAATAGGGCAGGTTGATCTTATCGTAGCGATGCGAATGCTTCACCGAAGGGCGGATACGATAGCACCAGGTGCGCTCGGGTGGGTTGGCGGTAAAGGCAGTGCCGCTCAGTTGTTCGCCGTATAGCCCATAGTTGCAGCGTTGCGGGCTGTTCATGCCCTGCGGCAGCGCACCGGGTAGGGCCTCGGTTTCGAAATCATTGCCAAAGCCGGGCATATAGCCCGGATGGGTGCCAGCGGGCGTACTGGCCTGGATCATTTTATGCGGGTCTGTCGGATGGTTCATCCTTGGCTCCTGCTGTTTTCTGCTTGTGAGATAATAGTTGATTTTGTAACTAACAAGCATGACAAAGACAGAAAGTACCGAAAGAGACGGGTTTGATCTGCTGGATTTCCTGCCCTATCTGCTGAACCGGGCAGCCGAAGAAAGCGCACTGGAATTTCAGCGTGTATACAAAGACCGCTATGGGATGCTGCGCACGGAATGGAGAGTGTTGTTTCATCTGGGCAATTACGGAGAATTGAGCGCGAAAGAAATCGGTCAACGCGCCCGGATTCACAAAACCAAGATAAGCCGCGCGGTCAGCAGGCTTGAGCAGCGCCGATTTCTTGTCAGAACCGTCAGCCAGACGGATCGCCGCGTTGAACATCTTGCATTGACCACGGCCGGACGGTCGGTTTATCGCGAATTGCGTGGTATTGCGCAGCAATATGATGCTCAGCTTGCCGCAATGTTCACAGAAAACGAGGCTACCTTGTTGCGCAAAATGTTGCGAAAGCTGGCTGATATGAATTGACCTCTGGTAATTCGAACCCTTCGCTCCCAGATGGAAGCCAGAGCGGACACAGGAATGTGAAATGACAGCCCCGAACCAAAACGCGGCAAAATCAAATGATCTGATCAACTGGCTGGTGACGCGGGGCCTTGAAGGTGCCGAAAAAGAAGAGTTGCTGGATGGCTATTGTACCCGTCTGATTGAACTTGGTGTGCCCCTGATGCGATTTCACGCGGCGCAATCGGCGCTGCACCCGGTATATGGCGGCACCGGATACAGCTGGTATCAAGACACCGGCGGTGACTATCAGAAATTCGAGTATTCAGAAGAGACCAGAGAAGACTGGATGAGCAGTCCTCTTTATGCGATTTTACATCACGATCTTGACGGCGTCCATGAACGCATGGTCGATCAGAACGAGCCCAGCCGCTATCCATTGATCAATGAATTACGCGAAGCTGGTGCGACCGAGTATTACGCTAAAGGTGTGAATTTCGATCCGCGGTCGCAGACCTCAAAAAAAGCCGTAGATGGAGTCCTGTTGTCGTGGGCCTCGAACGCGCCGGATGGGTTTCGGGAACAGGATCTTGACCTTATCAATACGGCTCTGCCCCATTTGGGCCTGGCACTAAAGTCAGCCTCGAACGCGCGGATATCCAAAGATCTGATGCGCGTCTACTTAGGTCGGGATGCTGGACGGCGTGTTTTGTCGGGTGAAATTCGTCGCGGATCCCTACAGCAGATCGACGCCGTGATATGGAATTTCGACCTTGAAGGCTTTACCAGCCTCTCCGAGAATCTGCCCGGAATCGAGATCATCGATATGTTGAACGACTATCTGGCGGTTGCCGTTGGCGTCGTGCACGATAATGGCGGCAATATTTTGAAGTTCATGGGCGATGGACTGATGGCTATGTTCAATGTCGGCGAGATTGAAGAGGACGTGCAGGCGGCCCTGCAGGCGGTTCCCATGTTGCAGGACCGGATCGCCGAACTGAATGCGCAGCGCGAATCCGCTGGACTGCCGGTGGCCAACTTCACACTGGCCTTGCATGCGGGCGAAATTCTGTATGGCAATATCGGTTCTGAGACACGTTTGGATTTCACAGTGATCGGCCCAGCGGTGAATCAGGCCGCGCGTATCGCTGGGATGCATCGGTCCTTGGGGCAACGGATACTGATCTCGGATGACGTAGCCCGCGCGGCGCAGCCCTACGATCAGGATCTGATCTCGGTCGGGCGCTATATGCTGCGCGGTGTGGCCGAGCCGAAAGAGCTGTTTACGGTTTATAATGTTGCCGGAACGCAATCAGGCGTTTGAGCGTCCGGTTTGAGCCCATATTAGCGATTTTCTGCAACGCGGCGTAAGTCAGCTTCCGCAAAATCGGATGCAGTCTAACCGCTTGACGACAGAAAAATTTCAGATTAGCCAACGTACAGGCTGTGGACGCCTGCCTCCCGCTGACTTTTGTCTTGGTTAAGTTCTGCGACTTAATTCTCTATCTACCTCTTTCCGCATATCGCGCGGATGGTAATGCGGGTCCCATCTCAAATTGCGCGATCAGGCAAGAGAGATATGGGATATGACTGATACCCCCACTAATACATTCACCGATGGGCCGCTTGGCACCATCTACTTTAGGACCGCATTTCCGATCATTTTCGTGATGGGGATGAATGGGCTTCTGTCTGTTGCAGATGCGCTGTTTCTGGGCATTTATGTGGGTCCTGATGCGCTGGCTGCGGTCACGTTGATGTTCCCGATCTACATGCTGATTGTGGCGCTTTCCACGCTTGTGGCGAACGGCATGTCGAGCCTTCTGGCGCGATCCCTTGGCGCGGGTGACATGAACGCCGCGCGTGCCACGTTTGCAGGCGCACACGGGCTGGCAATTGGATTGGGCGCAGTCCTGATAGTGTTGTTCCTTCTATTGGGCCAGCCAGTTGCATTGCTGGCCGCTGGTGGGTCAGAGACTTTGGCCCAGATGGGGGTGGTCTACCTGCGGATTACGGTGTTTTTCTCGCCACTGTTGTTCGTGTTGTCAGTCAATTCTGATGCGTTGCGCAACGAAGGGCGCGTGGGCTTCATGGCGGCGATGAGTCTGTTGGTTTCGATTGCAAACATCGGGTTCAACTACGTACTAATCGCCGTTCTGGACATGGGCGTCGCTGGGTCAGCCTATGGAACTGCGGCGGCACAAGCGCTCGCGTTTGCGATCATTTTTGCGTTCCGATTGTTTGGGGAAACATCGCTGCGTCCTGCGACCTTGCTGTCCCATTCCGTATGCGGAAAATGGGGGCGGATCCTCGCACTGGGTGCACCACAAAGCCTCAATTTCATTGGACTAGCTCTCGGGTCGGCCGCGATTATCTCAGCCCTGCAATGGATTGGTCGTCCGGGTTATGCCGACGCAATTACTGCTTACGGGATCATCACGCGAGTCATCACCTTTGCTTTCCTGCCTCTTCTGGGCTTGTCGTTTGCAATGCAGACGATCACGGGCAACAACTATGGTGCTGAACTTTGGCAAAGGTCAGATGCAAGCCTGCGCATGGCACTTTGTGTCGCGTTTGTTTATTGCGCAATCGTGCAGGTCGTTGTGATTAGCATGCCTAGCCGGATCGCCAGCGCGTTTGTAGACGACACGTCGGTCATTGCAGAGGTTGCGCGCATCTTGCCGGTAATGACATGTGTCTTTTTCCTGTTGGGCCCGTTGATGATGATTGCGACCTATTTTCAGGCGATTGGATCTGCAGGAAAGGCAGCCCTTCTAGGGCTGACAAAACCTTATGCCTTTGCGATCCCGTTGACGTTCCTGTTGCCCCTCTGGTTTGGCGAAGTCGGCATCTGGTATGCGGGCCCGCTGGCCGAAGTGATGATGTTGGGTCTCACTGTTGTAGTGTTGTGGCTCTCCGCGCAAGACCCAGAGTTAAAATGGGGTATTTTCCACACCAAAAAAGGAGTGGCGTCATGAACACGCAGTTTCCGTCAGCTACGCAAGCCAAGGATCAAGCTAAGCGTTTGCGCACAAAATTGACCGAAGAAGGGGCATCGATTGGCCATGCCAAGTCCCTCGAGTTGGTCGCCCACCAACACGGGTTCCGCGATTGGAACACGATGTTTGCAGCCATCGGAAACGGACCACCCAAGGGATGGGCCATCGGTGACAAGGTCAGCGGAACGTATCTATCGCAACCGTTCACGGGGCATGTGGTCTCTATTTCGATCATGAAACCAGGATGGTTCCGGTTAGAACTGCACTTGGATGAAGCCGTAGACGTTGTCACATCCGAAGGCTTCTCAAATTTCCGCTCGCGCATTCGTGGTGTAATTGGTCCCAAAGGACATTCTGTTGAACGGACAAGCGACGGGCAGGCGCACCTTCAAATCAATTTATGCTGACAGGGAAATCCGGATTTTAAATTTGTCAGCGGCTGTTGGCGCGATTGAAGCCGATGGCGGTCTTGTCCCGTAACCTGTGAATATGTCGTATTAGAAATTCTGCGCAATCGGCGAATGGCAGATTTTGCCGCAGCCTTGCGGCGGCGGAACCTGACCTCTTACGGAGATTTTCGTGCGCGAGCGCGCGCAGCTAAAATACCGAAGGTACAGATTGGGCTCAAAGCCGTCATCTGACAGTTTTTGTATGGTTCAAACGATCAGAAGTGGTGGTCGATGTCTGCTGTGCGGACAAACATGCCCCTGGTATTTTCCGCTCGAATGACCGCTTTGTACGCTTTGTGATCGCGGCGAAAAACATCTCCGGCGGGAAGTAGGCCTTCGGTGGTGATGTAAAACTGAACGGTTGCTGGATAAGATCAAACCTTCGATCTGACAGAAACAGTAGACTTCTTTCTGTGGAGAAAGCCTCTGATTGAGTTATGTAAATTGCAAGATTATCGAAGTCCTTTTGATCTGTTTGAAACGAACCCACGTTGTTGGCTTCGAGTACTGATTGATGGACCAAACCAAGGTTAAGGGGTCAAGAAAGTTATTCCGTGAGGACCAAAGGCGGCAATTGCCCAGCACCTGCACTCCGATTTTCTCTGGCAGGAGACTGAAAACACCGCATTTTCAGTTCCTGAATCTCTAGTATCCGGACCTGATACCGAGAGGCTTCCAAACAATAAAGCCAAGCCATCTTTTCGCATGGAAACACCGTTCATCCAACGTTCACATTCTATATATGCGCTTTTTATCTCTGCGAGCCATATTGTCCTACTGAAATTAAATACCGTTGGTTCACAGAAACAACCGACGAGTAACCATACCGCTGCTTAGAACACCGGCTTGTTCAGAGAACTTTGGCTCACTTTCACCATATAGGGTGAAATGAAACATACCGGTTTCGTTATCTTTGTCTGTTACGCACGCCCAGTCAGTAGTGTCGCAAACTTTTCGAAAGACTAGAACCAGTGTTATGCTTTTTCACAACCCACCTATTCAATGTGGCGTGGTCAACTCGCACACTGCGTTCAGCCATGATCTCTCTATTACTTGCCCACGTAGTGCAAGTCCGCCAGCCACAAAGAAGTGCCTCTTCTGACCGTGAACTTGAAGTCAGTCTGGCCGTCATTCAAACCTGCACGCAGAAGATCGGCAATCGTATCTTGCCCATCGATATTTTCATCTGTCGGAAAATATGCTGTCAGCTGGTCGTTCGGTTTCAGAGTTGTGCCTGGGCCTACATCTTCTGGGACATGAACCACGCTCGTAACCCATTTTCCATTCTCAGCATATTGAGTTTGAAAAACGACGCCATTCGACAAGGTCGTGTCTTGTACGACACCCAGTGTAACGTCCCGCACTTCTACACCGTCTCTTGGGTTTGAAAGCCCGATGGTCACATCCATGGTTCCCTCTTGCGAAGGAGTAGCCCCAGATTGAAGTAGAACGGCAGCGATGGAGTTCAGATCATTGATTTCAATCCCATTGACAGAGTCAATACGCAGCCCCGCGTGAACCCAAACCGGGGCCTCGCTAGCGACGTATTCCACAGTATCGGGACTATCCGCCGACGCTACAAAAGGCAGAAGAACCTTCCATTCAGATTTCACTGAAGTCGGCCCTAAATCCTGAACGATTTGAGTGGTAGTATCAGCTTCGACATTCGCCTGATCTGTGTCGCCAGTGCTCACTTTAGCAGCAACTTCAACGCTAGCCTGCGCGCGCGATTCTGCCTCTGCCATCGCCATTGCGACTGCTTCGATCTCAGCCTGTGCTCGGGCTTGCGCTTCTGCTGCGGCTTTGGCTGCCGCTTCGACTTCGGCCTGCGCGCGCGCTTCTGCCTCTGCCGCGGCTTTGGCGGCCGCTTCAACCTCGGCTTGCGCGCGTGCTTCTGCCTCGACAACGGCTTTGGCACGTGCTTCGGCTTCGGCTTGGGCCGCCGCCTGAGCAGCCGCTTCGGCCTCAGCCTGTGCACGAGCTTCCGATTCGGTTGCCGCTTTGGCGCGGGCTTCGGCTTCGGCCTGAGCCGCTGCCTGAGCTGCGGCTTCGGCCTCAGCACGCGCGATGGTCTCTGCCTGCGCGCGGGCTTCGGCTTGGGCCAGTCGTGCCTCGGCTTCTGCGACCCGTGCGGTGGCATCTGCGATTGCTTCTGCTGTCGCCGCTGCTTCGATCTCAGCTTGGGCGCGGGCTTCAGCTTCGGCAGCCAAAACGTCCTCTTGCGTTGCTTGTGGCTCGGAGGATGGTGAAAATGCTCCGATGGCCAGCACGCCGACTACGGCACCTACAACTCCAAATGCCAGCAGCCCGCCGGTTATTGCGACACGGTTGATTCCGCCGGATGAAGAGACCGCAACTCTAACATCCTGTTCAACGGCGGTCGGTTCGGTCAAGTGATCTATCGCCTCGAGCCACTCATCAGCGGTTTGAAAGCGATCCTTTGGCATCGCCGACATAGCCTTGTCGAGCGCTTCGAGAAAGACGTCATCATACTTATCAAAGCGCCCCTGCAAAGGTTTGCAAGGATCGGGCTTTTGCTCGGCAATCGCAGAGACCCGAGTCTGGCTGTCTGGCGCGCGCTCTCCGGTGATCACATGATAGAATGTTGCCGCCAAGGAATAGAGGTCGCTAAACGGTCCTTGCACGCCGTCAGTGACATAAAATTCCTGTGGGGAATAGCCATCCTTGACTGCGCGTAAGGCAGACAAAACACGGTTTGTTTTCCTATTTTGCTCACGCGCAGCACCAAAATCAATCAATACAGGTATCTTGTTGGGTCCGACCAGAATGTTGTCAGGCGATATGTCCCGATGCAACATCCCTTGCTTGTGCATAAATGCGACCGCATCCAGAATCTGCCGCAGGATCGACATGACATCGGCTTCGTCCAGCTGGGTTTCAGCGTCGTCGATTGCGTCCAAAAGGTCCGGGCCTTCAACGAAGTCCAGTGCCATATAGGCGGTGTCGTTGTCCTCAAAGACTTGGTGCACACCAACGATATTGGGGTGATCCATAGTTGCCAGGCGCTGGGCTTCGTTGATGAAGTGCCGCACAATCTGGCGAAGATCTTCTTTGTGTTTTTGCACACGAGCCTTCACCAGCAGATTCTGTCGGCGCGCGAACATGGCTGGAAAACACTCTTTGATGACCACCTTGCGGTTG
This sequence comes from Ruegeria sp. CDSC025, assembly GCF_059610805.1. Classification (NCBI taxonomy): domain Bacteria; kingdom Pseudomonadati; phylum Pseudomonadota; class Alphaproteobacteria; order Rhodobacterales; family Roseobacteraceae; genus Ruegeria; species Ruegeria sp. CDSC025. The sequence goes on along the minus strand of NZ_JBXWOJ010000014.1, from coordinate 83,014 downwards.
AGACTGTCATTGGCCAGATAGGTAATGCCGAAGCCGCCGCTGTTCAGGTAGTGATCAATTTTGTACTGACCATGCAACAACCGGGCGCCGGCAGGGAGATCATCTGCGGAAGAGGCTCCGATCATCTGACTCGTATCTTCATCACCAGTCGTTACTAGTTTCATTACGTTGCCCATGCCTCGTCCCGTCCGTTATCGTCCCTTGCACATCAGGAATTATTCAATTTCCAATCACAAAACGTTTCTCAGTTATACACACTCTTTACGCGAGTCCGTTTGTTTCGTGATTTCCAGTATGCACACTGTTCAATCCAAGTTGGTCAGCGTAGGAAGTCAGTACATACAAACGTTTTACTTTTGCTTTACCGGAACCGGAACCATTGAACGGTTAAGCTATTTTGCAAAGGTTCACGACGCCTTCAAACATGGGATAATCTCAATCAAACCTTGTTTTAGCTATATGTTAGATCTTGGCTTTCAGATTAGCGGCAATGCAAGACGATCGAATGCCACGAGAGTAGTGGCGACGCATGTTGTTTACCAACTGCGCGAAGATTTCGACCGCACGATTAGAATTCATGAATGTAGCCTGGTCAATTGACCCCTCAACTGGGGTGCGGATGGACATCAGCGTCTTGTAGCCACCTATGATTTCCAGAGCCTGAACCACGCAATCGTAGTCTACTGTTTCACCTTCGCATGAGTCGCAGTAGCGTTTTACGATGTTCAAGTATTTATCGGTTTCACTGATGCGGGAAATGCTTTCGTTCAAGCGAACCAAATCGACACTTTCAGGTAAGTCCGAGCCCCGGCCCAGCATCACTGTCGTGAACTGGTTGGCTTCGTCGGAAAAATGCTGATTGAGGTTCAACAGCCGTGCCAGTCGTTTGAGACCCAACAACCCCGAAACACGTTTGGGATTGGATTCTTCCACAAAGGCCCGCATCGTGATCGCCTTGTTTTCCCGCGCCATATAAGCTTCGATCCACTTGAGAAAACCGGCTTCGGACAGGCCGTAGTTTTCTGAAGGCATGGAATTGATCAGATCAAAGCGGCCGTTATTCAGTGTATTCCACAATACATACTCGGCGCCTTCAATCTCACCATGAGTTTGCAGTGCTATCGCATTGCTGATTGGCTGACGACCAACCCGATATCCAAAGATGGCCTCGCCGTGTTTTTGTAGGGCAGGATTGCTCAGAGCAAGCAACCAGTTTACGGTTCCCTTATCGGGATCCGGTGCACGAAGAAGCTGGTCTCGTGCCTGATGATTGATCAAGTAATCGGAAAATCCTCCAGGTACAGTATCGCGATCGATCTGACCAAGGATCATTTGCGCCGACGTGTTCCCCTGACTGGCCGCTTCCGACAAACCTTGCAGGCCTTCGGCCTCGCTACCATTGAGCCAGGTGTCTACTGCGGTTTTGTATGGGTCTTCCTGCGCGACAGCCGCCCCTGACAATTGCAGTAGGAAAACATTGGCCAATACTGCGAGCATTCTCATACGACGTTACTCCATTGAATTATCGTCTTGGTCACTGACCGTTGTATTCCCGTTCCGAAGCTGAGTTGGCGCTTCGCTACTGGGATGTGGTGACAACGTCTCGCAACCAGACTTCCACTCGGCGGTTGATACGGCGACCATTCTCAGTGTCGTTGCAACTTAGCGGCGAGATCTCACCATAACCCAGAGTTCGGATGGTTAACCCGTCCAGGCTGTTGGTAGGCGCTGCTTGTAGCAACGCATTGCTAACTTGTTTGGCACGCTGCTGACTGAGTGACCGGTTGGATCCCCCAGCGCCGACAGAGTCTGTGTATCCGATCAAAAGAAGTTCTTTGTTTGTGGTTTCTTCCTTGGCAAGCAACGAAGCAAGGCGCCTTATGTCGTCCTGTGCCCGCGTATCCAGGCGAGAGGATCCGAATGCAAACCGAAAGGTTATAGAACTACGGTCGGCACCGGACAGCTCAGCCGACATTTCCTGCAACTGTTTCAGGGTAACCTCTGCATCGGTTGGCATTACTGCGCCAAGATAGCGTAGTCCCTGCTCATTGGGGCCTTGCAGGGATTCACCAAGTGACACAAAGCCCGAAGCATCAATTGTCTCTTGCGCCTTTTCGCTTTCGAGGAATTGCATGAAGCGGTTCAACTGTGCTGGCGCAGTTTTGCCGGTATATGCATACAAGCGTCGGCTAAGCGGGTATTCTTCTGTCTTGATGGTGAAAGGTGTCGCTGGAACCTGAATTCCACAAACACCGCGAATTGCAAGAACCTTGGCCTCATCAGCACTTGCGAGGCTGGTAATTCCGATACCAAGCGGATCAGAAGCAACTGCTGCAGCCAATTCCGTGTCTGTTTCGAAAAAGCTTGTATCGCTCGCGTATGTTGCGCCCACGGGGTTCATGATCAGGTCATTGAAAACCAACGCAGTTCCGCTTTCAGGCGCTCGCATGTAAAGCTGGATCGGGGCATCGGGCCCACCAATCTGGCTCCAGTTGGAAATGGCTCCGGAAAATATCCGCGCTAGATCCTGTTCGGCGACTGCCCGCAGTTGGTTACTTTGCGATGTAATAACAACTAGACCGTCCAGCGCAAAAATTTTCTCGTTTTCACTCGTGGTGATATCCCCGAGTCCAGCCTGCGATGCGCTTGCCAGCTCGTCGGGTTGAGCCGGGCGTGTGGTCACTGCCAGTGCTGAGTTTCCATCGACCAGTTGTTTGATCCCGTCTGCGGAGTCACCACCCATCAAGGAGACTTCGGCCAAAAACTCGCCTAGTTCGTTGCGGAGCAGTAGCTTATCAACACCTTCTTCCTCAGAGCGCAAAGCAGTGCCGCCAATCTCCTCACCGAATTGCGTCGTAAGATCGGCGAATAAGACATCGACCAGGCGAGAAGAACCTGAAATGCCATATTCGACTGGACCTTCGTTCCGACTGGGGCAGGCTTCGCCAATGCATTCAACTTTGAAAGCGTCAACCGTGATTGTACCAACCACCGTTCGGAGTTCGTAATTGGCGCCATCAAAATCTATTAGCTCTCCGGTCAGAGTCATTCCGCCGTCTAAACTGTTTAACTGAACAGTTTCAGCGTTTGCCATGGTCGCGACGGACAACATCAACGCACCAGAGGTAGTTTTCAGGACCCGATTTAACATTTTCCTAACCTCAAACTTCTGATTATTGATTCTCGTTTCACTCAAGGTTGTTTCGCAAAAACTGATACAACCTTCATAATTTCTTAATGACGTAGCGGTACCCGGGAAGTTTAGTCAAGGCTGCAGAGGGGGTACATAAAATTGCCTTGCTTCCCCCCACTTATGGACACGTTTGAGGCAGATTCTGACCACAGTTGGCGCTCTTTCTTAGCTTGTATCCGCAGCTGACGCGATTCAACGTCGAATTGAGTCGTGATTTTAGGGGCTCAGGTTTTCCCTGAGATTTCCCAGAACGAACCTCATACCTTTCTTGCCACGCATTCGCAGCCTTTGACCCAGGTGATTCTTAACTATTTCGGGCACTCGAACGGTTCTGTTGCAAAGTTCTGAACCTGCCGAGCGGTTTCAGCAATCGCTCGTGAGTTAGGCCGCGAGCTCGGCGAACTGCCGAAACGGACAGAATCCGGGTGTGAATTGCCCCTTGCGGATTATGTGAGGGACTTCGATGCCGTCCTAAGTTGCCGCTGCTGAAGCGAAGGGGTTGTGTCGCAAACTTTAAATGACGCGTACGGCACATGTGTGGGTTCAAGCCATTTAGATCAGCTTCAGCCACACTGGATGGCATTGAGGTAGTCAACATGATCCGGAAGAAACAATTCTCTAGTAATACAACCTCTGGCTTTCGGGTGTTTGCTGAGATCGCAGGATAATTGGGTCTAGCATAACGCTGGTTCTAGTCTTCGAAAAGTTGGCGACACAACCTTTGGGCCAGTCGCAAACGCGCAGCACTCCAGTTGGAGTCGTAGATGCCCATCATCGAGCACAAGCTGCAACTACACTTCGATTGTGAGGTATATTATTTTTGACACTGAGTATAATATTTCATACAACGTGTAAGTAATAATCGACTCACTAGAAGTGTTCTGTCCAATAGGGATTTCAGAAATGACCTACCAAGATCGCAATACGGTCGTCTCGATCTTCGTGAACCTCGCCGTTAGTGCATTTGTCGTTTCACGGCTTCTGGATATGAATGCCTCTGGATTGTTTGATGGCCCAGACGCTGTAAACAACTGGGCCCGCATGGTGATCTGGCTGATCCCCCTGGGCGTCGTGGCCACCATCATCGGCACCATACTGTTCAACATTGGGTTTGCGATTGTTACTCACGAACCCAAACCCAGCTTCGTCGTTGATGAACGTGACAAGATGTTCGAGCGCCGTGGCAGCTACGCCATCATTATCTTCGCGGGTGCGGGTTTTATCTCAGCTGTCGTCGCCATGGCTCTCAACGCATCAGCGCTCACTGGCTTCAACATCATCTATTTCGGAATGGCCTTCGGATCCCTGTCAGCAGATATTGTCAAATTTGCTAGCTATCGGCGGGGGTACTGATCCATGGGCAAGCTCAGGATCACCAACAACATTAGACGTCTACGCTTTGACGCAGATGAAATGACGCAAAAAGAACTCGCCGAAAAGGTTGGAGTCACCCGACAAACCATCGTTGCCATTGAAAACGCCAAATATTCACCAACGCTCGAACTGGCGATATTGATTTCTCGTGTATTCGACAAGCCCCTCGAAAAAGTCTTCGACGTCCAAGACGCCAGCTAAATCATCGCGTCTGCTGCACCCTACCAAAGGATTAGATATGTTCATCAAACCCACCCGGTTCTGGAATCTGATGGCGAGATCCTATGCCCGCCGTCCGGTCCAAAACCAAGCCGCCTATGAATACAAACTGGACATAACTGCAAGACACCTGTCCCCCCAAGACCGCGTCCTGGAATTTGGCTGTGGCACAGGTACGACGGCGCTCATTCACGCCCCAAAAGTCGCCCATATCGACGCCATCGACTATTCATCCGAAATGATCTCAATCGCCCGGGAAAAAGCCGACGCGCAGGGCAGCAAGAACATCAACTTTGAAGTCAGCGCGTTCGAGTGCTGGCCTATTCCGGCGAAGGGTCAACAGTATGATGCCGTACTGGCTATGTCGATCCTGCACTTGGTACTGGATCTTGACGCGACACTGGACCGTGTTCGTAGTTCCTTGAAGGAAGGTGGCCTGTTCTTCAGCTCGACGGTCTGCCTGGAAGGTCTCGAGAAGTTCGTCATGCCAGCTCTCGGGACCATTGGCCTATTGCCCAAGATCCGCGCCCTGACGCAAGAAATCCTTGTAGAGCGTATGCAAGCTCATGGGTTCGAAATTGAACAAAAGTGGCGTCCCGAAACGGGTTCGACTGCTTTCATCATCGCAAGGAACAGCGGTTAGTTCGTTCGACTTCTGACAACACTGACCCAGCCGTTCATGCACGCCGCCGAGAACGGCTGGAGAGAGCCCTGATTGACCTATGCTGAAACACGCATGAATGTCTGCTATGGGGCAAGCAAAGCAATAGCGATGGTTGAGGCGATGATGCGAAGTACAATGTGGCGACGGATTGATGTCGTGGGCACAGAAGCCTGTTCGGTTAACTGTAACGGAACGTCTCGCGTAATCTCGGGCATGGCTGTCTACGTAGTTGAAAATTCTCCTGTCAGAATAGCTTATTCCGTGACCTGTAATGACGAATGGGAGTGTAGCGCCGCCACCGTACAGCGTTGGATTGGGGCAGATAGGGTTGATCTTGTTTTAGTGAAGCAAGGCGATGGTACATGGACCTCGAATGACAAAGTTGTGGATGCTGTTGATGAATTGCTCGACACCGATCTTGGGTTTACACCGGCCACGAACACGAATGCGATCAAGCGACTCCAGCTAGGGATTGGAGATCAGGCAGAGTTCACTGCTGTTTGGTTGGATGATGAAACCTGGACATTCAAACCGCTGAAGCAACGATATGAGCGGCTGAACGAGAATACCTATAGGTACACTTCGATCAATAGTGGATACGAAGCAAATTTGACTGTCGATGGATTTGGTTTCGTTCGAGTTTACCCTGAGTATTGGAAAGCAGTAATAGCTTAGGCCCAACAAGGGCTCTAAAGCGAAAACGATTGCCAGAAACGGACTTTCGTTTTTCCAGGTGAGCGGCAGTATAGTCCGTCTACCCGTCGTAAAAAGCTTCTAAAAATCGATCTCAACACCCGGCAGGTTCAGCTCTTTCATCATGTCGCGCAATTCCTGACGTGCTGCGATGTTCGAGATGTTCAGCTGTTTGATCCCGATATCCTTGAGGTCCAATAGGGTCAGCCCGCGCGGGAACAGCTCTCGGAAAATAACGCGTTCGGAAAAGCCCGAAGCAACCCGGAAGCCGATGCGCTGCGACAGCATCTCGATCGCGCGCTGCATCTTTTCCTTGTTGACCATGCGCTGGGTGCCGACGCGGTTGCGCACTACGACCCAGTCGATGGGCTTCAGGCCGGCTTGCGCGCGCAGCTGGCGTGCGTTCCAGACCATCTCGGAATAGACCGACGGGCCCAGAATTTTCTCACCCTTTGAATCGATGCGTGCCAGCAGGTCAAAATCGATAAAACTGTCGTTCAGGGGAGTGATCAGCGTATCAGCCAGCGAATGCGCCACCTGGCTGAGACGGGTATGAGAGCCGGGGCAGTCGATCAGGATGAAATCGCTATCGCTTTCCAGCTCGGACACGGCCGCTGAGAGGCGGTGGTCATAGATGTTTTCTCCCGGTTTCAGCGTGCTTGCATCAATCTCGGGCAGGTCATGGTGGCGGGGGCTGGGAAGGGTCAGGTCCGCGCTTTTCAGAAAGCTATTCCGGTTCTCGAAATACCGTCCCAAGCTGCGTTGCCGCAGGTCCAGATCCAGGGTGCTGACCTTGTGACCCAGGCGGGCGAGTGCGGTGGCCACATGCATGGACACAGTCGATTTGCCCGCGCCGCCCTTCTCGTTCCCCACTACGATAATATGTGCCATGCCTGTATTCCCAAGTCTCACCGTGTTTGCGTACACGTTGTTGCAGGCCACTATATGTTGTGGAAAGCGGGAAGGGAAGAACCCGAAACAAGGTAGGGCTGCATAAAAAGCCCCTGTTGCGGAAATCTCAGCCTGCCCTTAGGCCGCTGACTTGCGAAAGCCGGGACTATGTTTCAATCTCCAGGCTTAAGGACTGTGAGAAAGACATGGCTTGGAGCATCTGTTTCTGAACGTACTGAATGTGGTGCTGCCGGTGCTGATCTGTGCCGGGGCTGGGTATGTACTGGCGTTGACCAAAACGCCCTTTGACAACAAGGTCATTGGCGCGATCGTTTCGCGGGTTGGATATCCCACACTGATCATCTCGCATCTGTCGGCCACAAAGATCGCTGTTGGAACGTTTCTGGACGTGATGGCCGCTGCGGTTTTGGCGATTGCCGGGTTTGGTGTTCTGGGATTTGCGGCGCTGAAGGTTATGCGTCTGCCGGCGCGGGCCTTTCTGACGCCTCTGATGCATGGGAATGTGGGCAATATCGGATTGCCAATCACCTTGCTTGCGTTAGGCGATGCGGGGATGGCCTATACGATGGCATTTGTAGTGGTCGTTCTTGTCAGCATCTTCACTGTAGGGATGTGGATACCAGCCAAAGAGTTTTCGCCCAGAAAGCTCGCCACCTCGCCGATCATATATGCGGTGGTCCTATCGCTGGTGCTGATGGCCAGCGGCTATAGCCTGCCTCAGCCTGTTGCGAAGTCATTCGATATCCTGGGTGGGCTTTCCATCCCGCTGATGCTGCTGACATTGGGCCACACATTGGCCAGCCTTCGGGTCAACCGCCTTGGGCGTGCGGTGACGCTGACCGCTTTGCACCTGGTGATGGCAGTTGCAATCGCCAGCGGGTTGGTCTGGGCCTTCGGCTTTACAGGCGCTGAGCGCGGCGCGGTGATCCTGTGCTGTTTGATGCCGTCATCGGTGGCGACCTATTTGTTCATAGACCAGCATGTGCCGGAATACGGCCCCGATGTTGCCGGGTTCATACTGGTTTCGACCCTGACAACGATCATCGCTTTGCCGCTGGCGCTGTCCTACTGGATCTAAGGCTAGGCGGTTTGCACATTCCTGCTAAGCTGTCGGTGTGGCGATCCATAGTCGTTGCACGTATTTTAGGACGTATTTGATGTTACAAACGAATTCATCTGATGTCGGCGCACGCGTTGTATTGGTCATGACGGCGATTTGCATGGTTGTTGTTGGCTTCAATTCCACGGCGGTTGCGACCATCCTGCCTGATCTTAAGAATGAGTTCGATCTGTCGCCTTCGGACCTGCAATGGGTCATGGCCATCTATACCGTGGTCAGTGCCACGCTGGTGACGATTATCAGTCGGCTGGGTGATATCACGGGCAAGCTGGGCGTGTTTCTGGTTGGCATGATCGTTTTTGCCGCAGGCTCTGCCTCGGCCTTGTTCGCGCAGGACGGGGCGATGATGCTGTTTGGCCGTGGGGCGCAGGGGGCAGGGGCCGCAGCGCTGTTTGGCACGTCGTTGCCCTTGTTGACTGCAGCGACCCCGGAGGAAAAACGCGCCAGCGTTACCGGAGCATGGGGCGCCATCGTCGGACTGGCGATCGGGATCGGCCCAATCCTGGGCGGTGCATTCGCCCATTACATCAGTTGGAGAGCCGTTTTCGCCACCGATCTGATCTTGCTGGCTACCGCGTTTATCATTGGGTTGACCGTGAGAAAACGGAACTATGTACCGAACACGCGACTGGCCGGTGCCCGGTTCGATTATCTCGGCGCTGTGGCTCTTGTGCTGTTTCTGGGGCCGTTGTCATTTGCCCTGAGCAATGGGGAAAGTGGTGGATGGCGGGCACCGTTGACGCTGGTGCCGTTGGGTGTGGCCATGCTGGCCATGGTCGGCCTTGTGCTGGCTTCGCGCCGCAGTGAAGATCCGTTGGTCGAGCTGCGCTATTTCCTTCATCCGCGCTATTTCATGGCGGCAGCGGGGATGTTCCTTACCGGGTTTATGCTGTTTGGCTTTTTCGTCTACTTCAACACATTCGTCCAATCGCCTGATACATTCGGATACACGTCTATCGGGGCTGGGCTTGCGATTATGCCGTTGAGCCTAAGCATGTTCGCGATCTCGGTCATCGCGCCTCGATTTCTTGCGCCCTACAGCTTTCAATGGCCTGTTGTGATCGGGCTGGGTGCAATGGTCGTTGGGTTTTTGTTGCTGACCACGATTACAGTTCCCACTCAATACGCGCAGATCTGGTGGAAGTTGATGATCGTCGGCATTGGTCTTGGTATCTGTTTCTCGCTGCTACCGCGTCTTGGGTTGCGGCTTTTGCCGGACGAGCATGTAGGGCAGGGGTCAGGTGTGATCAATGCCTGTCTATACTTCGGGGCCACGCTGGGGGCTGTGGTCTGCGGGCTGGCCGAGGCCATCACTTCGCGCCGGGGTCTGACCGAAGTGATTGACGCGCTTCCGGCTGGCTCGACCCCGCGCGAAGATCTGGCCCATGCGCTGACCCACGGAACGCCCAGTCAGATCCAGCAGTTGATCGCAGGCATGGACCCAACATCGGGAAGTGCTCTGGCAAAGGCCTTGCGCGACCTGCAGGACAACGCATTTGACAGCGCCATGATGGTGACGGCGATTGCGGCGCTGATCGGCGTGACGCTGGGGTTGATGTTGCTGCGCGGCCCTGTGCCCCCGGTGCACAGCGCGGCGGATCTGACACGCGCGAAGAAACCCTGAGGGATTGATCCTGACCCGTTTCTTGTCAGGGCGGTGTCAGAGGTTTCGGGTAAAACGAAAAAGGCCGCCCTTCTGGGCGGCCTTTCGCATTCGAAAAAGGTCAGGCTTAGAAGCCCAGACCTTCGTATTTCTTTTTGAACTTCGACACACGGCCACCGGCGTCCATCAGACGCGCGCCGCCACCGGTCCATGCGGGGTGCACGGAGGGGTCGATTTCCAGAGCCAGCTGATCGCCTTCGGAGCCCCAGGTGGATTTCATCTGAACTATGGTGCCATCGGTCATTTTGACGTCGATGACGTGATAATCGGGATGGATGTCTTTTTTCATCTTTCCGTTCCTTACGCTTCGGCGCCAGCTTTGGGCTTGTAGTTGGTGACCTCTGCGATACGTGCGGATTTACCGCGACGAGTGCGCAGATAATACAGTTTGGCGCGACGAACGCGGCCACGGCGGACAACGGTGATGCTGTCGATATTGGTTGAATACAGCGGGAACACACGCTCCACGCCTTCACCAAAGGAAATCTTACGCACGGTGAACGCACCGGCGATGGTGTTGCCACCTTTACGGGCGATGCAGACGCCTTCGTAGTTCTGAACACGGGTGCGCGACCCTTCGGTCACTTTAAAGCCGACACGAATGGTGTCACCGGCTTTGAAATCGGGGATGTCTTTCCCCAGGGCGGCAATCTGTTCCGCCTCAAGCTGTGCGATCAGGTCCATCGCAGGTTCTCCTATCTGCTCGTGGTTGGTCCACGAAGTTTGGGCACGGCCTGAGAGCTCTTGGTCTTCACCGGGTCCTGCGTACAGCCCGCCAGAGGTCAGATCGAATGTTCACTTGGTCTCTGGCCTGCCCGCCGCGCCGTGGCTGAAGAAAGCTGGGCGTCACGACATGATGCAAACCAAAACACCGGAGTCGCGAAGTTGCGGCACCGGATTGCGGTCATTTACGGGCATCGGGGGCAGGGATCAAGCCTAAATCGCGACGCAAGGCGGGGAAAACGGTGGGTTTCCGCCGCACGCAAACAGAACCATTGCCTTGCGGGGCTGATCAGGCAAACTGGATGTAATTATAAGAGCAGTCATTTGATACAGGATTAGATCATGCGCACAGCATTGATGCTCGCCGTCATAGCCTTTGCGACCCTGTCCTGCGGTCGCAGCAGCCCGCCGCCGCAACTGGTCGAGGCCCAGTCGTTTCCAGATGCTACGCCGCCCGCTGTGATCTTCCCAGCCTTTGCAGATGCAGACCCCCACGAATGGGAAGGGAGACATCCGGGGCATTACCCGGTGCACGGGCTGGACGTATCGCGCTGGCAAGGAGCGATAGACTGGCGCACCGCCAAGCAGTCCGGCGTTAGTTTCGTCTTTATCAAAGCGACCGAAGGGGGCGATGTCGCCGACCCCATGTTTGCCAGCCATCGGCAAGGTGCGCAGGCTGCGGGCGTGCCGTGGGGGGCATATCATTACTACTATTTCTGCCGGTCGGCGCGGGAACAGGCCCGCTGGTTCATCCAGAACGTACCCAAGGGATCGGATCTGCCACATGTGCTGGACATGGAGTGGACCCCGCATTCTAAGACCTGCACCTTGCGCCCCGATGGTGCGACGGTCCGGGCCGAGGCTCAACAGTTCCTGGATATCCTCGAACGCCACTATGGGCGCCGTCCGATCGTCTATACGACGGTGGATTTCTATGGTGATACGAATATCGGGCGGCTGCCCAAGACTGAGTTCTGGTTGCGTTCGGTCGCCGGTCATCCGCGAAATGTGTATCCCAAAGCGGTGTGGCGGCTCTGGCAATACACCGGCACCGGGCTGGTGCCCGGTGTTCAGGGGAGGGTTGATATCAATGTCTTCAACGGGCCATGGGAAATCTGGGCGCGCTGGAAATCTGGTAGCCCTTAGACTTTGGGCACCCCATAGGTTTCGATGGTGTCGCCCACGACGAAGTGATCAAGCCTGCATTCGCGCTTTTCCCCCCGAATAATTCTGCAACCGGGACCGCTCAGCTGCGGGGCTCATGTCACACGGGGGATGTCAGTCAGACGTCTCTTCCCGTTCACTCAGATAGGCCTCCCACAGATCGGGTCGCCGTTCGCGGGTGATCTGTTCGGACATATCGTGACGCCATTCGGCGATGCGACCATGATGGCCTGACATCAAAATCTCGGGGATTGGGCGGCCTTTCCATTCGGCCGGGCGGGTGTACTGGGGGTGCTCCAGCAGGCCCGACGAAAAACTCTCTTCTTCGGCCGAGGCCTGATTGCCCAGAACGCCGGGGATCAGACGCACCGTGGCGTCGATCAGCGCTTGCGCGGCAATCTCGCCTCCGGTCATCACGAAATCCCCTAGCGAGACCTCTTGGACGCCGTAATGCTCCAGCACCCGTTCATCAACACCTTCAAACCGCCCACATAGCAGGGTCATGCCATCACAGCGCGCGAGGTTCTGCATCATGCACTGGTCCATGCGGCGACCGCGCGGGCTAAGGTAGATCAGAGGCCAGTTTCCTTGCGCCTCGGTCATCGTGTGCTCGATTGCTTCGCCCAATACATCTGAGCGCAACACCATCCCCGCTCCGCCGCCGGCCGGGGTGTCGTCCACATTGCGATGCTTGCCGACACCGAACTGACGCAGGTCAACGGTTTCCAGCTGCCACAACCCTTCTTGCAGGGCTTTTCCAGTCAGGCTTTCGCCAAGAACTCCGGGAAAGGCCGACGGAAACAAGGTGATGATCTTGGCCTTCCACACCCCATGCAAATCGGGCGTGGGCGTAAGCAGTTCGCGCGGTTTCAGCGTAGGACGGATCGCCTTGCGACCATGAGATTTCGGGGACGTATCAGTCATGATGTACCAATCAGGTCTGTCTGCGCGCGTTCAATCACGGCAGTCTTTTGCGCAACCAGAGCCGCTTCTTCCAGGCGCGAACGGTTCAGTTCCAGCAACTCGGACAGGACGTCTTCGGGGAGCCGGGTATTGACCTGAGTCGGAGGCACCAGAAGGTTGGCCTTTTCACGCGACAGGTCCATAAATTCGGCAAAGGGGTCGCCAGGTCCAAGCCGTCGCAGTTGCAAATCTTCCAGCCATTCAGTCGTAACAGAGACGGAAGGCAGCTTTTCCTTGATGCGGCTGACGGTGTCTTGCAGCGGGGGCAGGTGGTCCAGGTTGTCGCGAAAGGTTTCAAAGTCAAAAACCTGTCGCATCCGTTCCAGATCATGTGCCCACAGGCTGCGCAACCAGCCTCCGCGCTGGCGCAGAGACAGGTATATCGTGATCTCAACCTCTTGCCCTGAAAATCGCTGGCGAATTGAATCCACCAGACAGGCAGCCAGATCGGGGGCCGCAGCATAGCCTTGGTCGATATTGCGGCTGGGCCTGAGGCCGGCGAAGTTTTCTTCGCTCAGGATCAGTCCCCGCTTGTCGCCGAAATCCAGGCTGTCCAGAAATTCGCGCAGCTGACTGCCAAACTCGGAGAGGGTTCCCACTGTTCCATAGACGGAATGGTTGGTGGCCGCGCGGGACAGGCCGGAATTGCGGGTGCGATACGGTAGGACCAGCGCAAAATGCGGCCAAATCAGCTCGCGATTTTCATAGAGGAAGGATTGCGCTGCTGTTGTGCCAGTTTTGTGCAGGCCCAGATGCAGCAGGACCCGACGCATCAGATCAGCCCTTCGGGCGGGTCGGCGACGATGCGGCCCTGTTCCAGATCAACTGTAGGAACCGACTCGAGTGTGAACGGTAGCAAAACAGTGGAATTCAGGCCCGGCCCGTGCAATTCCAACAGGTCCGCCGCACCGTGGTTCTGGACAGATTTAACCTGACCCAGCAACGCGCCCCCTGTGTCATAGACCGCAAGCCCGATTAGATCTGTGTGGTAGAACTCGTCATCAGGTAGCGAAGGCAACTGATCGCGCCGCGCAAACAGGCGCAGCCCCTTCAGGTCATCTGCCTGTTCCTTGGTTTCAACTCCGCCCAATCTGGCGGCAAAGCCATTCTTGATCGGACGAGTCAGGACCAGCGGATAGCGTTTCGCGCCCTGTTCATCCGTCAGCGGCGAATAGGCTTCGATATCCTCAGGGATCGCGCAATAGCTTTTCAGGCGCACTTCGCCGCGCACCCCGTATGAGCCCGCAACACTTCCTACGCAGATCAGGTCATTCATTTGGTCCATCCACCGTCACACATAGCCCGTCTTGCCATAACCCGCGTGCCTCACACGCTTCGCGCTGGTTCGAGCGTTCGAAAAACACGCCCACAATAAAGGCGATCATCAACAGGATAGGAAGCCGTAATAGTCCGAACATACGTCTATCGTACCTCCACAAGCAGGTTGTCGTCGCGGAATTCCCAGCCAGATTGCTGCAACTCGGGGGTTTCCGAGTGCTCTTCGGGCCATCCGACACAGAAGTAACCGATCAACCGCCAGCTATCCGACACATTCAGATCACGCGCCATTCGTTCGGGGTCCAGAATAGACACCCATCCCAACCCCATCCCTTCGGTCCGCAAGGCAAGCCAGAACAGGGTGACTGCCGAGACCACGGAATAGCGCCGCATCTCGGGCATCGAACCTGCACCCAAACCGCGCCCCTTGTCGGTGGAATCGTCGCAGAACACGGCCAGCTGCACCGGTGCTTCCTGCATTCCCGTCAGTTTCAGCTGACTGTAGAGCCGCGCATTGTCGCCCGAGTATCCCTTTAGGGCCTGGGCATTCGCCGCCTGAAAGTTCTTAAGCGCAGCCTCACGCGCGGCGGTACTTTCGACTCGGACCACACGCCAAGGCTCGCTGAGCCCAACAGACGGCGCCAGTCGAAATGCGTCGAGGCAGCGCGTCAGCACTGCCTCGTCCACAGCATCGTCGCGAAACCGGCGCACATCGCGCCGGAGCCGCAACAACAGATCGAACTGCGCGCGAAAATCGTCGGTAAAGGTCTGATCCCGCACGCGCCGCCCTGCTTACTCTTCTGCTGCTGCTTCTTCAGCAGGCGCAGCAGCAGCTTCGGCAGCTTCAGCGGCCTTTGCAGCTTTTTCTTCCGCGCGCTCCTGAGCTTTCTTGCCCGGGGTACCCTTGTTGGGGTTGCTACGCTCGGCTTTTTCCTTGGCGCCGGCTGCTTCCAGCATGCGGGCGATCCGGTCGGTGGGCTGGGCGCCCTGGTCCAGCCAGTACTGGATGCGCTCCATGTCCATTTTAACGCGCTCTTCGTTGTCTTTCGGCAGCAGCGGGTTGTAGGTGCCCAGCTTTTCGATGAAACGGCCGTCGCGCGGCATGCGGCTGTCGGCAGCCACGATGCGGTAGAAGGGACGCTTTTTCGAGCCGCCGCGGGCGAGACGAATTTTCATTGCCATGGTGGTATCTCCTTTAGATGGCGTGTGCCGGGAACGGCCCGGTCAATTCTGGTGTTTCTTATGGTGTCGGATGACTTCCTGAATGATGAAATTCAGAAAAGCCTTGGCGAAATCGGGGTCAAGATCGGCCTCTTTCGCCAGGTCTTCTAACCGTGCGATCTGCGCAGCTTCGCGCGTTGGATCGGACGGGGGAAGGTCGTGTGCCGCTTTCAGTTTGCCAACGGCTTGTGTGTGCTTGAACCGCTCGCCCAGTGTGTAAACCAGAATCGCGTCCAAGCGATCGATGCTTTCGCGGTGGTCCTTGAGCAACGCGGCAGCCTGAGTCACGGGATTGGTCATTGGCCGGTCCTTTCGGTGGTCAAAGCAGGTTCGGATAAATCGAGCGTGGGATGGCGCCAGACCTGGCAGGGCTTGCCCATCACTTCGCCTTCGCGCTCGAAGCTGGCCCCCATACGCTCGGCCAAGGCACGAGAGCGCGTGTTTTCATGCGCGATATAGCTGATGACGCCATTCAAACCCTGTTGGCGCGCAGCATAGTCGCGAGCTGCAAGGGCTGCCTCGAAAGCCAGACCTTTGCCTTCCGCCCCGTCCATCAGGGTCCAGCCGAGTTCGGGTTCGTCCCAGCCAGGTACATCAATGATGCCAACCGCGCCAACAAAGCGACCGCTGGAATTCTCGGTCAGATGCCAAAGGCCGTAGCCTTTCAGCGCCCAGTGACCCAGACGCGTTGCCAGAGAGCTCCAGCTGCCCACCTGATCCCGCGGACCGCCAACCATATGGCTGCGCTCGGCTGCATAGAAGGCAGTCAACTCAGGCAAGTCATCCGCATGCGGGGCCCGCAGAACAAGGCGTTCAGTTTCGATGATCGGGATGGAGAACGTCGTCATGCGTATGCCTCCACTCCACCGTTCTCAAGGTCTGATGGAGCCGGATGCCGCCAAACCTGCATCTCGCCATAGGCCGGGTGTTTATAGATGCTGTCAAACCGCGCACCCAATCGATCGGCCACGGCTCTGCTTGCCAGATTGTCGGGGTCGATCAGAGAAATAGCAGTATCCCAGCCCAGTACGTCATAGGCATATGTCCGTGCGGCGAGCGCCGCCTCGGTCGCGTATCCTTTGCCTGTTGCGCTGCTCATCAGTGTCCAGCCGATTTCCGGCTCAGGCCAGCTATGCGGAAACCACAGCCCTACATGACCGATGTATTTGCCGGCGCCTTTTTCCTCTACCGCCCAATACCCATAGCCGCGAAGGGTCCAGTGACCCAGCAGTAGGGCAAGTGTCCGCCATGTCTCATCCGCACGCTTGGGACCGCCGACGAATTTCGATGCGTCGCTGGCAAAGAATGCTTCCAGCGCGCTGAAATCGTCCTCGCACGGGGCGCGCAGGATCAGGCGTTCGGTTTCAAGCCGGGGGATATGAGGTGCAGCGGCGGTCATTTACTTCTTTTTGCCAAATCCGCTGAGGCCCGGAGGCAGGGCCATGCCTCCGCCCATTCCGGGCATCTTGCCACCCATCGCTTTGGCCGCCTGCTCCAGCGCCTTGGGGTCCATGCCTGCCGCCATGTCTTCTGGCGAGGGGCCGCCTTTACCAAACATGCCCTTCATGGCCTGTTTCAGCATCTTGCCTTTGCCCATCTTGCCCATCTTCTTCATCATGTCCGACATCTGCCGGTGCATCTTGAGCAGCTTGTTGAGGTCGCTGACCTCCATACCCGAACCCGCCGCGATACGTTTCTTGCGGCTGGCTTGCAGCAGTTGCGGGTTGGCGCGTTCACGCTTGGTCATGGATTGGATCAAGGCGATCTGGCGCTTGAGCACCTTGTCATCCATGCCCGATTCTTCGACTTGTTTGGCCATCTTGCCCATGCCCGGCATCATGCCCATCATGCCCTGCATGCCGCCCATCTGGATCATCTGTTCCAGCTGCATCTTCAGGTCGTTCATGTTGAACTGACCTTTGACCATGCGCTTCATCATGCGCTCGGTCTGTTCCATCTCCATCGTTTCCTGGGCCTTTTCGACCAGGGCCACGATGTCGCCCATGCCCAGAATACGACCGGCGATCCGGTCCGGCTCAAAGGTATCAAGCGCGTCCATTTTTTCGCCCAAGCCCACAAAGCGGATGGGCTTGCCGGTAACTGCGCGCATCGACAGCGCCGCACCGCCGCGCCCGTCACCGTCCATCCGGGTCAGAACCACGCCCGAGATGCCGACCTTGGCTTCGAATTCTTCGGCCACTTCGACAGCAACTTGACCGGTCAGGCCATCGACCACCAGCAGGGTTTCACGCGGGTCAACCGCGTTGCGGACCTGCTCGACTTCACCCATCAGCACTTCGTCGATGTGCAAACGGCCTGCGGTATCCAGCATGTAGACGTCATAGCCGCCCAATGTGGCCTGCTGTTTGGCACGTTTGGCGATATCGACGGGTTTCTGGCCCGGTACGATCGGCAGAGTGTCGACACCAACCTGCGTACCCAGAACCGCCAGCTGGTCCATCGCCGCCGGGCGATAGACGTCCAGCGAGGCCATCAGGACCTTTTTGCCTTCTTTTTCTTTCAGACGTTTGGCCAGTTTCCCGGTTGTGGTCGTCTTACCTGACCCCTGCAGGCCGACCATCAGGATCGGAGCAGGCGGGTTGTCGATCTTCAGAACGCCGGGGTCCTCCTCGCCGCGCAGCACCTCGACCAGCGTGTCATGCACGATCTTGACGACCTGCTGGCCGGGTGTGATCGACTTGGTGACAGCCTGACCGGTGGCCTGATCCTGTACCTTCTTGACGAACTCCCGCGCGACCGGCAGCGAGACGTCAGCCTCAAGCAAGGCAACCCGTACTTCGCGCAGGGCGGTCTTGACGTCCCCTTCAGACAGCGCACCCTGTTTGGTCAGCCGGTCAAAGACGCCAGAGAGGCGTTCGGATAGATTTTCAAACATGCCTGCGGCCTCCTTAGCCGGTTATCTGGTGGCGCTTCTCAGATAAGAAACACCGGTTAAATACACAATTGCCCCCACGGGCGAAACTCGCTGGTGGGGGGCGATCCCTGAACGACTCAAGGGACCGGAAGATCTGAGGCTTCCGGATGTTGCGGTGGGATTTAGGCTGATTGACTGTCCGAGTCAACCAAGTTCACTTTGGCCCAGTGGTTCATTAGGGCCATTGCACTGTGTGTTTGACCTGACCATTGGGTATACGCATTGATTAGAGGTATCGAAGACGCGCCATCAGTGCGGGCAAAATGCAGCACTGGTCGACAAGAGTGGCGGCCTTCTTGGCTGTTCTCCGGTTGCATCTCTGCACAGCGGAAATCGGACAACTTGTGGGTTTCGGTTTGATAAGTCATCAGAACGTTGCGGCGCTGAATAGTGACCGTGTCACTTGGTTTGTCAAAAATGACCTGAATGCGCTGTACTAAATGGTGTCCCATAAACCCGACGATGCAGAATACTATCGACAGTATCAGAATGGTTTCGAGCAGGCTATTTTCACTACGAAAATACCCTCCTGCGGCGCTTGCAACGAAGATCATAAGAAAGCCGATCAAAGACAAGCCGGTCAACCAGGGCACATAAGACACTATTAGCTGGTTCGAATTGTTGCGCGTCACTTTCATGGCGGCACGCTAGCACCCGTTTTGCGGTTTGTCTCGGCTTGAAATCGTGCCCGTGTTGGGCGATGAGCGAGGTAGACAGGAGGTTCCCATGGACGCATCATCCGCTTTTCAAGACACATTGCCGCTCAGTTCCGATGTGCTGTTGGCGCAGCTGGATGCGTGGGGCCTGACCTATAGGCTGCATACCCACATCCCGCTGCGCACGGTTGAGGATGCGAAAGGCGTCGAAGACCAGTTTCTTGTGCCGGGTGAGCGTACCCTGCGCCTCAAGAACCTCTATCTGCGCGATAAGAAAAAGCGGAACTATCTGGTGACGCTGGAACAGAGCCGCGACATCGACCTCAAGGCGCTGGGCGCCGAGCTGGGTGTCGGCAGCCTGTCCTTTGGCTCGGCGGATCGGCTGTTGCAAAACCTCGGCATCCGCCCTGGGGCTGTCAGCCCGCTGGCGATGATCAACGGGGTGCAGAATGATGTACGCTTTTACATGGATGCTGCCGCACAACAGGCCGATGTGATCAACATGCATCCCTTGGTCAACGACCGCACAGTTGCCATCTCGCGCGCTGATTTGATGGCCTTCTTCGATCGGATTACATGCGCGGTGAACTGGCTGCCCTGATCAGGGCACTAACGCCTCCTCCAGGGCCGCGGCCACATGTGCAGCGGACGGGTTGATGAACAGATGCCCGTCAGCCTCGAACACAGGGTCGTCCAGATGATCGGGAAAGGCCAGCGGCAGTTCCGTACAGGCCAGAAGGATTGCGGTTCCGTGTTCGGCATGCCGGTTACAAAAGGCCAGCAGGCGCGCACGGGCGCTTTCTGACGCGCCGCCGTAGAAATCACCGTCGATCATCGCTTGCATCTTTGCAATTTCGCTTTCGGGCAGGCGGGCGTTTGCGCTGATGCCAATCTCGCCCAGCTTGTTGGCATAGTGCGTCGCCTGCATCGTTACCGTGGTGCCCAGAACCAGCGCGCGCGTGGCGTCTGTCGAGGCCGTAACCTCGGCGGTTGCATCGAAGATGCTGAGAATGGGCATCGTAACGCCCTGTCGGATTGCATGCAGCCGCGCGTGGGGTGTGTTCGAGGCGATAATCCCAAAGTCACAGCCAGAGGCTTCAAGAGTTAACAAAGCTTCCCGAAATACAGCATCAAATCCGGCCCAACTGGCCTCATCGCCCGCGACGCCACGCAGGGCACGGGTTTTAGCCTGGGTCACGGACTCGATGGTCATGGGTGGGATGGGCAGAGGGGATCCATGTCCGCGCTGGGCGAAAAACCGCCCCGAGCCTTCGGCAATCGCGCGGTAATAATCAACGGTCGAGGCCCAGCCCACGCCGCCCAGAATGCCGATCTTTTTCATTGCGTGCGTCCAGTCTGCCCATTTGGTATCCAGGACAGACTGGACGTTTTCTGAGGTGAAGGTCAATCAGGCTGCCAGTTGCGAAACCGCATTTCGTGCATTGCTGAGAGAACCTTCGGCATCCAGCGCCAACTGGTCGGCGGCGACGATTTCGACGTCATGGATACCGATAAAGCCAAGTACATGCTTGGCATAGGTGGTGGCAAAATCGACATCAGACCCGACAGCTGTGCCACCCGACGCCACGGCTAAAACCGCGCGCTTTCCATCCAACAGGCCTTTTGGACCGCTTTCGGAATACGAAAAAGTCACTCCGACGCGGGCAATCAGGTCGATCCAGGCTTTGAACGCCGCGGGCACCGAGAAATTGTAGATCGGCAGGCCTATGACAAGCGTATCGGCCTGCTGCAGTTCAGTTACCAGCTCGTCAGACAGGGATAACTGGTCCTGTTGCATGGCACTGCGCTGATCGGCAGGGGTGAAATTTGCGCTGACCCAGGCTTCGGTCAGCAGCGGCAGAGGTGTGGCAAGGTCACGGCGAATTATGCGGTCAGCGCCCAAGTGATTGACGATGCGTGCCGACAGGTCACGAGTGGTCGAGCCTTCGCGGCGGGCCGATGCGTCGATATGCAGGATAGTTTTAGTCATGGTTCAATTTCCTTTGGTGTGCAGGATGTGTCTTGGCCCGATATGAGCGTTGCGCGAGCGAACAAAACTCTGGTAAGTCAACAGGGTCTGTTAGAATTTGCACAATGGAAAACCGCAGTGGACAACTGGGACGAGGTAAGAACCGCCTATCAGGTGGCGCGTATGGGAACGGTCAGTGGCGCGGCCGAGGTGCTGGGTGTGCATCATGCCACCGTCATTCGCCACATTGATGCAATTGAGGCCCGGCTGGCGGTCAAGCTGTTCCAGCGCCATGCGCGCGGCTATACACCGACCGAAGCCGGAGAGGACCTGTTGCGTGTGGCACAGGCGACTGAGGATCAGTTCAATCAACTGATCGGCCGGATGAAGGGTCGGGGTGATGACGTGTCGGGCGAGTTGGTCGTGACGTCGCTGTCCTCTCTGGCGTCTCTGGTGGTGCCGGTTCTTGCCGAGTTTCAGCGACGGCACCCGGAACTGATCGTCCGGTATCTGACCGGTGATCGGCTGTTTCGTCTGGAATATGGCGAAGCGCACGTGGCGATCCGTGCCGGGTCAGCGCCTGATCAGCCCGACAACGTGGTTCAGTCCTTTATGAAGCAAGAGGTCGGATTATACGCCAGCACCGATTATGTCGCGCTGCACGGCAAGCCTGGCAGTCTCGATGACTTTGCAGATCATTCTTTCATCAGTACCGATGACGAAAACAGCCGAGCGCCGTTTTCCCGCTGGTTGCGCCAGACCGTGCCAGCCGAGCGCATCACCTTCCGTTGTACCAACAACTTCTGTATCCGCGAGGCGGTCCTGTCCGGCGCGGGTATCGGTTTCATGCCACGTTGGTCAGCTGCAGGAGATCCGAATCTGGTCGAAGTGGTCGACCCGATGCCGGAGTGGTTTGGTGATCTGTGGCTTGTTACCCATGTGGATCTGCATCGCACGACCAAGGTGCAGGCCTTTCTGACCTATCTGAAAGAGCAATCCAAGAGCTGGGCAAAATGAGTCAACAGGCGCGTGGCCATCTGGCCATGCTGATTTTTTCGGCCCTGGTTGCAGGGAGTTTCTCGCTGGGGTCACTGATCGCCAATCAGATCGCGCCCGAAGCCATTACCGCGGCCCGGTTTGGCATCGCATCCGTGGTGATTGGGGGTGCCGCCCTTATGACCACCGGCCTGCCGCGCAGCGCGGCACAAGCCTCGTGGCGCTATTTGGTTCTGGGCGGAGTATTCGCGGCCTATTTCGTGTTGATGTTCTACGGGTTGAAGACTGCACCGCCTGTCAACGCGGCAGCGGTCTTTACGCTGACTCCGGTTATGGCCGCATTCGCCGGTTGGATCTTGTTGCGCCAGATCACCACACCAAGGATGGCGCTTGCACTGACCCTTGGGGCAGTCGGGGCGCTGTGGGTGATCTTTCGCGCCGATTGGCAAGCCGTGCGCGCGTTCGATATCGGGCAGGGGGAAATCATCTATTTCTGGGGCTGTGTCGCGCATGCTTTGTATACTCCCCTTGTACGCAAGCTGAACCGTGGAGAGCCTGCAGTGGTGTTTACCTTTGGTACGCTTCTGGCGGGATGCCTGATGCTGACGATCTACGGCTGGTCCGAGATCCGTGCCACCGACTGGGCGAACCTGCCAGCGATAGTCTGGGTGGGTTTGATTTATGTTTCGGTCTTTGCAACCGCGGCCAGTTTCGTGCTGGTTCAGTATTCAACGCTGCGCCTGCCATCGGCAAAGGTGATGGCTTATACTTATCTGGTTCCCAGTTGGGTCATTCTGTGGGAAATCTCTCTGGGGCAGCAGGCGGTTGGCCCTGTCGTCTATTTTGGTGCCGGTCTGACGATCCTGGCCCTGGTTTTGCTACTGAAATCCGAGGAGGGCAAACCCGCGCGTCCTTTGCCGCAAGCTGATTGAACTTGTGAAACGACCAAATTGTGTCAGGCTTAGCCCTAGACCAGAATATGAAACGTCCAAGGGGACGACATGAAACCAGTTCTTTCCATAATGATATTGGTGGCTTGCGGCGCCTGTGCCGGGTCATCTGAAACGGATTTACAAGCCAGTTGCGAGGCGCTGGTCGCAGCCGAAACTGGAACGCGGCCCGGGGATGTTCGGGCAATGTCCACCGATACCGAACCGGGCGGGTCGGTCACGACGGTTTCCGTTACCGGGGCCCAGGCCCCGTGGTTGTGTCGGGCGGACCCTTCGGGGGTCGTGACCGGTGTTGAATACAGTCAGGAAGGCTAGCCCGTTTCAATGTTTGACCAAGCGGGCGACGGTGTTGAGGCAGATCAAGGCCTGGCACCCTCTGGTTTCTCTATGCTTCAGGCCAAGGAGGAACGTCCCATGTACAGTCATATCATGATCCCGGTTGATCTTCATCTGCCACCCGAGGTGCGCAAGGCCGCCAAAGTTGCAGCAGCTATAGCCGAATGGCAGGGGGCCAAGATTACTTTGGTCAGTGTCACCGGCACCCAACCGGGTGACCCTGTTCAGTCAGATGCTGCGATTGACAAGAACCTACGTGATTTTGCCAAACAGTTGGCTGAAAGCAGCGGGATCGAAGTGGCGTATCGCAATATCCATTCGGTTGATGTCGCCGCCGAAGTTGACGGTGGCCTGACACGGACTGCCGAAGAAATCGAAGCTGACCTTATCGTCGTCGGCACCCATGCGCCGCGTATTACCGACTATATATTCTCGAGCCATGCGGGGTATCTGGCGAAACATGCCAGTGTCTCTGTTTTTGTAGTCAGGTAGGCGGATCATTCCTCGGCTGCGGGCAGTTCAACCTCAAGAAATCGTTCGAACGCGTCCAGATTGACCGGCTCGAACTGCCCGAACCCTTGCATCCAGACGGATGCGGATCGCAGCGCGTCAGGCTCCAGCTTGCACCACTTCACCCGTCCGCGCTTTTCCTGGCTGATCAGACCGGCTCTGGTCAGGATCACCAGGTGTTTTGAAATCGCGGCAAGCGACATCTCGAACGGTTCGGCGACATCCGTCACCGCCATGTCATCCTCCAGCAGCATCGCAAGGATGGCGCGGCGTGTGGGGTCGGCAAGGGCCGCAAAAACGGTATCGAGATCATTGGACATACTCCTTTCCTAAAGCGCAAGAACCGGTTTGACAATTTTCGGTATGAGGTCACTGTGCCCCGGCATGTGTATCGGGGGTTGGGATGTCACTAAAATACTGGCTGGTGATTTGTATTCTTGGCATCGGCTGGGGCATGTCCTTCATGTTTAATGCCATTTTGCTGCGGGAACTTGGGCCGCTTTCGGTGTCGATGGGACGGGTTGCATTTGGGGCGCTGGGGTGCTGGGTCTATGTGATCGGGGCGCGATTGCCAGTCAATCTGACACTGACACGTGCGTTTGGGTTGTTGGGATTTGGTGCGCTCAGCTATGCTGCGCCCTTTGCCTTCTATGCGCTTGGGCAACAGCATATCGCTTCGGGTGTGGCAGGGATCGTCAATGCAACGACACCGGCCTTTGCCGTCATTGTTTCGCATTTCTGGCCCGGAAGTGAACGTGCCACCCTGTTAAAGTCTCTGGGCGTGGTTTGCGGCTTCACCGGTATCGTTGTGCTGTCCCTGCCTGTACTGGGCGGTGGCGCGTCGTCCGAATTTTGGGCGATCCTTCTGACACTTTGCGCACCGATCTGCTATGCGTTCTCAGTCAACATCGCGCGGGCCTTCCGGGATATGCAACCTGTGGTTCTGACCGCCCTTGCATTGACGGGTGCTACGCTGGCCATCACGCCCTTGGCGCTTTGGCAAGAAGGACTACCCCAAATAACCCGGGCCGAGACTTGGGCCTCGCTGGCGATGATCGGGTTTGTGCTGACATCCGCCGCCTTTATCGCGTTCTACTGGTTGCTGCCCAAGGTTGGCCCGACCAATATCTCGACAGTGACATTGATTGCGCCTGTTTCGGCGCTGGTGCTTGGAACATGGGTGCTGGGAGAAACCCTGCGGCCCGAGCATCTGCTGGGAATGGCAGCGATCTTCGCCGGTCTGCTGCTGATCGACGGGCGCGTGATCAGACGTATCTGGCAGGGGGTGTCGGGCAAAGATCAACCAAAAGGTTGAATATGCGGATTCCGTACCTTTGTACCCGCTTCCTGTGGTTCGGGCTGATCACGTCTATGCTGACTCGGAAAAAATGTCTTTAAAAACAATAGAGTAAAGTGCGGCAATTCGGGCTGCCAACGCCGTTGACTCTGCGCTCTCCGCCCCTTAGCACCGTGCCCAAGACTGTACGAGGGAAACGCCCGTGACTGATGATGACCAAAAGCAGCGTATGGCGCAGCTTGAGGCCAAGATCACGGCGGCAAAAAAGGCCAAGTCAAAGCCTGAGGCCCGTGCGGACGCCGATTATTCGGGAGGCGAGCTTGCCTGGCGGATGGTCATCGAAATGGTATCCGGTCTGGGGATCGGATTTGGCATCGGATACGGGCTGGACAGCCTGTTCGGGACAATCCCGATCTTCCTGGTGCTGTTCACATTGCTGGGTCTGGTCGCCGGAGTAAAGGTTATGCTCCGCAGCGCACAACAGGCGCAAGAGAAACAGATGGCCGACAAGGCCGACGAAGACGAGAGGGACTGAACGTGGCAACTGAGACCACCGCAGCAGAAGGCAGCAGCCTGGTTTTCCATCCGATGGATCAGTTCATCGTCAAACCGCTTTTTGGCGACGGTGCGATTGCTTGGTACACGCCCACTAACGTCACTCTGTGGCTGTTTTTCGCAATTCTCGCCGTGATCGGCCTGCTGGTGCTCAGCACGTCCAAGCGCGCCATTGTCCCGACGCGCATGCAGTCGGTGGCCGAACTGGCCTATGGCTTTATCTACAAGATGCTTGAAGACATCTGCGGCAAGGATGGCGTCAAATACTTCCCCTATGTCATGACCCTGTTCATGTTCATCGTGACCGCGAACTTCCTGGGTCTGATCCCGACCTCGTTCACAACTACATCGCATTTCGCCGTGACCATCCCACTGGCGCTGGCCGTGTTCCTGACTGTGACCATTCTGGGTTTTGTCAAGAACGGCGCCGGGTTCCTGGGCCTGTTCTGGGTCTCCAGCGCGCCGCTGGCGCTGCGCCCGATCTTGGCGATTATCGAGCTGATCTCGTATTTCGTGCGCCCGGTCAGCCACTCCATTCGTCTTGCTGGTAACGTCATGGCAGGCCACGCGGTTATCAAGGTTTTCGCAGGCTTCGCCGCGATTGCCGTGATCTCGCCAGTGTCCGTTCTGGCGATCACCGCAATGTACGGTCTTGAGGTCCTAGTGGCCTTTATCCAGGCCTACGTATTCACCATTCTGACCTGTGTATATCTGAAGGATGCACTGCATCCGTCGCACTAAGGTCCGATACCCAAACATCGAAACTTCCAATTCGTAAGGAGAAACATCATGGAAGGCGATCTCGCACACATCGGCGCAGGCCTGGCAGCAATCGGTTCCGGCGCAGCCGCAATCGGGGTGGGCAACGTAGCAGGCAACTTCCTGGCTGGCGCTCTGCGCAACCCTTCGGCGGCTGCTTCGCAGACCGCAACCCTGTTCATCGGTATCGCATTTGCAGAAGCCCTGGGGATCTTTGCATTCCTAGTTTCGCTGCTGCTGATGTTCGCCGTCTAATCTGCGGAACCTGATCCTTACGCGCAGGTGGGCCCAAGCCATAGCGGCCCGCCTGTTGTAAAGACAACGTTCCGACGGAGGACATCATGGCGACAGAACCCGTATACGAAGAGGTGGCTGGCACCTGCGTTGACTCTCATGGGTCGGCGATTGGTATGCCTCAGCTTTGCTTCGATTGGTTCCCCAACCAGATTTTCTGGCTGGTCATCACGCTGGTCGTCATCTTTCTGGTCCTGTCCCGCGTGGCTCTGCCCCGCATCGCGGCAATCCTGGCGGAACGTCAGGGGACCATTACAAATGACCTGGCTGCGGCCGAAGATCTAAAGGCCAAAGCGGTCGAGGCTGAAGAGGCCTATAACAAGGCGCTGGCCGATGCCCGTTCTGAGGCACAGCGTATCGCTGCCGAAGCACGCGCCGAAATCCAGTCTGGTCTGGATGACGCGATTGCCAAGGCAGATGCTGAAATCGCTGCAAAAGCGGCTGAATCGGAAAAGGCTATTGCCGACATCCGTGCAGGTGCGCTGGAAAGCATTCAAATCGTTGCCAAGGATACGGCAGTAGAACTGGTTACCGCTCTGGGTGGCGAGGCTGATGCCAAAACCATCAACGGTGCGGTTGACGCGCAGACAAAAGGATAAGTGACATGCGGAACACTCTTGCCCTTATCCTGACATTTGTTGCCGCCAGCCCCGCGCTGGCCGCAAGTGGCCCGTTTTTCTCGCTTGGCAACACCGACTTTGTGGTTCTGCTGGGCTTCATCGTTTTCATCGCAGTCCTGTTCTACTTCAAGGTCCCGGGCATGATCGGTGGAGCGCTGGATAAGCGTGCCGAAGGCATCAAGTCCGAACTGGACGAAGCTCGCGCCCTGCATGAAGAAGCGCGCAGCCTGCTTGCCTCGTACGAGCGCAAGCAACGCGAGGTTCAGGGTCAGGCGGATGCCATCGTGGCCGCCGCAAAGGAAGATGCGGTTCTGGCAGCTGAGCAAGCCAAGGTCGATCTGGAGAAATCCATCGCGCGCCGTCTGGCGACCGCGCAGGATCAGATCGCTTCGGCTGAAGCGTCGGCTGTCAAGGAAGTCCGCGATCAGGCCATCACCGTTGCTATTTCTGCAGCCAATGCTGTGCTGGCCAAGCAGATGACCGCCGCGCAGGCCAACAAGCTGATCGACGCATCCATTGTGGATGTGAACGAAAAGCTTCACTAAGACAATTCCGGCCCGGCAGCACATCTGCCGGGTCCGGACATTGGGCTGCGAATATCGCACCCCGCTTCCCGAATTGACCGGGGACCGATTGTCTGCGTTACATATTCGGAAACACTCCAACCAATTTTGCGCCCGTGCGACGGCATTTGCCGAAACCGGACTGGATAAGAGCCCTTTATGACCGAATTGCCGACGATCAGTGTCGTTATTCCCAACCTGAACTGCGTCGATTTCATCGAACGGACAATCCTCTCTGTGCTTGAGCAGGAATATCCCAAGCTGGACCTGATCCTGTCGGACGGCGGTAGCACCGATGGTTCGATGGAGGTGGTCGAAAAGTACCGCGATGCGTTTTCACATATCATCTCGGGCCCGGATACCGGGCAGGCCAACGCTGTAAACAAAGGCTTTGCAGTGGCCACGGGCGACGTAATGGGTTGGATCAATTCGGACGATGTTCTTATTCCCGGCGGCCTTGCCACGGTAGGATCGCTGTTTGCGTTGAACAAAAACATGAATTGGATGACCGGGCGGGTCACGTGCATTGACGAAGAAGACAATGTCCTGACTGTACGGCGCCCAAAGCCCGTTTCACGGGTAAGACTGCTTGCCGGGGATTATCAGTGGGTTCAGCAGGAATCGACCTATTGGCGGCGTGACCTTTGGGATCAGGTCGGGGGCCAACTGAACGAGAACCTCAAGCTTGCCGTCGACGGAGAGCTATGGCTGCGGTTTTCGCGACATACCGATTTGGTGCCCGTGCATGCTCAGGTCGGGGCTTTCCGGTTCCGCAAGGGCCAGCGGTCCGAAGCGGCTGAGGCTTACCATTCGGAAATGCTTCAGGCGATTGAAGTCGAGCGTCAGGCGCAGAGCCGGTCGGATGACCTGATCGGGGCGATATTGGACACGCCGTTGGAATTGCGCTCTCGGACCGAAGCTGAAGGGTTGTTTCCGTCGCTGTCCAGTCAGGACCCGAAGGCAATGAAACGGCCAAATTTGTGGGTTCACAGTCTTAAGCGGCGGCTGAACGGAATTTAACCCTCAAGGCCCTGCTGTTTCTTGCGCCTGCTGTTCCACCACACATAGGCCGCCAGGAGAGTGATTGCGATTTCGATCTTGAAGGTCCAATGGCTTAGAAAAGATAAAATCCAATGAGAATGCGTGGCCTGAACAACCACCAGCGGGTGGGTGAATTCGAAAATTGGCCAAGCCCATGCCACTTCGCCAACAATCGAATCCAAGGTCATATGCACCAGACCCCCGGCGCCGAAGGCTGCAGTAATGAGTCCTGCGCGCGGGAATCTTAGCCGCAGCAGCAGGCCGAGCGTCAGGATGCCGAGCCAAAGCAGAGGGCGGTGTGTGAGGTATTCGTGATGGTGGTGGCTGCGATTGTCTACGAAATAGAACCACAGCAAATCGATATCTGGGGCGATGGAACCAATCATCGCAGCGGCAAACGCAGCTTTATCCAATCCGGGCGTCGCAGTGCGAAAGACCAGATACGCACCAGGTAGGTGCCCAATGAACATCAGTGCTGCCCTGTCTCATGGTCCAGGCGCTGCTGCGCAATGGCTTCGTTCCGCAGGGCTTTCTGGTGGTCTTCCATGCAGATGCGAACAAAGCCCAGATGCTCCTGGACTGCAACGCGCGCCGCCTCAGGGTCGCGAGCCTGCAGCGCTGAATTGATTTCCCGGTGCTGATCCAGAATGGCGTCTCGCGTCGTACGCTGCCGGAACATCATCTGCCGATTGTAGAAGACACCCTGTCGTAGCAGGTCAAACATCGACCGCATCATATGCAGCATGACCACGTTGTGACTGGCCTCAATGATGGCCATGTGGAACTGCGCATCCAGATGGGCCTCTTCCTCGGCCGCATTGCGGGCATGGGCGGCTTCCATCTTGTCAAAGATCGCCTGTACGACCTTCAGGTCGCTTTCCGACCCCAGTCTTGCCGCGCGTTCTGCTGCAAGCCCTTCCATGTCCCGGCGGAAGGACAGATAGTCGAAAACCGCCTCGTCATGGCTGCTGAACAACCGGATCAGAGCCGGTGAAAAAGCGGAGCCTAAGACTTCGGCAACATAGATTCCTGACCCCGCCTTGGCTGTCAGCAAACCCTGATGCTGAAGATCAGAAATCGCTTCGCGCAGTGAGGGGCGTGAAACGCCCAGACGGTCGGCCAGTTCCCGTTCTGCAGGCAAACGTTCTCCGGGGCGCAGGATCCCGCGCAGAATCAGCAACTCGATTTGTTTGACCACCGCAATGGACAGCTTTTCAGTTTGGATCTTTTGGAAGGGCATGGCGGCGCGTTTTCGAAATTGGTCAATTCATATGACCACATATCCGGGTCTGGTTCAAGCAGGGGGGTGGAGTTGAATTTAGGTCAGCAATATTGACATTATAAAATTTGCACCTAGGTTGGGTCGCAACAGGGCAGGAGGAGGCCAAGGATGACCCAGAATCTGTTTGCAACGCGCGCGTCCCGGATGAAAGCATCGGAAATTCGCGAGTTGTTGAAACTTCTTGATCAGCCGGGAATCATCTCGTTCGCCGGCGGCATCCCAGACCCAAACCTGTTTCCCACCGAGGCCTTTGCCCAAGCTTGTCAGGCCGCTTTGAATGCTGGGCCGCAGGCGCTGCAATATTCAGTCAGCGAGGGCTATGGTCCATTGCGCGAATGGCTTGTGCAGCATATGCGCGAGATCGGCGTCGATTGTAGTGTCGATAACATCCTGATCACCTCGGGATCGCAACAGGCCTTGGATTATCTGGGCAAGCTCTATTTGTCGCCAGGGGATACTGCGTTGATCGGCTGGCCGACCTATCTGGGGGCGATCAACGCCTTTGATGCCTACGAGCCCCGGTTCGACCGTCTTATGCTTAATGGCAATAGAGGTGCCGCCGAATATTCCGAAGCTGCTGGCGAGGGCGCGGTCAAATTCGCTTATCTGTCGCCTGATTTCGCAAATCCAACCGGTGAGACCGTTGACCTGCGTGGTCGAGAATACCTGCTGGATCTTGCCGATGATCTGAATATCGCGGTGATCGAGGACGGCGCCTATCGGGCTCTGCGCTATGAAGGAGATGCCATCCCTCCGGTTTTGGCGTTAGAACAGGCGCGAAAAGGGTCGATCGAGGTCTGCCGTACGATCTATTGCGGTAGCTTCTCGAAAACGCTGTCTCCCGGTTTGCGCGTTGGCTGGGTGGTGGCCGCCAAGCCCATTATCTCGCAACTGGTATTGGTCAAGCAGGCGGCGGATTTGCATTCGCCCACGTTGAACCAGATGGCGGTTGAGCAGGTAGCTCGTGCGCATTTTGACACGCACATCCCGCTTTTGCGCCAGACCTATGGTGCCAGGCGCGATGCTATGCTGGAGGCGCTGCAACAGAACATGCCCGATGGTGTTCAGTGGACGCATCCGCAGGGCGGCATGTTCATCTGGGTGACTCTGCCTACTGGTATGAACGGGGCAGACCTGCTGGCCCGTGCGCTCGACACAGTGAAACTGGCCTTTGTGCCGGGTCGGGCCTTTTTCGCAGATGGTTCGGGCGCCAATACGATCCGGTTGAGTTTCTCGAACTCGGATGAGGATACGATCCGCGAAGGTATTCGCCGCTTGGGAACAGTACTTAGGGCCTGAGCGAAGGAAAGGTTCTGTTAACCAGTTTTGGCAATGATGCGGATATGATCCGGATTTTGTCTTTTCTGATGCTGGCAGCATGTTCGGCCGGGACCCCTCACTTTCGCGATGTTCAGGTGACGCGTATCGCTGTGAATGGCAGCGTATTTGATGTTCGCGTGCGCGGAGATCTGGCCGAAGCCGTTCGGGTTAATTCGCAATACGCTCCGCGTCTTGGCCCGATCCGCGAACGAGCGGCCATGGCGATGGCTCAGGTCTCGGGATGCCCGATACTGGATGTCCTGGGCGACGCGGCCGTGACCGTTGGCGTTTTGGGTTGTGACCGCGCCATGGGCAAGCGGTTGCTGCTGACGGCGGTTTCAGTCCCGAATTACGAATGCATTGATACCGGGCTGTTTCAAGACCTTGGTAACGGCGACGGCTATCAGGTCTTTGAGTGTACAGCCTACTGAATCGCGCTTTTTCTTGCGGATTTAGGCAAGATGTTGTGGATAAGTGGGCCATATATCCCATATCCTGCGCGACTCCGTTGACTCACCCCCAATCCGTTGCGCAGACTTCGAAGGTATAGGAATCACGGGACCCATTGCCTTTGCGCTTTAGCAAACTCAAACTCACCGGCTTCAAAAGCTTTGTTGATCCGACCGATCTGATTATCGCGGATGGGTTGACCGGTGTTGTGGGCCCTAATGGTTGTGGCAAATCCAATCTGCTGGAAGCTCTGCGTTGGGTGATGGGGGAAAACCGACCCAAATCCATGCGCGGTGGCGCGATGGAAGATGTGATTTTCGCCGGGGCCGCCACGCGGCCGGCCCGCAATTTTGCCGAAGTTGTGCTGACCATGGACAACTCCGAGCGGCTCGCGCCCTCGGGTTTCAATGACAGCGACCAGCTTGAGATTGTCCGCCGCATCACCCGAGATGTCGGCAGCGCCTATAAGACCAATGGCAAGGATGTGCGGGCGCGTGATGTGCAGATGTTGTTCGCCGACGCCTCAACGGGTGCGCATTCTCCGGCGCTGGTCGGACAGAACCGCATTGCCGAACTGATTAACGCCAAACCCCGCTCTCGCCGCCGCATTCTGGAAGAGGCGGCCGGAATTTCGGGCCTCTATCAGCGCCGACACGAGGCCGAGTTGAAGCTGAAGGGTACCGAGGCCAACCTGACCCGTGTGGATGACGTGCTGGAACAACTGGGCGGACAG
The DNA here is from genome assembly GCF_059610805.1 of Ruegeria sp. CDSC025. Taxonomy (NCBI): domain Bacteria; kingdom Pseudomonadati; phylum Pseudomonadota; class Alphaproteobacteria; order Rhodobacterales; family Roseobacteraceae; genus Ruegeria; species Ruegeria sp. CDSC025. The sequence continues at coordinate 50,561 of NZ_JBXWOJ010000014.1, read as the reverse complement.
CTGGCGCAGCTGGCCCGTCAGGCGCGTCAGGCCGCCCGCTATCGCGAAATCGGAGAGCAGCTGCGCCAAGCCGAAGGCATGTTGCTCTATCGTCGCTGGAAAGAGGCCGACATGGCCCGTCAGCAGGCCGAGGAAAAGCTGCGCGAACGCCTGACCGAGGCGTCGCGCGCCGAAGCCGAAGCACGCTCTGCCGTCGCCAATCGGGCCGAAATCGAAGAAACCCTGCCGCCCCTGCGCGAGGAAGAGGCCATTGCCGCCGCCGTCCTGCAGCGCCAACAGGTGCAGCGGGATCAGCTGTCGGATCAGGAAACCCGCGCCCGTCAGACGATTGAGACATTGACCAATCGCATTCAGCAGCTTGGTAACGATATCGAGCGCGAGGCCGGGCTGAACCGCGATGCGGGGCAGATGATCGAACGGCTGGAATGGGAAGCTCGTGAATTGGCCAAAGCTGCCGATGGCCACGACGAAAAAGTCGCCGAGGCCGCCGAGGTCGCGCGCGAAGCGGCCTCTGTCCTGCAAGACCGCGAAGACCACTTGTCACAAGAGACTGAGGATATGGCGCGTCTGGTTGCGCGCCACCAGTCCGGCCAGCGGTTGGTCGACGACAGCCGCAAAACGCTGGCCAGGTCGGAAGGCGAAGAGGAAAAGGCCCGCGCTGCGGTGGATGAGGCGAAAACAGCCCTGAACTGCGCCGCTGAGGCATTTGAGGCCGCGCAAGAGGGTGAAGAAGAGGCTCGCGAGGCCTCTGAAGCCGCCGAAGAGGCACTGGCCGCCGCTGACGAGTTACGCAATGAAACCCAGGGCCGCGAAGCCGATGCGCGCGCAAAGCGCTCTGAGGCTGAAGGCGAACTGGGCGCGATTCGTGCCGAGACCACCGCACTTGCCAAACTGGTTGAGCGCGACACGGCTGAGGGTGGACAGGTCCTCGATCTGCTACGCGTCGCCCCGGGCTACGAAAAGGCATTGGGCGCTGCGCTGGCCGATGACCTACGTACGCCGCTGGTCGAGGGTGACGGGCCGTCAGGTTGGGTGCAGGTAGCGGGCTATGACAGCGATCAGCCTTTGCCAAACGGTGCTGAACCGCTGGCCTTGCATGTATCTGGACCGGATCGCCTCAGCCGCAGGATCGCGCAGATCGGTTTGGTTGACGCGGATCAGGGCGCACGCTTGCAAGCCTTGCTTAAACCCGGTCAACGGTTGGTTTCGCGTTCGGGCGATCTGTGGCGGTGGGACGGATTCCGTGCCTGGGCCGAGGATGCGCCAAGTGCGGCTGCCCTGCGGCTTGAACAGCTCAACAAACTTGAGGCACTGAAACAGGAACTGGCCCGGACCGAGGCGCAGGCCGACGGGGCCCGCGCCGCGCACGAGACGCTGTCGCAACAACTGGCCGACGTGACCGAGGCTGACCGCCGCGCCCGCGAGGCACGCCGCGCCGCCGATCAGCGCATGGCTGAAACCGCGCGTCTGCTCAGCAGGGCCGAGGCCGATCGCAATCTGGCGCAGGGCAGGCTGGAAACGCTGGCGCTTGCCGTTGATCGCCACAAAGAGGATGCGATGTCCGCCCGCGCCCAGCTGCGCGAGGCCGAGGGCGCCTTAACCGGTCTGGGCAATCTCGACAATGCCCGCGCGCAGGTCGAAGACATCAAACAGACGGTCGAGGCGGCGCGGATCACGATGCTGACTCACCGCTCGTCCCATGACGAGCTGCGCCGCGAGGGCGAGGCCCGTACCCGCCGTACACAAGAGGTCACCAAAGACCTCAGCGGTTGGCGGCACCGTCTGGACAGCGCCGAAAAGCGGATCTCGGAACTGGCCGAGCGCAAGGAAAGTTCCGAGGAAGAGCTATCCGAAGCGATGGCTGCTCCGGGCGAAATCGCCGAGGCGCGTGAAGAGTTGAACGAATTAATCGAAACTGCCGAAGCCCGCCGGGCCGAGGCCGCCGACAAGTTGGCTGCCGCCGAGGCCCGCCAGCGAGAGATTGTGCTGGCTGAGCGCGAAGCGGAACGTCTGGCTTCGGAGGCGCGCGAAAGCCGCGCCGCCGCTGAGGCGCGCTGTGATGCAGCCAAAGAGGCCGTATCGGCAGCGGCCGAGCGTATCGCTGAGGATCAACAGCTAACCCCGAACCAGTTGCTGAACCAGCTGGATGTGAATCCCGACCAGATGCCGGCTGCCGATGCTCTTGAGGCCGAGGTCAACCGCCACAAACGCCAGCGCGATGCGATGGGCGCGGTGAACCTGCGTGCCGAAGAGGACAGCAAAGATGTTCAGGAAGAATTCGACACGCTGAACGGCGAAAAGGCCGATCTCGAAGAGGCGATCAAAGCGCTGCGCAGCGGCATCTCCAGCCTCAACCGCGAAGGACGCGAACGGCTACTGACCGCGTTTGAACAGGTGAATTCGAACTTCGCCATGTTGTTCAAGCATCTCTTTGGTGGTGGCGAGGCCAATCTGGTCATGGTCGAAAGCGACGACCCGCTGGATGCCGGCCTTGAAATCATGTGCCAGCCGCCGGGCAAGAAATTGTCGACGCTCAGCCTGCTTTCGGGCGGTGAACAGACCCTGACCGCGACGGCCCTGATCTTTGGCGTCTTTCTGGCGAACCCGGCTCCGATCTGTGTTCTGGACGAGGTCGATGCGCCGCTGGATGATGCCAACGTGACCCGGTTCTGCGACCTTCTGGACGAGATGTGCCGCCAGACCGACACACGGTTCCTGATCATCACCCACCACGCGGTGACCATGGCGCGGATGGATCGTCTGTTCGGCGTCACCATGCAAGAACAGGGTGTCAGCCAGCTGGTCTCGGTTGATCTGAAGAAAGCCGAACAGATGGTCGCCTGACCTCTCACTGCAACGTTATGAGCGGTTTCGTAAGAATTGGGTTAGGCTACTGCCATGACCCGTTTCCTGATCATCGCCCTACTGACTGCTACCCCTTTAGGGGCCGCGGAATGGACGACCAAGCCCGATGACGTCCCTCTGACCCAACAAGAGTTGACGGCGCTGGCGGGTCGGACGCTGACCTTTTATGATGACGGGCAGTCGCGATACTCGGCTGGCGGGGCCTATTCCTATACCTATGCCAGCGGAGAATCTGCGTTCGGAACCTATTCCATCGCGGAGGATGGCAGTATCTGCGTCCAATACAGAAACGGGTTCGGTCGATGTGATCTTTATGTCCTGAGTGCTGGACGCCTGATCCTGATCACGGAAAAGGGAGAGCGTTTCCCAGTACGGCCCGAGTGACATTCAAGAAACCGGGGCATCTGTTGAAAATGATCTGAAAATTTGGATCTTTGGTGGTCATTTAATCGTAATATTTCAAAATTAGATGGGGATCAGGGGCGAATTCTCACCCCGCGTTGTTGTAAGTTCCCGTATCAACAACGGATCAAAAGAGGCGGGTCGATGTGCAGATTTCTGGCTTGGGCGGGTGCGAAACGGTTTCTGGACGAACTTGTCATGGACCAGGAACAGTCGCTGGTGCATCAAAGCAGAAACGCCCTGATTGGCAAAACGCCGATCAACGCGGATGGTTTTGGGTTGGCCTGGTATTCCGGGCGCGAAACGCCGTGTTTTTACAAAGACACCAACCCGGCTTGGTCGGATGCCAACCTGAAACAGTTGACCCATCACACGAAATCGCACCTGTTCCTGGCGCATGTACGTGCCTCAACTGGGACCGCCACGTCGCGGAACAACTGCCATCCTTTTGGCTGTGGTAAGTGGAGCTTTATGCATAACGGGCAGGCAGGTGGCCATGACCGTATCCGCCAACAGCTTGACGGGATGATACCGGGCCACCTGTACGATCATCGCCTTGGCGCAACTGAAAGCGAGGCGATTTTTCTGATCGCCCATGGCGAAGGGTTGGACGCCGAACCCATCGCCGCGATGGAGCGTGCGGTGCACCGTGTCGAAGTGCTTGCCCGCGCCAAAGGAAGCCTACCCCATATGCGCTTTGCCGCCTGCTGGTCCGATGGAGATCGCCTGTTTGCTGCGCGCTATGCCTCGGACCGTTTCGCACCCAGCCTGCATTACAGGCCCTGCGATGATGGGATCATTATCGCGTCGGAGCCGCTGGATGCGAAGAATGGCGATTGGGCCGAGATCCCGGCAAATACCGCCATCGAGACACGCGGCGATAGGCTGCAGATGCATGTGTTTGAGCCGAACGGGCGATCTTTGGACGCCGAAGTCGCCTAGATCGCCGTATCGAAGAGCGACTAGAGCCGGTTCAACAACTCAGCCGTTGGCCAGGCATCCGCAGGCAGGCCTAGTCGTGCTTGCTCTGACTGGACAGCCGCGCGGGTCCCTGCGCCCAGAATCCCGTCGATCTTGCCCACATTATGGCCGCGCGCCTGCAGCTTGCTTTGCAGCTGCTTCATCTGTGCACCAGATAAGCCTTGGGCCGCGTTGCCCGCGTCATAGACCTGTGCCCCTTCAAGCCGGGTGCCGAAATAGGCGGCGGTCAGCACATAGACAAAGCTCTGATTCCATTCGAAATACACATCAAAATTTGGATAGGCCAGAAAGGCAGGCCCGTTATGCCCTTGCGGTAGGATCAGCGAGGCGGGCAGGTTGGTGAGGGACCCGTTGCGTGCCTGAACGCCCATCGCCTGCCAGTCAGAAACCGAACGCGGTTTGCCCGGGCCCGATAGCGACCAATCCATCCGTGCGGGTACGGTGACCTCTTGCAGCCAAGGCTGCCCCGGTTGCCAGCCCAGATGCGACAGCATCTTGGCGCCCGACATAAGCGCATCGGGCGCAGAGGTTTTTAGCGAAACCTTGCCGTCACCATCGCCATCGACCCCGTTTTCCAGAATGTCTCGGGGCAGCATCTGCACCATTCCAATCTCGCCAGCCCAGGCACCTGACGTGCGGGCCGGGTCGAAATTTCCCCGGCTGTACAGCTCAATCGCGGCGAACACCTGAGGCCGGAACAATTCTGGACGACGGCAATCATGCGCCAGCGTCACCAGCGCGTTGCGGGTGTTGAAATCCCCCTGAAACGCCCCGTAATCCGTTTCGAACGCCCAAAATGCCAACAGCACCCCGCGCGAGACACCATATTGTTGCTCGATCCGGTCAAACACCGCGTCGTATTTGCGCGACATGGCCTGACCCCGGTCGATCCGGTTTTGTGAAATCAGGTGTCGCGAAAAATCAATGAACGGTTTCTGGAACACGCCCTGTGCCCGGTCGGCTTTCAATACCGCGTTGTCTTGTTGCACACCTTTGAAGAAGGCATTGACGGTGGATTTGTCAAAGCCTTGCTGAACGGCCTCGGCCTTCAACCCCTTCACGAAGGAATTGAAACCCCCGCCACATTGGGCAAACGCAGGTGAAGCAAACAAGGCGGCGGCAACAAGGCCGGAAAGAAAACGCATGGACAGGTCCGTCAGATTATGAAGCTGACCCCAACCCACCCTGACACGAGGCCAAGCGCAAGCCCCCATATCCTCCAAAGCATGTCGCATGCGCGGAAAACCTCTGGCGCGCCGATGTCGCGCGGGGCCTCGCCGTTGACCCAAGCCAGATCCCTGAGCTGCCCGTCATAGCTGCGCGGCCCGGCAAGGGCCACGCTCAGCGCGCGTGCCATTGCCGCCTCGGGCCAGCCAGCGTTGGGAGAGATATGGCGGCGCGCATCGCCCACCATCTGCTCCCATTTCGCCCATTGGTTTGACAAGATGACGATCAATAGAAAGGTCAGTCGTGCCGGGACCAGGTTCAGGACATCGTCCAACCGCGCAGCTGCCCATCCGAAATCGCGGTATTTATCCGTGCGATAGCCGACCATGCTGTCGGCAGTATTGATCGCCTTGTAAACCAGAAGCCCTGGCAGGCCACCCACCAGAAACCAGAAGGCCGGCGCGATGACTCCGTCGCTGAGGTTTTCAGCCGCGCTCTCGATCGCGGATCGGGCGACCTGTGCTTCGGTCATGTCCTTGGTGTCGCGTGACACGATCATGGCGACCTTCGCGCGCCCATCGACCAGCGAGGTCTGCAAACCCTCGCCAACAGCGCGAACATGTTCCACCAGCGATTTTTGTGCCAACAGCACAGCGCAGATGATGGTGCCGATGATCGGGCCAAGCAAAGACAGAAGCCCCCCAAGCCCAGCGGCACCTGCGACCAGCAGCGCGGCAACAGCTATGCCCTTAAGGCGACGGTACGAGTCATGGTTCAGGCGGTCGTCAAGCCACTCGATGAGTTTACCAATCATAACGGCGGGGTGCCGGATGCGCGACCACAGCCAATCCGGCTCGCCCAGTGCCGCATCCAGACACATGGCGCAGACCAAGATAAAGGCGGTGCTCACAGGGCCGCCTCAAGCCGCGCCCAGCCATCTGCCGGTGGCAGGCCAAGGCGCAGATAGGTTTGCGAATAGGGGAATACACGAGTCCAGATATGTGCGCGGGCCAGACGGTCTTGCCAGGCACTGGCGTCGTCGACCTGATAGAGCCGGAACAGGCTGGTGCCGCCGATCAGCTGCGCGCCTTTCTGCGTTACCATCCGATCCATCCGGGCGGCATCGGCCGCCAAAAGCAGGCGGGTCTCGTCAGCCCAGGCCGTGTCGCGCAGCGCTTGCTCTCCGATCCGCAAGGCGGGACCTGAGACCGCCCAAGGCCCGGTCAGATCGTTCAAACGTGCGATCAGATCAGAGCGTGCGATGGCAAATCCCAGCCGTAGCCCCGCCAGCCCCCAAAACTTGCCAAAGCTTTTCAGCACGATAACTCCGGGCCGGTCGGCAAGATGGATCAGCGAGGCATCGGGCGTGACGTCGCAAAAGCTCTCGTCGATAATCGTCAGGGGGGCATCCACATCGCCCACGCTCCAGATGCGCCCATCTGGGTTGTTGGGGTGCACGATCACGCGTGCCTCAACTGGGCCGGAGTTCTGTAGTGTCCAGCCCTGCGCGGCAAAGGCGGCGGCATGTTCGTTATAGGTCGGAGTGGTAATCTGAACTCGGCCGGTTGCAGCCAGCGCAGGAATGCGGGCGATCAGAGCAGATGCGCCGGGCGCAGGCAGGATCTCTGCACCCTCGGGAACTGACCAGAAACTGCGGGCCGCATCGGCCAGCCGTTCAAATGCGCGATGGTCGGGCAATTCCATCCAATCCGATGGGGTGAGCCCGGCAACCTCGTATGGAACCGGATTGATTCCGGTGGACAGGTCGATCCAATCGGTTCGCTTACCGCCATAAACTGACATGGCCCCATCCAGCCCACCGCCATGGTCCCGAGCGGCCCGCGGATTCAAATCTCTATTTTCGCGCGCCATCGGGCCCCTCGCCGGAATCACCAAATTTTGCCTGTTTCAAGCGGATTTCTGCCAGTTTTACAAGCAAATCCGCGTGATCAGGGGCGTGCTCCGTCTCGGTTAACACTTTGTTAATGAATTGGCGTGAACACAAACCTTAGGGGTCGGCACCACTCACCAATATAAGTGCCGAGGTTGTTGATGATGAATGTACTGATTGTTGAGAGTAACCCTGATTTAGGTCGGGTCTGGAAAAGGCATCTTGAGCGACAGGGTGCCGAGGTCACGCTTGTGACCGGGCAAGAGGATGCGATCCTTGCCCTTTATGGTGCCGAATTTGAGATCATCGTGATGGATCTGGTGCTGGAAACCGGTAGCGCCTTGGCCGTGGCTGACTTTGCCAGCTATCGCAGGCCCGAGGCCCGGGTGATCTTCGTGACCAACACCACTTTCTTTTCGGATGGCTCGATCTTTGCCCATAGCCCGAATGCCTGCGCTTATGTGCAAAGCTGCACGCCGCCAGAGGATCTGGCGGCGATGGTTGAGCATTACGCGGCGGGGCGCTGATCGCGCCCATGGGGCTCCAGATAGTTCAGGATCGGGTTCGTCGGGATGATCCGGTGCGGGTTAATGCTCTCATGGCTGTAGTGATAGTGGCGCACGATATGGTTTAAGTTCACGGTCCGCGCGACACCCGGCCACTGGTACAGCTCGCGGGTATAGGCCCACAGGTTGGGATAGTCGATCAGACGCCGCCGGTTGCATTTGAAATGCAGATGGTAGACCGGATCAAACCGGATCAGCGTGGTGAACAACCGCCAGTCGGCCTCGGTGATGCGGTCGCCCATCAGATAGCGGCTGGTGGACAGCCGGTCTTCGAGCCAGTCCAGCGTGTCAAAGAGCGGGCCAACGGCTGCGTCATATGCCGCCTGGCTGGTGGCAAAGCCGGATTTGTAGACCCCGTTATTGATGTCGGAATAGACGCGGGCATTGACCTGTTCGATTTCGTCACGCATCGCCTCGGGCCAGTAATCATCGGTGTTCCCGGTGATCCCGTCAAAGGCCGAGTTGAACATCCGGATGATTTCCGAACTTTCGTTTGAGACGATGGTTTCCTGTTCCTTGTCCCACAGGATCGGAACGGTTACGCGCCCCGAATAGGTCGGGTCAGCCTTGGTATAGATTTGGTGGGTATAGTCCATTCCGTACAGTACGTCGCCCGCCGCCCCGTGTTCGTCGGTTGCAAATGTCCATCCCTTGGTCAGCATGTCTGGGTGTACGACCGAAACCGGGATCAGATCGGACAGCTCTTTCAGTTCGCGGAATATCAGTGTCCTGTGGGCCCAGGGGCAGGCATGGCTGACATAAAGATGGTACCGGTCAGGTTCGGCTTTGAAGCCGCCCGTGCCGGAGGGTCCGGCACTGCCATCAGCGGTCAACCAGTTGCGAAATTGCGCCGCGCTACGCTTGAAGGCGCCGCCTGTGGATTTGGTATCATACCATGTGTCGTGCCATTTGCCGTCGACCAATAGGCCCATGCTTGGATCCTCCGTAATGCGGTTTCCCGGAACATACGCTTTGAAGGGAACCGATCCTATGCGAGCCGCCGCGCATTGTGCCTGCGTTTTCGCACAGGTTGGAATGGGATTTCCGTGCAACAGGTTTGGATTCGACCGCGTTGAGTGATCGGCTTCACTGGATTTTTACAGTCTACGTTCCAAAATAGAGTCCGCTGCGGGGGAGTTTTGATATGAGTACCTATGTTTCCAAAGAAATCAGCGCCGAATTGGATGCTGCGCGAATCGCGAGTCTGAAGAAAACCAGCCGACTTCGTGTCGAACTGGGTGACAATACCTACAAAATTCTCCGATTGTGGAAGGATGGCTTCACCGTAGAGGCCGCGACCACGCCTCGATTGCGCGGTTTGGTCGATATCTACGATGGCGCGCGTCACTTATATCAATGCCTGATCATTGCCGATGAATGTGAGGCAGGCGAAATGCGCTATGAATTCAAGCGCAGCACGGCCGCCTCCGACAAGGCCCCTTTGGATTTCTATCGATCTCCGGACGCGCCCATCGCGCTGCTTGGAAACAAGGACTAGGCATTTGCCCATCGGGTCTGCCGATGGGCATCCCGCTATTGCAGATCGGAAAACGCGTGTTTCAGCCGTTTGCTGGCCTCTTCAACACGCCCGCGTTGCGTCGCAAGATTGAACCGCTCGAATGTCTCTCCGCCCGCACCAAAGCCGGGGCCGGGCGAGGTGGCGATTTTTGCATCCTCGCGCAGACGTCGGGTAAATTCTGCGTGGTCCATTCCGGTGCCCGAGAAATCAATCCAAGCCAAAAAGGTTGCCTGTAGGGGCATTGACCACAGGCCAGGGATTTCTGCGATTGCAGCGTCAAAGATTTTTCGGTTGCTATCAAGATGGGCGATCTGTTCATCCACCCAAGCGGCCCCTTCAGGCGAATAGGCAGCGGTGATCATTGCGACTCCCAATGCGCTGGGATCATAATCCAGTGTCTGGATTCGGCGGCGCATCGCGGCGCGCAGGTCCGGGTCGGGAATGATCATATTCCCCGTCCGTTGACCTGCGATGTTGAAGGTCTTGGACGCTGCAGTCAGTGTCACGGTCCAGGGCCGCGCATCCAGCGCGGCGACATCCATCGGAACAAAGGTCGTGCCGGGATAGACCAGATCGTGGTGAATCTCATCCGATACCAGAATAAGGCTGTTCCGTTCCGCAAATGCCGCGACTGCGCGCAATTCCTCTGGCGTCCAGACCCGGCCCGAGGGGTTCTGAGGCGAGCACCACAAAAGCATCTTCTCGGTTCCGTCCAGCCGCGACTGCGCGTCTTCCAGATCAAGGCCATAGCCGTCGCCGTCGCGCATCAGGGGGCACTCCACTACGCGCCGACCTGACTTGTTCACCTTATGTGCAAACTCATGGTAGACGGGTGTAAAGATGACCACTCCGTCGCCCGGACTGGTCCAGACATCGAGGCAGAGCGCAATCGCATTTCCCAGACCCTGCGACGTCAGAATCCAATCAGAATCGATCTCCCACCCGTGGCGGTTCTTCATCCACCATTGGACGGAATTCAGGTAGTCCGGGTGCATCCAGGAATATCCGAAAACACCGTGATCCGCCGCGTTACGCACAGCGCCGATCACACAAGGCGCCGTAGAATAGTCGGAATCGGCCGTCCACATTGCCAGACTGTCATCCGGCGAAAGGCCATACAGCTTTTCAAGCTTGTCCCATTTCGAACTGTTAGTGCCGCGGCGGTCGATCAGGTCGTTGAATGTCATATCTGCTCCATCTGTCCGGATGAAAGCTAGCCGCATATTCGGCAGGTGCAAGGGGGGCGTTGCGGCTTAGGGCGTGATGGCCTAAATCAACCTCATGAAACGCAATATACTGATCCATCCCGACCCCCGCCTGAAAAAGATCTGCTCTCCCGTAGTGGATCTGACGGACGAATTGCGCCAGCTGGCTGATGACATGCTTGAGACGATGTATGATGCGCCTGGTATCGGGCTGGCAGCGCCTCAGATTGGGATGCTGGACCGGCTGATTGTTATGGACTGTGTCAAGGAAGAGGGCGAGGCACCGCGCCCGCTGATCATGTTCAACCCCGAAGTGGTCGCGTCGTCTGACGAGACGAATGTCTATGAAGAAGGTTGTCTTTCGATCCCCGAACAATTCGCCGAAGTCACGCGCCCAAAGGTCGTGGATGTGGCTTGGATCGATCGTGACGGTAACGCGCAGCGGGAAACATTCGATGGCCTTTGGGCAACCTGTGTCCAGCATGAGATTGACCACCTGAACGGGAAGCTGTTCATCGACTATCTCAAGCCTATGAAACGCCAGATGATCACCCGAAAAATGCAAAAGCTGAAACGCGAGCAGGCGCGCGAATGACCGTTCGTACCTGCCTGCCATGGCCTGATAAGCGCCTGCGGACCAAAGCCGAAGATATCACCGAAATTACTGACGAGGTTCGTGCCATCTGGGATGACATGATCGACACGATGGAGGCGATGCCCGGCGTCGGCCTTGCCGCACCGCAGATCGGCGTGATGCTCCGGCTGGCGGTGGTCGATGGCTCGACCGAGAGGGGGCGGGCCGTGCGGCTGGCAAACCCTGAGATCCTGCACAGATCGGTCGAATTGCGCGAGCATGAAGAAGCCAGCCCAAACTTGCCTGGCGTGTCGGCTAAGGTGAAACGTCCCCGGGCTGTGACGGTAAAGTTTCTCAACGAAAAAGGCATCATCGACCGCCGTGACTTTGTCGGGATCGAAGCCACCAGCGTGCAGCACCAGATCGACCATCTAAACGGGCGGATGTATTTCGACAGGCTCAGCAAGGTCAAACGCGACATTCTGCTGCGCAAAGCTAAAAAGCTGGGGTAGGCATGCGGCTGATCTTTATGGGGACACCCGATTTCTCGGTTCCGGTGCTGGACGCGCTGATTGATGCGGGGCATGAGGTTGCCGCCGTCTACTGCCAGCCTCCGCGCCCAGCGGGCAGAGGCAAAAAGGATCGTCCAACCCCCGTTCATGCTCGGGCCGAGGCATTGGGACTGACCGTTCGGCATCCGGTCTCATTGAAATCGGCGGAAGAACAGGACGCCTTTGCCGCGTTGAATGCGGATGTGGCTGTCGTCGTGGCCTATGGCCTGTTGCTGCCCCAACCGATTCTGGATGCGCCATCGCAGGGATGTCTGAACATTCATGCAAGCCTGTTGCCGCGTTGGCGCGGGGCCGCTCCGATCCATCGGGCGATCATGGCGGGTGATGCGCAGACCGGTATTTGCATCATGCAGATGGAGGCTGGTCTGGATACCGGGCCAGTCCTGTTGCGGCGGGCCACCGACATTGGTGCGCAGGAGACCACAGGGCAGTTGCATGACCGGCTGTCTGAAATGGGCGCTTCTCTGATCGTCGAGGCACTGTCCAAACTGCCGAACCTGACGCCCGAGCCTCAACCCGACGACGGCGTGACCTATGCCGCCAAGATCGACAAGGCTGAGGCGCGTGTTGACTGGGCCAGACCCGCGGTCGAAATTGACCGTCAGATCCGTGGCCTGTCCCCCTTTCCCGGCGCCTGGACCGAGATGAATGGCGAGCGGATCAAGCTGCTTGGTTCCAAATTAGCTGAGGGGCAGGGTGTTGCAGGAGAGGTTCTTGACGACCAACTGAAGGTTGCCTGTGACGATGACGCGATCGAGCTGCTGCGCTTGCAACGGGCGGGTAAAGGGGCGCAGGATAGGGAAACTTTTCTGCGGGGGTGGCCGATTGCCGTTGGTACCCGCCTGTCATCGGAGTAGGCCGCCATGTTCATGATCCTGATGGGGACTGTCGTTATTGCTGGGATTGTCGGCTATCTGTCCGAGAAATCCGGCTTTACCCATAATGGCATTCTGCAGTCGATCATCATCTGCTTAGGTGGTGCATTCCTGTTCTATTTCGTGCGCATCATGTTCGGGGTCAGCTTTGGCCCGCCCGGTCTGGATGCAGTGCTGTCCTCTGTCGGGGCGCTGATCATCGTTCCGACCCATTGGAGGAAGTGACATGCCCCTCATCGCCCTGATCGTCATCGGCGCCGCTGCGGGTTTTCTGGCCACCCGCCTGATGCGGATTGAGGCAGATATCCCAACCACCATGCTGATCGGTATCATTGGTGCCTTGGTTGGTGGGTTTCTCCTGCGGGCATTGGTCACGATGATGGGCTGGCTGTCCGGGTTCATCGGCGCTGTGCTGGGCGCGCTTCTGGTGATCTGGATCTGGCAGACCTATATGCGCCGCTAAGCCTTGATCAAGGGCGACTGCGTGGCGGGCGGCTTTTGTAGACGGGCAGTTTCCAGCCGAACAGCAGCGATCCTGCCCGCAATGCCCAGCAGATCAGGGCGCAGGCGACAAGCACGGTCAGTTCCTCGAACCCCATCCGTTTGGCAATAACGGCCGCTACCGAGCCTGCAAGGGCGCAAGACACATAAAGCTCACCCTGTTTCAGCACCAGCTGAACCTCGTTGCAGACCACGTCCCGCATCAGGCCGCCAAAGCATCCGGTGGTGACACCCATCAACACCACGATCGTGCCGGATTGGTCCAAGGATAATGCGACGCCCGTGCCGGCAGCTACTGCAATGGACAGGGCGAAACTGTCCAACCAAACCAGCCAGTTATATCGGCTTTCGACCAGATGGGCTGTAAAGAACACAAGCACCGCCGCACTGCAGGCCATCAGGACATAGCTGGGCTGGCCAACCCAGAACACCGGATTCCGATCCAACAGCAGGTCACGCACCGTGCCGCCGCCAACGGCGGTCAGGCAGGCGATAAAGGCAAACCCTACAAGATCAAGCTGCGCGCGACTGGCGACCAATGCGCCAGTCAGCGCAAAAACCAGAACCGAGGCATAATCGAGCAGGTCCAAACCGCTCATGTCTGTGCCTTCTTTGGTTTGAATGGGGCCATGCCTGCGCGGGCAAGTTCATCGGCCTTTTCGTTTTCCGGGTGACCCGCATGGCCCTTGACCCATTCCCAAGTCACATCATGGCGCATCTGCGCCTCATCCAGCCGTTGCCACAGATCGACATTCTTAACCGGCTTCTTGTTCGAGGTCTTCCAGCCATTCTTTTTCCAGCCGAAGATCCAACCGGTGACGCCGTTTTTCACATAGGCGCTGTCAGTGATTACGGTGATTTTAGAGGCACGTTCAAGCGTTTCAAGCGCGCTGATCGCGGCCAGCAGTTCCATTCGGTTGTTGGTGGTTTCAGCTTCGCCGCCGCTCAGTTCACGCTGTTTCAGGACGGTGTCGCCTTCCATTGCACGCAGCAACACGCCCCAGCCACCCGGGCCTGGATTGCCAGAACAAGCACCGTCAGTATAGGCAAACAGTTCAGGCATGGGCCAGCACCAGAATGAAGCCATCGTAAGAACCCGCCAGACCTTTGCCGATCCCGGTCCTAATCCCGTCGATGGTAAAGCCGGCATCTGCCAGGGCCTCCTCGATCTCGTTCTGCGAGAAGTAGCTATAATAGCGATCCAGATGATCGCGATGTTCGCCCGTGCCCAGTTTGAGGCCCAGGAAAAAAACGCCCTGCGGTTTCAGCGCCCGGTGGATGGCCGCCAAATGGCGTGGGAAATCCTTGCGAGGCGCGTGCAGCAGCGAGAAGCTGGCGTAGATGCCGTCATATGCGGCCACTTCGGTCACGTCGTCGAAAGTACCCAGATGCGCGTCCACGCCATTGGCGCGCGCATAGTCAACAAAAGCGGGCGTCGCATCCAGCGCATGCACGCTCAGGCCCTGGCGTAGAAAGAACGCGCTGTCTGACCCGGGGCCCGAGCCCAGATCCAACACATGCCCCTTACCGACGGCATCGGCAAATTCCTGACGCGATGTCAGCTGCTCCGGTGGTAGAGGAACCTTGAGGTATTCGGCCACGTTGTTGGTATAGGCGTTGATAGTTTTGGGATCGCTCACAGATAGACTCCGACGGCAAGGCAGGCCAATACGACTGCGGTCAGCAAAATGCGCAACCGCATCCACCAGACTGGTGTTAGCCGCCAATACGAAAAGATGGCATCCAACACCAGTAGCCCGCCAAACCCCCACATCAGATTTGTGCCAGTGCTGACAGGCCCGCTGCCGGTTTTCAGAAAGGCCCACAGGGCGGGTAATGTGGACAGCGCATAACAGGTCGCGGCCTTGCTGCCAGAGGTTTTACTGGAAAACCCCCACAGCACGCCGGACATAAAGCTGAGGATGATCGCCCCATAATACAACTGGATATACGGACCGACAAAACGTGCGCCCAGTGCCTGTCGGCCCCAGTCGTTCAGATCGCCGTTCAGATAGGTCAGCGCGCCCCAGATGAAGGGGATCAGCCCGGCCAACCCCAGAAACAGCGGCGCCCTTGGTATGCCACTCATGCGGGTTGGCGCAGGACGCGCGGGACTTTGAACTCGACATTCTCGGTCGCTGTTTCGACCATCTCGACCGTCACATCGTAATGCTGTCTGAACGCATCAATAACTTCGTTGATCAGAACCTCGGGGGCAGAAGCGCCTGCTGTCAGAGCGATCGAAGAGATACCTTCGAGTGCGCGCCAGTCGATGTCGGTCGCGCGTTGCACCAGTTGGGCATAGCTGCATCCCGCGCGTGCCGCGACCTCGACCAAACGGCGCGAGTTTGATGAATTCGGCGCCCCCACAACCAACAGGGCATCGGACTTCCGGGCCACAACCTTGACCGCCTCTTGCCGGTTGGTTGTGGCGTAACAGATGTCTTCTTTGTGGGGGCCGACAATGGACGGGAACCGGGCCTGAAGTGCCTCGATGACATCCTTTGTGTCGTCAACCGACAGGGTCGTCTGAGTGACAAAGGCCAGTCTGTCAGGGTCGCGGACCTGGACGTCGGCGACATCTGCAACGGTTTCGACCAGCAAAACCTCTCCGTCCGGGAGCTGTCCCATGGTTCCGATGGTTTCGGGATGGCCCTTATGACCGATCATGATCATCTGCAGCCCGGCTTCGGCGTGGCGCTGTGCTTCGACATGGACTTTGGAGACCAGCGGGCAGGTGGCGTCGACATAGACCATCTGGCGCTGCGCCGCCGTCGCGGGTACCGATTTGGGAACCCCGTGCGCCGAGAATATCACTGGGCGATCGTCGGGGCAGTCTTCCAGCTCATCGACAAAGATCGCACCTTTGGCGCGCAGTCCATCGACCACGAATTTGTTATGGACAATCTCGTGCCGAACATAGACTGGGGCACCCCATTTCTGCAGCGCCATCTCGACAATCTTTATGGCCCTGTCGACACCAGCACAGAACCCGCGCGGGGCGGCAAGATAGAGGGTCAGGGGGGGCTTGGTCATGTCGCGTTCTCCTTACCGACACAGGTAAGTCTTTTCACGGCCATGGTCCAGTCAGGACAATGTCATTGATCCGACATGGTTCAATGCTAGCCAATAGGTGTTTTCAGCACCTGATCTTTGTTTAAAAGCGCGGCCAGGGTTTCCCCTGACCGCGCTAATTTTCAACCGAGTTTGCTTTGGGGCCAGGTTATTACCCGCCTGCGGCAACGGTGCGCGGTTCCATCGGCATTTCGCGCGGCGGGCGACCGATCACGTCGCGGAGATCTTCCAGCTCAATGAAGTTGTCGGCCTGGCGGCGCAATTCGTCCGAGATCATGGGGGGCTGGCTGCGGATGGTCGACACCACAGAAACGCGTACCCCCTGACGTTGCAGGCTTGCGATCAGCGGGCGGAAATCTCCGTCGCCGGAAAACAGCACGATATGGTCTACACGTGGTGCAAGCTCCATGGCATCGACGGTCAGTTCGATATCCATGTTACCTTTGACTTTCCGACGCCCCATGCTGTCGGTGTATTCTTTTGCCGGTTTCGTAACCATGGTGAAGCCATTGTAATGCAGCCAATCAACCAGTGGACGGATGGGCGAATACTCGTCATTTTCAAGTAGCGCTGTGTAATAGAAAGCTCTGAGCATCTTACCGCGGCGCATGAATTCCTGGCGCAGCAGTTTATAGTCAATGTCAAACCCCAGTGCTTTTGCGGCTGCATAAAGATTCGAGCCGTCGATGAACAGCGCTAGCCGTTCGTCTTTATAAAACATAAATAGATCCTTCCGGTACAAATCAGCGCGCTGCGTGTTACGTGAGTGAGGCTTGGGAAAATACAGCGCATTGATATCCCCATAATTAGGGGTTTTATGGTGTATCGCAAGTATGCAATTCGCCGAATATAGGGAGTAGGATGCGCAAAACCACCTCAAAAGCAGTGCTTGCCCTCGGCGCAAATCTCAAAGTGAGAGGTTTTGAGCCCCATCTGACGCTACGGCATGCCATTGACGCGATTTTGCGCCAGGGGCTGTTGATTCGGGCTGAAAGCCGCTTTTATGCGACCCCTTGTTTTCCTGAGGGCGCGGGCCCGGACTATGTGAATGCGGCCGTGTTGATCGAGACTGAAAGGTCACCCTTTGAGTTGCTGCAGATATTGCATGGAATTGAACATGATTACGGGCGTGAGAGGATTCAGCGCTGGGGAATGCGGACGTTGGATCTGGACCTGGTCTGTTACGATGATCTGGTTCTGCCCGACCGCGAGGTTTTTCAAAGCTGGTTATCTCTGCCACCCGAAGATCAGAAACAGCAGGCGCCGGATCAGTTGATCCTGCCGCACCCAAGGGTACAGGATCGTGCGTTTGTGCTTGTTCCCATGGCGGATGTTGCCCCGAACTGGCGGCATCCGATACTGGACCAGACCGTCATGGAAATGCTTGCGGGGCTTCCTTCGGACGATATTGCGGCAGTTACCCCGTTATGATTGGTGCATTTGCAGCATTTCCTGCTTGTCAAGGCAGGGATTCGCCCTTAGATAAACCTCTTCCTGACATGGATTCAGTAACGGAGAGCGCCCCATGGCCCGCGTGACGGTTGAAGATTGCGTAGACAAGGTTCCGAACCGGTTTGAACTGGTGATGCTTGCCGCCCATCGTGCGCGCGAGATTTCCGCCGGTGGTCCGATCACCGTTGACCGTGACAACGACAAAAACCCGGTTGTTTCTCTGCGTGAGATCGCTGACGAGACTCAAAGCGCTGATGAGCTGCGCGAGCGGCTGATTGAGGCCAACCAGACCCAAATCGAGGTCGACGAGCCTGAAGAAGACCAGATGGCGCTGCTGATGGGTGCGGAAACAGACAAGCCTGCGGATGACGACATGTCCGAAGAAAAGCTGCTGCGCGCTCTGATGGAGGCTCAAGGCCAGGGGTAATCCCCACAAATGAAGGTGCGGACCGGATGATTTCTGCTGAAGACCTGATTGCGCTGGTCCGCAACTACAATCCCAAGACGAATGCAGACCGCATTGCCAAAGCTTATGAGTTCGGCAAGCAGATGCATGATGGGCAATTCCGCCATTCTGGCGAGCCCTATTTCACCCACCCTGTTGCCGTTGCCGCCATCCTGACCGAACAGCGTCTGGATGATGCGACTATTATCACGGCGCTGCTGCACGATACGATCGAAGATACCAAGGCCAATTACGGCAAAGTGTCTGAGCTGTTTGGCGAAGAAGTCGCCAAGCTGGTTGATGGGGTCACCAAACTGACAAACCTTCAGCTGTCCAGCCGCGAAACCAAACAGGCCGAGAACTTCCGCAAGCTGTTCATGGCGATGTCCAAGGATTTGCGGGTCATTCTGGTCAAGCTGGCAGACCGTCTGCACAATATGCGCACGATCAAGGCGATGCGGCCCGAAAAGCAGATCGTCAAAGCGCGCGAGACGATGGATATCTACGCGCCGCTTGCAGGCCGTATGGGTATGCAATGGATGCGGGAAGAGCTGGAAGACCTCGCCTTCCGCGTTCTCAACTCTGAAGGCCGCCAGTCCATCATCCGCCGCTTCATCACGCTGCAGCGCGAAACGGGTGACGTGATCCACCGGATCACCGGCGACATGCGGCACGAACTTGAAAAGGCCGGGATTGAAGCCGAGGTTTTTGGCCGTGCCAAGAAACCCTATTCGATTTGGCGTAAGATGCAGGAAAAGGACCAGGGGTTCTCGCGTCTGTCCGACATCTACGGGTTCCGCATCATTACGCAAAGCGAAGAAGACTGCTATCGAACCCTTGGCGCGATCCACCAGCGTTGGCGCGCCGTGCCGGGGCGGTTTAAGGATTATATCAGTCAGCCGAAATCGAACGGTTACCGGTCGATCCACACCACCGTTTCAGGCCGTGACGGCAAGCGGGTCGAGGTTCAGATCCGCACCCGTCAGATGCATGATGTCGCCGAAACTGGCGTGGCCGCGCACTGGTCCTATCGGGATGGCGTGCGTTCGGAAAACCCCTTTGCAGTCGACCCGGCTAAGTGGATCGCCAACCTGACCGAACAATTCGACAGCGAAGAGGATCACGAGGATTTCCTCGAGGCGGTCAAGCTCGAGATGTATTCGGATCAGGTCTTTTGTTTCACGCCTAAGGGGGACGTGGTGAAACTGCCGCGTGGTGCGACGCCGATCGACTTTGCCTATGCCATCCACACGCGCATCGGGCACGCCTGTGTAGGGGCCAAGGTTGATGGTATTCGCGTGCCACTTTGGACCCGGATCAAGAACGGGCAGTCGGTGGATATCATAACAGCTGACGGTCAGACTCCCCAAGTCACGTGGCTGGAAATTGCCGTCACCGGCAAAGCCCGTACAGCCATTCGTCGCGCCCTGCGCGAGGTTGACCGAGAGCGGTTCATCAAGCTGGGCAAAGAATTGGCGCGATCGGGATTTGAACATGTCGGGCGCAAAGCGACCGACAAGGCGCTGGACACTGCTGCCAAGCATCTGCGCCTGAAAGACCGGCATGAGCTGTTGGCGCGCCTGGGCAGTGCAGAACTAACTGCCCATGATGTGGTCAGCGCCGTCTACCCAGAACTGACGCAGGATGATGGCGATGCCATCCCGATGCGCCGGGCCGTGATCGGTCTTGAGCCGGGGCAGAAGTTTGACCGCGCCCCTTGCTGCCAGCCATTGCCGGGTGAACGGATCGTCGGGATCACTTATCGCGGCAAAGGTGTTGTCGTGCATGCAATCGACTGTGATCGCCTGAGCGAATACGAGAGTGAGCCCAAACGCTGGGTCGATCTGCACTGGCACTCGGGAACTCACCCGGCTGTTTACGGGGCAACGATTGATGTTACGATTGGCAATGACGCAGGTGTGCTGGGTCGCATTTGTACATTGATCGGCGAGAAAAAGGCCAATATCTCGAACCTAGAATTTGTGGATCGCAAACCGGATTTTTACCGCCTGCTGGTCAACGTAGAACTGCGCGACCTTGAGCAGTTGCATTCGTTGATGTTGATGCTTGAGGCCGAAAGCGATGTTGCAGCGGTTGAACGTTTCAGAGACAGAGCTAAATCCGCAGTTGCGGCTGGCTGAGAAGGGGTGATCAGGAGTGGTATTCAAGCGCCGAGATCGACGCTCGCCTGTCCAGATCGCATCGGAATTCGTCTATCCTCGTGGTGGCTGGACCCGGGCCTTCCACTATGTGAAACACCGCGTCCGGCGATTGCCGGATTCACCTGAACGCATCGCCCGCGGGGTAGGGTTTGGAGTGTTTGCGGCCTTTACACCTTTTTACGGGCTGCATTTTGGCATTGCCGCCCTGGCTGCGCGATTGTTCAACGGCAATATGCTGGCTGCACTCAGCGGTACGTTTTTCGGAAACCCTTTGACCTATGTGCCCATCGGGGTGGTTTGCCTTCAGACCGGGCATTTCCTGTTGGGCACCGAGTTTGAAGAGGGCGACACCCATGGGCTTATGGGGAAGTTTGCCAATGCGATCGGTGATCTCAAAGACAACCTGATTGCAGTATTCACTGACCGGGTAGCTGACTGGCACGGGCTGGGAATTTTCTACGACGAGGTTTTCTTTCCGTACCTGATTGGCGGCATTCTTCCCGGATTGCTGGCTGGGGTGGTTTGCTACTATCTCAGCCTGCCGCTGGTCCACACCTATCAGCAACGGCGTCGCGACAGGATCAAAAAGAAGTTTGAAGAAATCAAACGTCTGGCTGAATCCGAGGCTGCCGTTCCAGAGTCAAACCAACTAGGCTCGAGCCAGGATTTGGGAAAGGAATCAAAGGATGTCTGAGAACCGTTTGCGTCTCGGTGTGAATATCGACCATGTGGCCACAGTGCGGAATGCACGTGGTGGGGTCTATCCCGACCCTATGCGCGCGGCCACGCTGGCCGAGCAGGCCGGTGCAGATGGCATTACTGCCCATCTGCGCGAAGATCGCAGGCATATTTCGGACGCAGATATTGACGGGTTGATGGAGGTTCTTTCGGTACCTCTGAATTTTGAAATGGCAGCCACGCCCGAGATGCAACAAATCGCTTTGCGCCATAAGCCGCACGCGGTCTGCATCGTCCCCGAAAAGCGCGAGGAACGGACCACCGAAGGCGGGCTGGAAGTCGCGCGCGAAGAAAACAAACTGGCCCATTTCATTGCACCTTTGCGTGATGCGGGCTGTCGCGTGTCGATCTTTATCGCCGCCGACCGTCGCCAGATCGAGGCCGCGCATCGCATCGGCGCCGAAGTGATCGAACTGCACACAGGCGCCTATTGTGACGCCCATGCCGAAGGCAAACTGGATGAGGCAGCGCAAGAGCTGGAAGGCCTGCGCGACATGTCCACCTTTGCCCATTCGCTTGGCCTCGAAGTGCATGCCGGACATGGTCTGACATACGACACGGTCAAACCTGTCGCCGCTTTCCCCGAGGTGCGCGAGTTGAACATTGGTCACTTTCTGATTGGCGAATCGATCTTTTTGGGCATGACCCCCGCCATTCAGGAAATGCGCCGCCTGATGGATGAGGCGCGGGGATGATAACCTCGGGTTTCATAGCAATCTGGATCGCCTGGCTGATGGCCGGAGGCTCACCCGGTCCGGCAACCATGGGCATCGCCGGAACTGCAATGAACGAAGGCCGCCGCGCCGGCCTGGTCTTTGCACTGGGCATCTGTGCTGGGTCCGCTGCCTGGGGCATCGCCGCCGCGCTGGGCCTGTCGGCGATCATGCTGGCCAATGTCTGGGTGTTCGAAGTGATCCGCTATGTCGGTGTAGCCTATCTGGGCTGGCTGGCGCTCAAGGCCCTGAAACGGGCGCTGTCGTCGGAGGAGATGGCGTTGGGCAACCCGGTCACCGGCTCGCTACGCACCATCTTTGCCAAAGGCGCGGCGATCCACCTGACCAACCCCAAGGCGATCCTCAGCTGGGGCTCGATCTACGCCATCGTTGCCCCGAATGACGCCAGCTTGTCGATGCTGCTTGGCTATTTCGGCCTGCTCTACGCGGGCTCGTTGCTGATTTTCATCAGCTATGCATTCCTGTTCTCGTCTAAGCGCACAGTCGGCGCCTACCGCCGCGCCCGCCGCTGGTTCGATTTTGCCTTTGCCGGGTTCTTTGGGGTGGCAAGTTACAAGATTTTGACGGTGCGGTTGTCATGATCCTAGGCATCGGCACAGACCTCGCAAACATAGACCGCATTCAGGGCACGCTCGACAAGTTTGGTGACCGGTTCCGTAACCGCGTTTTTACCGACACTGAACAACGCAAGGCCGAACGCCGCGCCGACACAGCAGGCACATACGCCAAGCGCTGGGCCGCGAAAGAGGCATGTTCCAAGGCGCTGGGCACCGGGCTTCGTATGGGGATTTCCTGGAAGGACATGGCTGTCACCAACCTTAAAACCGGCCAGCCAGTGATGCATGTGACCGGTTGGGCGGCGGAACGGCTCAACGATATGACCCCCGAGGGTCATGCGGCGATCATCCACGTCACCCTAACCGATGACCACCCCTGGGCGCAGGCCTTCGTGGTGATCGAGGCGCGCCCAATTCGCGAACGCAGCGCTCTGTCTTGACTAACCCCGCCGCGCCGCGCATGTAGCACCCCAACAAACCAAGGACCGGAGAGCAGTATGGCCGAGGACGTCAAAACCGGAAATCCCGTGTGGGAGACGATCAAAACCATCGTCTATGCGCTGTTGATCGCGGGCGTTTTCCGTACCCTGTTCTTTCAGCCGTTCTGGATTCCGTCAGGGTCGATGAAACAGACCTTGTTGATCGGGGATTTCCTGTTCGTCAACAAAATGGCCTATGGATATTCCTATGCCTCTTGCCCCAGTCTGATTATTCCAAGCGTCGGCCTCAATATCGACGCCGAGGATGTTTGTGGCTGGATGCAAAGTGATGACAACACCCGTATCTGGGCCGGCGATCCCGAGCGCGGCGATGTGATCGTTTTCCGTCATCCGGTGACGGGTCGCGATTACATCAAACGCCTGATTGGCCTGCCCGGCGATCGTATCCAGATCATTGAGGGCCAGATCATCCTGAACGGTACTCCAGTTCCGCAGGAACCCGATGGAGTGTTTACGGAAACCTATGAACGCCAGGGACCACAAGGCCAGTTCCCCCGCTGTGAAAACGGCGCTGTCGGGCGGGGCGGCGCCTGCGAGAAATCCCGGATGATCGAATCCCTGCCAAACGGCGTCTCGTATGAGGTGATAAATATCGGTAATCAGGGGTCGGACAATACCGGCGTCTATACAGTGCCCGAAGGCGAATACTTCTTTATGGGCGATAACCGCGACAATTCCAGCGACAGCCGCCTGCCGCAATCGGCCGGGGGTGTCGGATATGTACCCTATGAAAACCTGATTGGTCGTGCAGATCGCATCATGTTCTCCTCCGCTGGCCGGTCGATGCTGTTCTTCTGGACCTGGCGCGGAGACCGCTTCTTTAAGGCAGTGAATTGAAGCTTTCCGCCGAAATAAAGGCGTTTCAAAAACGTCTGGGGCATGAATTTGCCAACCCCGAGCTGCTGGTGCGTTCGCTGACCCATGGATCGGTTTCGTCCGCCACGCGCCCGGACAACCAGCGGCTCGAATTTCTGGGTGATCGGGTGCTGGGTCTGGTGATGGCGACGGCCTTGCTGGAGGCGGACAAAAAAGCGAGCGAAGGTCAGCTTGCACCCCGGTTCAATGCGCTTGTGCGCAAAGAGGCCTGTGCAGATGTGGCGCTGCAGATTGATTTGGGTGCTGTACTGAAACTGGGCCGATCTGAAATGCTGTCCGGAGGGCGGCGCAAACAAGCTTTGCTTGGCGACGCGATGGAGGCAGTCATTGCTGCGGTTTATCGCGACGCCGGGTTCGAGGTCGCCAGCGCCGTTATCCTAAAGCTCTGGGGTGATCGCATCCACGATGTCGAGGCCGACGCCCGTGACGCCAAAACGGCGCTTCAGGAATGGGCGCAGGCACGGGGCCAGAAACCGCCCAGCTATGTCGAAGTCAGACGCTCTGGCCCGGACCATGCGCCGGTCTTCACCATCGCTGCGCGTCTTCAGGACGGGGCAGAAGAGCAGGCAACAGCAGGGTCAAAGCGTCAGGCCGAACAGGCGGCCGCCAAGTCGTTGCTGGACCGTTTGCAGAATTAGTCTACCGGGTAAAAACAGTCTGTCTCCTGAGGGCTGGCCGGAAATGCCTATCGGTCGAACACGGGTCCTTTCCGGTGATGGGTCGCCCACCATACCCCACCCAATGCCATCCAGATCGCATGTGCCAAAGCTGCAAATCGCTCTGGTCCGCTGCCTCTTTCTGCGATAGGGAGGCCCATCTGCAAACAGGATCAAACCCCAGATGACGACACGCGCCGGATTTATCGCCCTGATCGGAGAGCCCAACGCAGGCAAATCCACCCTTCTGAATCGCATGGTCGGGGCCAAGGTCTCGATTGTGACACATAAGGTTCAGACGACCCGCGCCCGCATCCGGGGCGTGGCGATGGAAGGTGATGCACAGCTGGTCTTTGTGGACACGCCGGGCCTTTTCAAACCGCGTCGCCGTCTGGATCGGGCAATGGTGGCCGCCGCATGGGGCGGGGCCGCGGATGCCGATGTGGTTGTTCTGATGGTCGAAGCGCATCGTGGCATCACCGAGGGCGTAGAGCGCATCCTTGAAGGTCTGAACGAGATCGGGCAGGGCCGCACCGTCGCGCTGGCCATCAACAAGATCGACAGGGTGCAGTCCGAAGTTCTGCTGGCCCTGACCAGCGATCTCAACTCCCGCTATTCTTTCGCCGAGACATTCATGATCTCGGCCGAGAAGGGCCATGGCGTTGACGATCTGCGAAAATGGTTGGCGGGCGAATTGCCCGAAAGCCCGTGGCTGTATCCCGAAGACCAGATCGCTGATCTGCCGTTGCGTATGATCGCGGCTGAAATGACACGCGAAAAGCTGACCCTGCGGCTGCATCAGGAACTGCCCTATCAGCTGACCGTCGAGACCGAGAATTGGGAAGAGCGCAAGGACGGGTCGGCAAAGATCGACCAGATCATCTATGTCATGCGCGACGGCCATAAAGGTATCGTTCTGGGCAAAAAGGGCGAGACCATCAAGGCCGTCAGCCAGGCGGCCCGTGCCGAGCTGGAAGAGTTCCTAGATCGCAAGATCCACCTGTTCCTGCAGGTCAAAGTCCGGCCAAACTGGCTGGAGGAATCTGAGCGCTATTCGGAAATGGGTCTGGAATTCAAAGACGGAAACGCATGACGCGACTGACGGCAGACTTCTGGGTTCACGCCTATCTGGCACGGTTGCGATTTCAGGAAATACCGGCCTTTGTTGTGGCCCATGGTGACGACACAGCCGGCGCGGTTTTGATCAAGCTCAACACGTTGGACGGTCAGGCCACAGCCTTTCAGCGCAGCTTTGATCTGATGAGCGGTGAGCGCAAGTGGGTTGAACTCTCCTCTGGTCCCGAGGCCGATGTGGACGAGGCGATCCAACGCCAGCGCAGCTTTGACCCTGACCTCTGGGTGATAGAGGTCGAAGACCGGCAGGGGCGCCATTTGCTGGGTGAGGACGGTCTGGATTAGCGGTACTAGCACAGACGCGGTGCAGGCCTCTGCCAAAGTTATGGCATAGGTCTTGGTAAGACGGTCCATTTTGCTATTTGTACGCGTATTTAACGGATGGTGCGGAAACGGGTCGTTGCAGCCTATGACAAGGATAGAGGTCTTACGTTGGCTGAAACAATTGGTCAGAAGTTCATAAAGTCAAACCTTGGTCTTGTGATGAAGCACTTCGAGGGCTTCATGGTATTTGTCGGCATTTTAGGCCCATTTGCCACGCTTCCACAGCTTGTGAAGCTCTTCTTTACCCACTCTCAACATGCGTCGGGCCAATCGCTGTTAACATGGTCGCTCTATGCGGCGTTGTCTTTGCTTTGGTTCATCTACGGTCTGATCGTCAAGAAGTTGCCCATCTATGTTGGCAACGGCATTTCTATGGTGCTGAACCTTCTTATGGTCCTGGGCATCCTGATCCACGCGGGGGTCACGTTCTGACTCAATAGGTCGTCGATTTCCCTGTCTCTCTTGCAGTGGTCCCGGCTTTGCGTTCTTTTGCTCGGGCAGGACTGACCCCACAAGATTGGACACGCTTTGGACTGGCGCGACCACGGCATACTTCTGACCTCACGCCGCCATGGCGAAACGGCGGCAATTATCGAGGTCTTTACCGAAGGCCACGGTCGTCATGCCGGCGTCGTACGTGGTGGAACCAGCCGCAAGATTGCGCCGATCCTGCAGCCCGGGGCGCAATTAGATGTGCTTTGGCGCGCACGGCTCGAGGAGCATATCGGCACTTTTCAGGTCGAGCCCCTGCGGTCGCGGGCGGCGGCGGCGTTTTCGGGTAGGCTTGCGCTGGCTGGATTGAATACGGTGGTGGCCCTGCTCTCGTTCTGTTTGCCTGAGCGCGAAGCGCATCCGCGCATCTATAAACAAACCGAACAGTTGATGGATCTGCTGGGTCAGGACGAAATTTGGGTGCTTGCCTATCTGCGGTGGGAATTGTCGCTGCTGGAAGAGCTGGGGTTTGGCCTTGACCTGACACGCTGTGCCGTGACGGGGGTAACAGAAGGTTTGGATTATGTTTCTCCGAAAACAGGTCGTGCGGTAAGCGCTGATGGGGCAGGGGACTGGGTGGATAGGTTGCTTCCCTTGCCACCTTGCCTGCGTGGCGTGGGCGACGCGCCGGATACCGAAGTGGTGCAAGGATTGCTGACCACCGGACATTTTCTAGAGAACCATGTTGCTCCGTCGTTGGGGAACAACCCTCTGCCCGGCGCACGGGCGCGGTTTATTGATCAGATCAATCGGCAGCTTTGAACACCATTTCCTGCCCGTCCTCATTGCGCAATATCAGCAGGTTCCCTGATACTTCGGATTGGGTCATGGCAAGCAGGGCGGCGAAATAGATCCCTTCTGCCTCAAGCCCGGCACAGGCGGCACGGGTCGCTGTCAGGCCGGTCAGCTCAAACCATGGATAGGGCGCGTTAAGCCTGCCCGTGTAGCTGTTGCAGGGGGCGTTGCCGGTTACTTTGCCTTCTTCCAGAAATCGCAATAAGGCACTTGCATTGTAGGGCTGACCGTTGATCTCTTGCAGGGCCCATTCCCGTTCGGCAGCACCATAGGCCGCAACGGTTTCATCCTTCTGACATTGGAGTAATCCGGAAAGGGAAAGCAGCATTATGTAACGCAACATGGCAGAATTCCTGAAATCAGCGAAGAACAGTTTCCTGGGCTTGGACGCATTGTTTTGAACCGACTAGGTAAAGGATCGGATACAATGGTGACCGTTGACTTGCAAAACATCTTGGACATATTGAAAGCGAATAACGGGCCTTTCCTAAGATTTGGGCAGTTAGGTGGAATTTTTACACCGGTATATACGCCAGGTTTATTTGATTTTGACCTGATAGAATTGGAGCTTCGTAGTGAGCGGAAATGATGATGTTGGCATGGGGCGGATGCGGCCTGTAACCAAGTTTTTTATGATTTTGATCTATGCCCTCTTTCTCTTCCTGCTGGTTGAACTGCTTTCGTATTTCACCGTGGTTTATGTGTATGACAACACGCTGGGCAATACGGCAGAGCGACATCTATATTCTTCGATCCGTGGTCACAAACTGAACCCAGACTATCAGCGAGGATTTGATACTGGCGGACAGCGTATCCATTCCGATCAAGGGTTCCGCCACGATACGCTGATTGAACAGCCAAAACCCGACGACACGCTCCGCATTTTTCTGATGGGTGGCTCAACTGCTTATGCCATCGGATCGCAGGGCAGTATTTATCCTGACCACCCAACGCTCACCAATCAGGAAACGGTTGCGTATTTCCTGCAGCAGGACCTGCGTGAGCGGTTGGGCGATCAGATGCCCGGTGTGACGATTGAGGTGATCAACGCCGGAGTTGTTGCGTATCACAGTTTTCAACATGTGTTGTACCTGTACGAGACACTATATGAGTACAGCCCGGACATGATTGTGTTTCTGGATGGCCACAATGATTTTTACAATGTTGGGGTCGATAATCCGGTCCAAAGTTATGCTTACTCGTCCGCACGCATGATTGACGCCTTGAATGATCGCAAACCCTTCTTTTCAGCCTATGCGTTCCTGCGGTACCCGGCGCAGTATTCCTATACCTTCAAACTGGCTTCGAAATTTACGCAAGGCTTGTTCGACCGCTATGAAATCCCCAAAAATATCACGTATGGGGATGTTACCGCCTTGCAAAGAGACTTTTCAGCAGAGCTTGCGCAGACTGCAAAGGTCGGATTTTTGCGCAATTACAAGCTGATCGAAACATTCGGCGACTACCACGGGTTTTGCTATCACGTCTTTTTGCAGCCTGAGGTCGTCTATGAGGACACCAATGTCCTAAGCGAGACCGACCGCGAAATCGCCCAGCTCACGCGGGATTGGTACAAGCCGGGACGCGAAGATCTGATGCATCGCGCGCGGGTCGATTTCCCTGCTTTGTTTGAAGAGGCCAATGTGCCTTTCACCGATATTGCCGAGATCGGCGGTCCCCTCCACAAAGACAAGGTGCTGTATGTCGATTACACGCATCTGACGCCCGAAGGGTCAAAGCTGGTGGCTGCGCGGATGCTGCCCGTGGTGGCGGAACGGATCAGCCAGTGTAAGACCCCGTCCTGACCTCAGTAGGGTTGCTCTCCGTTTAGCAAAGCGGTGCGCACCTCCATGCGGGTACGCCAGTTGTATCGCGTATCTTCGCGCGTTGGCGCCCATGTCAGCGCGCCACTGTTGCGCCATGGGTCAAGGATGATGCCTTCGAACATCGTGTCGCCCTTTGCGCTGATCACTGCGGAATGGTGGATGATCCTCAGCGGCGTTGGCGGTGATGTAGCCCAGTGCATTTCCAGGGTGCGGAAGTTTTCTGCCCTTAAACGGCTGGTCATCGCTTCGGCCCAGTCGTTGCACAGGCCGCGCTCACGAAATCCGTTAATGACCTTGGCGTTGTGGATGATGGCCGGGTCGGTAACTTGCCATTCTCGGGCCAGACGCTGCGAATAGGTATAGGCAATGGTGGCCGCCTTCTGTGCCTCGGCTGGATCAACCTCAGGGCCCATAGAACGGATGGCGAGCGCCAGCTCGTCTATGTCGTTCTGCGTTGCTGTCGGCTGAGAGGTGGTGGCACAGCCAGCAAGGGCCAAGGCCGCAAGCGTGGCCAGAAGGGCAAGAATGGATCGGGTCATGTGGTTCGCCGCTGGTTCGTGATCGCACGCTGATCTACCGGGAATATCGGCGCTGCGATAGGGGGAAGTTTCTGCCGTGGCTGGTCATGGCTGAACGTAGACAGCAGGGAAGGTAAGGGCAGGATTTCGAGGAACTGAGGGCTGCAGTAGTTTGGGCAAAAAAAGACCCGGCGCGCGCGCCGGGTCAAGTCGGGGAAACAGGGTTGCCGTTACAGGTTAGCTCAGCAAACGCCGCGCGATCACCTGTGCCTGAATTTCGGCAGCCCCTTCAAAAATATTGAGAATACGTGCGTCACACAGCACGCGACTGATCTTGTATTCCAGTGCAAAGCCGTTGCCGCCGTGGATCTGCAGGCCGTTATCGGCAGCAGCCCAGGCCACGCGGGCGCCCAGCAGCTTGGCCATCCCGGCCTCAAGATCGCAGCGATGACCGTTGTCTTTTTCCCAAGCCGAGAAATAGGTCAGCTGTCGTGCGATCATGATCTCGACCGCCATCATCGCCAGCTTGCCGGACACGCGGGGGAAGTTGATCAGCGACTTGCCGAACTGTTTGCGGTCCTGCGCATATTGCATGGCGATGTCCAGCGCGCTTTGGGCCACACCGATGGCGCGGGCTGCGGTCTGAATGCGGGCGGATTCGAAGGTTTCCATGAGCTGCTTAAAGCCTTTGCCTTCTTCGCCGCCCAGTAGGTTCTCACCCTTGACCTTGAACCCATCGAAGCCCAACTCGTATTCTTTCATCCCGCGATAACCCAGAACTTCGATCTCGCCACCGGTCATGCCTGGGGTGGGGAAGGGGTTGTCGTCCGTGCCGGGCGTCTTTTCCGCCAGGAACATCGACAGGCCGCGATGATCGGAAGTGTCAGAGTTGGTGCGCGCCAGCAAAGTCATCACATGGGTCCGGGCCGCATGGGTGATCCAGGTCTTGTTGCCGGTGATCTCGTAATCACCTTCGGCATTCTTGACTGCTCGGGCGCGCAAGCTGCCCAGATCAGAGCCTGTGTTGGGTTCAGTGAAAACTGCTGTCGGCAGTATCTCGGCGCTGGCGATCTTGGGCAGCCACTGCGCTTTTTGCTCATCCGTTCCACCGGCAATGATCAGCTCGGCCGCGATCTCGGACCGGGTGCCCAGCGATCCAACGCCGATATAGCCGCGCGACAATTCTTCGGACACCACGCACATCGAGGCCTTGGAAAGGCCAAACCCTCCGAACTCTTCGGGGATGGTCAGGCCAAATACACCCATCTCGGCAAGTTCCTCGATGATTTCCATCGGGATCAGCTCATCCTTGAGGTGCCAATCATGGGCGTTTGGTTCGACTTTTTCCTGGGCATAGCGGCGGAACTGGTCACGGATCATTTCCAGTTCTTCGTCCAGGCCCGACGTTCCGAACATCGCGGCACCGGCCTGTTCTTCCATCAGTTCAACCAAGCGACTGCGTGCAGCCTGTGAATTGGCCTGTGCCATCAGTGTCTGAACTTCAGCGCATTGGAAACCGGACAGCGCGTCCCAGCCCAGACCCATGTCCTGAAGACGCAAAATCTCACCCTGGTTCATTGGGATGCCGCCCGCGACCTGATGCAGGTATTCACCAAAGGCGATTTGGTGCAGCAGCTGCTCGATCTCGCCGAATTTGCCTTCTGCCTCCAAAGCATCGGCCCAGCGTTGCATTTGCTGCAGCGACTGGTTGTATGTCGCCAGCCATGCCAACCCATGAGCGGCGGTCTGATTGGCCTCGATCAGAGCGCCGGACACGCGACCATCTTCTGTCACCATCGCGCGGACCGACTCGCGGGCGCGTTCGAATACGGTGTCCACAGCCGGCAGAGCCGCACGTGTCAGCGTCAGAAGCTCGGGCAAAATCGCGGATGCAATCATCTGGGTCATATCCTGTCCGTCATGGGCCATGAATCAGCTCTCTCCTAAAGTCGTCTGGTCATATCATGCTGCACGTGCAGCGCAACAAAAATACGAATTATGCGACTAAAAAGTTCTAAAGTTGCTTGATCATTTTTGCAGTGCAGCACCTGTCAGGAGTGATATCAGGGGGACATGACGTTGTTTTCTATGCTCTCTGCCCAAGAACTGCTGCTAGCCTGTGGGGTTGCCTTCATTGCCGGTTGGGTCAAAGGCATGGTCGGGTTCGCCATGCCAATGGTTCTGATCTCGGGGCTGAGCATGTTCCTTTCGCCGGATCTGGCGATCGCGGGGCTTATCCTGCCAACCCTGGTGACAAATGGGGTGCAGGCATTGCGCGGGGGTGTTCCGGCCGCCGTGTCCTCGATCCGTCAGTTCCGTGTATTTCTGGTTGTCGGGTTGGTGTTTCTGCTGATTGGTGCTCAGTTGGTCAGCGCAGTGCCAGCATCAACTTTTTTGTTGATGATTGGCATCCCGGTGACAGTCTTTGCATTGATCCAGGTATTGGGGCTGCGTCTGAAATTGGCCAGCCCATCTGCCCGAATAGAGGGCATGATCGCTGCGGTTGCAGGCTTTGTCGGGGGGATGTCTGGAATTTGGGGACCACCAACCGTGGCTTATCTGACCGCCTTAAACACCCCGAAAGCGGTGCAGATGCGTGTGCAGGGGGTCATCTATGGTTTGGGGGCGCTGGCGTTGCTGTTCGCGCATATGGGCTCCGGGATTTTCCGCGCCGAAACCGCTCCGTTCTCGGCTGCTCTGGTGCTGCCGGGGCTGGCGGGCATGTGGGTGGGGTTGCAACTGCAGGCGCGCATAGATCAGGCGCTGTTTCGCAAGATCACCCTGTTCGTGCTGCTTATCGCAGGGCTGAACCTGTTGCGACGCGGGCTGATGGGCTAGGCACGCCGATCTATCGCGCGCAGCGTGAAATAGAGCCCCAGCATCAGAAAGAACAGGCCCGAGATATCGCCGATCAGGAAGGCGATATATTCCAGCCCACCGCTGCCAAAAGCCAGGTTGGTCAGTACGGACACCAATACTGACGTGACGATCCCGACCCCCATCACGCAGGACCAGCATGGTTTGCGGTCCGGGTGGGGAAACAGATCGAAGCCGACCCATTTGCATAGGTAAAATACAGCAGGAACGGTTGTGACGGCGATTGCTATGGCGGCCAGACGGTTGGGCAGGAAGACGTCGCTTCCGCCGAGAAAGGCAAAGACAAGAAAGACACCGGGCAAGAGCGCAAAAATCGCCCGCCACCCCAACAACCAAGCAGAGAGCACACGCACACCATGCGGGAGAAACAGCAGGCTGGCCTTGCTGGGATATTCGGGGAAGAATACGTTCTGCAGTGGCATCAGAACCTCGAACGTAAGGAACGAGGCAATTACGTAGGCCAGTGAGGCAAAGAACGTATCAGAGGCCCATCTGCGCACGGCGGTCAGCCAGCAATGCGCAGATCAAACGCTTTATTACTTAGGCGCATGCACAACATACCGTCCACGGTTCGCGCTACCGCTTTGTGACAAATACCCCTTCTGCACCAGCGACTTCAGAGCACGAAAAAAGGTCGGGCGCGAGACGCTTTGCACAAGCGTGTGTTCAATCAACCCAAATGTCCGAACTTCCTGGTCAGCTTTGGACAGTTCTTCGGCGGCGTAATAGATATCGCGCTCTACCGGTGAGAGTTGTTCCAGCCCCAACGTGCGCTCCATGCTTTGCATCAGTTTGCGCAGTTCGGTCAGTTTCAAGATTTCAGTCATTTCGTTACCTGTCGTTTCCCATGTCACGCGCTGCGACAAAGCAGCGGTATGAGACGAACTGAAATCTGAATGTTCAGAAAGTCTCATATTGACACTCATCCCCATTGGCATACACTTGCTATCTGATTAGGTTTCTCAATTCGCGAATGTGAGTGCGCGGCTGAGTTACCCAAGGTATTTTTAAACAACGCCCGGCGCGATTGCGTCGGGCGAATTTGTCTTAATGACATCATTGGATAGCTTAAACCGGCAAATCGGGCAACGAATTTGTAAGGACACCTTACGTTAGACGTATAAGGACGATTGCCAACAGATGTGCTGTCCGAAAAAAAGGGGAGAGGTTTGCCCCCCCTTTTGCAACATTAACCGATTGCTACGGCTTTGATGTCTTCGTCGATGAAAGGCAGATACTGCTCAAAGTTTTCAGCAAACATCTGAACCAGCTTCTCAGCCTGTTTATCGAAGGCGGCCTGGTCGTCCCAGGTGCGACGCGGATCCAGCAGAACTTCGGCGACACCAGGGACGGAAACCGGCACATCAAAGCCAAAATTCGCATCCTTGCGGAATTCCGCATCCCGAAGCGATCCATCCAGAGCGGCAGTCAGCAAACCGCGGGTCGCACGGATCGGCATCCGGCTGCCAACGCCATAGGCGCCGCCAGTCCAGCCGGTATTCACCAGCCAGCAGGTCGCGCCGTGCTGGGCGATCTTGTCGCGCAGCAGGTTGCCATAGACTTCTGGGCGACGCGGCATGAACGGCGCGCCAAAGCATGTCGAGAATGTGGGTTGGGGCTCGGTCACGCCGCGCTCTGTGCCAGCAACCTTCGAGGTGAAGCCCGACAGGAAGTGGTACATCGCCTGAGCCGGGGTCAGCCGCGCAATCGGGGGCAGAACACCAAACGCGTCACAAGTCAGCATGATGATGTTCTTCGGATGCCCGCCCAACGCGCTTTTCGAGGCATTGGAGATATACTCGAGCGGATAGGCGCAACGCATGTTTGCGGTCAGCGAGTCATCTTCGAAATCCAGCTCCTTGGTCTCGGGATCGAAAACCATATTCTCGATCACGGTGCCGAATTTGCTGGTGGTTGCATAGATCTCGGGTTCGGCCTCGGCGTTCAGGTTGATCGTCTTGGCATAGCACCCGCCCTCGAAGTTGAAAGTGCCACGGTCTGACCATCCATGTTCGTCATCGCCAATCAAGGTGCGGGCCGGATCAGCGGACAGGGTGGTCTTGCCAGTTCCCGAGAGGCCAAAGAAGACTGCGGTATCAACGGGATTGCCGACCGCGTGGTTCGCCGAGCAATGCATCGGCATCACGCCTTTTTCGGGCAGCATGTAATTCAGCAGGGTGAAGACGGACTTCTTGTTTTCACCGGCATATTCTGTGCCGCCGATCAGAATCAATTTGCGGTCGAAGTTCAGTGCGATCACTGTCTCGCTACGGCAGTTGTGCTTGGCCGGATCAGCCCGGAAGCTGGGACAGTTGATGATTGTGAAATCTGCGATGAACTCATCCAGGTCTTCACGATCCGGGCGGCGCAGCAAGTGACGGATGAACAGATTATGCCATGCCAGTTCGGTGACCATGCGCACGTTGATCGAATAAGCGGGGTCGGCGCCACCGACCAGATCCTGCACAAAATAGTCACGACCCTTCATGTGCTCGATCAAATCGGCATAAAGCGTTTCGAAACCCTCGGGGCTCATCTCGGCGTTGTTTTCCCACCAGATCGAATCGGCGACACTGTCGGTGCGGACAACATGTTTGTCCTTGGGAGAACGGCCAGTGAACTTGCCGGTACTGACAAGAAAAGCTCCGCCATTGCCAAGTGTACCTTCACCCCGCTTGAGGGCTTCTTCAATCAGTGCCGGTTCCATGAAGTTGTAATAGACATTGCCCAGACCCTCGATGCCCTGATCTTCGAGGCGGAATTGCGGGTTCACCCGTCCAGATGTCATGTGTGTCTTCTCCTGTGGCGGCGCGGCGGCAGATTGGCCAAGGTGCGCTCTTGGGGCAGTGTACCGGGAAAACCGGCGATTGGGCGGGTCTTATCATGGTCGTTTAGGGCGTGAACAGGACGGTTTGGCGCAGTTAGCGCAACCAAGTTCAGGTTTAGCGCCACCATGTTTTTTCTGCCGGAAATACAGACACTTTTCGAAGACCATTAACGGCTTTTTTGCCGCATGTGTGTGACAACAATCGCACGATTCGTAGATGGCGATTGATTCGCGGCCATAAAAACGACAAAAATGCCCTACAAATAAGCGAATTGTTTCGTATGAGAGCAGGAATAGGGGTTAACCCGATGTCAAAGATTGCACTGGTGGATGACGACAGGAACATTCTGACGTCCGTATCCATGACGCTCGAAGCCGAGGGTTTCGAGGTAGAAACGTATAACGACGGGCAGGCTGCTCTGGATGCGTTTAACAAGAAGCTGCCCGATATGGCAGTGCTGGATATCAAGATGCCGCGTATGGATGGCATGGATTTGCTGCAGCGACTGCGGCAGAAGACTCAGATGCCGGTGATCTTTCTGACTTCGAAAGATGACGAGATCGACGAAGTTCTGGGTTTGCGCATGGGTGCTGATGATTATGTCAAAAAGCCCTTTTCGCAACGGTTGCTGGTTGAACGGATACGGGCCTTGCTGCGCCGTCAGGAAGCGACCTCGGGTGATCCCGTGGCTGCCAACACAGGCGACGCCAAGGTGATGGAACGGGGCGAATTGCGGATGGACCCCTTGCGCCACGCGGTGAGCTGGAAGGGATCGGATGTCTCTTTGACAGTGACCGAGTTCTTGTTGCTGCAGGCCTTGGCGCAGCGTCCGGGATTTGTCAAAAGCCGCGATCAGCTGATGGATGTTGCCTATGACGATCAGGTCTATGTAGATGACCGCACGATCGACAGCCACATCAAGCGTCTGCGCAAAAAGATGCGCGCAGCTGATCCGGAGTTTTCGGCCATCGAAACGTTGTATGGTATTGGGTATCGGTACAACGAAGAATAAGCGTGGCCTAAGTTAAGGGGTTACTGGGTCTCGTGCGCGATACTGAGCAAGAAAACGAGTTACGCGACGGTGACGTCGTTCTTGGAGATGACTGGGTCATCCCCCAGAGCGACGATTCCGCCGAACTCAGGGCCACACGCGGCCGCCGCAATCTGTTTTCCCTGCGGGGCTCGCCTCTGGCGCGCAAGATCATCACATTCAACATGATTGCATTGGTGATTCTGGTCACCGGATTGCTATATCTGGATAATTCGCGAGAAGAACAGGTGCAGCAGACCGCCCGGAATTTGGTTGGTGATGCGCAGTTGGTCAGCAACGTATTTGAAACCCAGCTGCGACAGAATGTGACTGGCATTACCCGCGACGCGGCCATCCTGGATGTCAAAGATACGTTGGCTGGTCTCAGCCTGCCGGTCGGCGGTGAAGTCTTTGTTTACGATGCCCGAGGGACGCTGATTGGTTGGACGCGCGGCGCGCCTGCGGTCTCGGAGATGCCGGTCATGCTGCGCTCAGAAGCTGATGCGCAGACTGGA
The DNA here is from genome assembly GCF_059610805.1 of Ruegeria sp. CDSC025. Taxonomy (NCBI): domain Bacteria; kingdom Pseudomonadati; phylum Pseudomonadota; class Alphaproteobacteria; order Rhodobacterales; family Roseobacteraceae; genus Ruegeria; species Ruegeria sp. CDSC025. Next base: position 13,909 of record NZ_JBXWOJ010000014.1, on the reverse strand, counting down.
AGCACACTGATCAGTGATGCCTTGAACGCGGTCTGGACCGGGCTGTCCAAAGTGTTCAAGCAAGATGAAACCAGCGAAGCGCCAACCTTGGCCCAACGCGTTCAGGCCATCATTCCACAGGCGCTGACCGGGCATATTCAGGTACAGGCGGTTCAGGATGACGCAGGCGAAACGGTTATCGTTGCTGCGGCCCCAATCCAACTGGATGGAAAGCCCGTTGGCGCAGTTGCCATGGCCGGTCCCGCCGGAGAAATCGACGCATTGGCCCGCCGTGATCAAGAGCGGATCCTGCGCATGTTCGTCGTGGCGCTTTTGGTTTCCGTTGGCTTGAGCCTTGTTCTCGCCTCGACCATCGCCAACCCGCTGGCCGATCTGGCATCCGCCGCCGAGATGGGCAAAGACCGCGGTGCGGGGGTCAACCCGGGCCGCATCCGCATCCCCGATCTGAGCGCGCGACCGGACGAAATCGGACGACTCAGCCGAGCTTTGCGCGGCATGGTTACAGCGCTGTACAACCGGATTGATGCAAACGAACAATTCGCGGCAGATGTGGCGCATGAGATCAAAAACCCCCTAGCCAGCCTTCAATCTGCTGTGGGCACGTTGCGCATGGTTAAAAGAGACGACCAGCGCGACAAGCTGATGGGGGTGATCGAACATGATGTCCGTCGGCTGGATCGTCTGGTCAGCGACATTTCGAACGCCTCGCGCCTGGACGCCGAACTGGTCAAGGAGGAAGAACAGCCATTTGATTTGTTGAACCTGATCGGAAACCTCGGTCAGTATCTGGGCGAGGATGCGCGCGCCAAGGGAATCGATTACATCACTGATCTGCCGCCCGAACCAATCACCGTGACCGGGCTTGAGGCGCGATTGGCGCAGGTGTTCGTAAACCTGATCACCAATGCGATTTCCTTCTGCGAAGAAAGCGATGCCATACGTGTGTGGGTACGCCGGCGCGAGGATCGGGTTCTGGTTGTTGTTGAAGACACTGGCCCAGGCATCCCCGAGCAGGCCCTGACCAAAGTGTTCAAACGGTTCTATTCCCAACGTCCCGTTGAGCATTTCGGCAATAACTCGGGGTTGGGTCTGGCGATCTCGAAACAGATTGTCGAGGCGCATGGCGGGGTGATTTGGGCCGAGAATATCCGCCCGACCGAAGCGGACATAACATCAGACCCTCAGGGCGCGCGATTCGTCGTGGGCCTGCCGGTTTGACGCGGTGAGCACGTCCGCACTCTCCTCTGTTGAACACAAAGATACTGCCATCGTTCACGCCTCTTGCGTCGCGGTAGCAGACCGTGCTGTTTTGATCGTGGGGCCTTCGGGCACCGGGAAGTCAGCGCTGTCTTTGCAGATGATGGCGTTGGGGGCCGATCTGGTCGCGGACGATCGGGTTCGGTTGTATATGGATGGCAATCTCGCCCTGGCAGAGGCGGCTCCAAATATCGGTGGACTGATCGAGGCAAGAGGTCTTGGCCTGTTGCGGGCAGTCTCGGTTGGGCCGGTGCCGGTTGGCTTTGTGGTGGACATGGCGCAAGAAGAACCCGAGCGCCTGCCAGAACCCCGTTCAATTCTTATCCTGAGGCAAACTGTTCCCTTGCTTCGGGGCGCTGGCGTCTCCAATTTACCAGCAGCGCTCTTGCTACTGATGAAAAACGGGTGCGCAGACCCGGAATGGCCCAATCAATGACGACCCAAAGACGCATCGTACTTGTCACCGGCCCATCCGGCGCAGGCCGGTCCACCGCAATCCGTGTCTTAGAGGATCTGGGGTTCGAGGCCATCGACAACCTTCCCATGGGTCTTTTGCTGCGTCTATTAGACGGGCCAAAAACTGACCGTCCCATGGCGCTTGGTATTGATGCGCGCAACCGCGATTTTTCCACGATTGGCGTCATCGAATTGCTGGCTAAGCTTCGGTGGATGGAACAGGTTGACCTGACCACGCTTTATCTCGATTGCAGCGATGAAGTCCTGCTGCGCCGGTATTCGGAAACCCGCAGACGTCACCCGGTGTCTGCGGATGCCAGCCCTGAAACCGGCGTGCGCCAGGAAAAAGAGTCGCTGGCCCCAATTCGTGAACTTGCAGATACGTTGATCGACACCACGCCACTGAATGTTCACCAACTGCGCGAAGAGGTAGAGCGTTGGTTTGCGCCTCAGGGTGGGCGGCATCTGGCGGTAACCATCGAATCATTTTCCTATAAGCGTGGTTTGCCTCGCGGATTGGATATGGTCTTTGACTGCCGTTTTCTCACCAACCCGTACTGGCGTCCCGAGCTTCGGGCCGAAGATGGTCGCAATTCGGATGTGGCGAGCTATATTCAAACCGACGCGAACTATGCGCCTTTCTTCGAAAGGGTGGTTGACCTGCTGACTTTGTTGTTGCCCGCCTACCGGGCCGAGGGCAAAGCCTACCTGTCCGTGGCCTTTGGCTGTACCGGAGGGCAACACAGATCGGTTGCAATGGCCGAAGCGGTTGCAAAGGCCCTTGCAGAGGGGGGGCAGCAAGTGGCAATTAGGCATCGCGAAATGGAAAGACGATCGTTGAATGTGAGGCCGGATTGATCGGGATCGTACTCGTAGCACATGGTGGGCTGGCCAAAGAATATTTGGCCGCGATGCAGCATGTGGTCGGCAATCAGCCCGGCCTGGCCGCGATCTCGATCGAGGCCGATCATGATCGCGAAGCGAAGCAATCGGAAATCTGTGCGGCCGCCGACAGTGTTGATGTTGGTGACGGTGTTGTCGTCGTGACCGATCTGTTTGGCGGAAGCCCCTCGAATCTCAGCCTGCGTGCCTGCGCGCCGCAGGATCGCCGTATCCTTTACGGCGCAAATCTTCCCATGTTGATAAAACTGGCCAAATCCCGCCACCTGCCGATTGGCGAAGCCGTGCGGCAGGCAATGGAAGCTGGACGTAAGTATATCAATGCGCAAAATGTGACGTTTGACGAGAACCGGACAGATAAAGAATGACCACCCGAAGCTTGAAAATTATCAATGAAAAGGGCCTGCATGCCCGCGCCTCGGCCAAGCTGGTTGAGTTGGTAGAAGGGTTCGACGCTCAGGCCGAGGTGTCGAAAGACGGGCTTTCCGCATCCGGCGACAGCATTATGGGTCTTTTGATGTTGGCAGCGTCTCGTGGAACGACTATTGACGTCGAGACGTCCGGACCGGATGCTGAGGCGTTGGCTGATGCGTTGGAGACTCTGGTGAACGACAAGTTCGGAGAAGGTTTCTGACCGCACCCGCCGTGATACGAAGAACGGGATAACCAGGAATTGGCGGAAACAACGCACGAGACCAAGACAGGCCCGGTGGTGGATGGGACCAAGGACCAGGGCGAGATCTATGATCGTAAGACCCTGACCTACGCAAACTCGTTCGACGACCCTTGGACTGCAACAGCGATCCGCACCATTGAATGGTGTACGGGTAAGTTGACCATTTTGGGTATGGTTAACAAGTTCGAGAAGCAGAATGAACAATTCCGCGGCCAACGGTTCTGGGCAGGTGCGCTTAATATAATGGGCATCGACCTGACCACACCAGAGGAACAGATCGCGCGTATTCCAAAAACGGGGCCCGTGGTCGTCGTAGCCAACCATCCCCATGGCATGGTCGACGGCATGATTCTGGCAGAGCTGATCGGCAGGGTCCGCAGCGACTATCGGATCTTGACCCGTTCGGTTCTGACAGGTTTGGACGAGGCGGCGACGTCGTTCATGATTCCGGTGCCCTTCCCGCACGATCCCGAGGCACAGGCCAAGATGCTTGAGATGCGCGGCAATGCGATGGAGCATCTGAAAAACGGGGGCGTTGTGGCCTTGTTCCCTTCAGGCGTTGTGATGTCTTCGGATGACTGGTTCGGGCCGGTGATCGAGCGTGAGTGGAACGTGTTCACGGCCAAAATGATCCGTCGATCCGGCGCGCAGGTCCTGCCGATCTTTTTCCCTGGCAGGAATTCGCGTGCCTACCAGATCGCCAACAAACTTTCTGCGATTCTGCGCCAGGGTTTGTTGCTGCACGAGATCGTTCGATCCTGCAACAAACCGCAATCCCCGGTGATCGGAGAACCGATCTCGGATGAGGATATGCAGCTGCTGGAGCGAGATCCGCGCGGCTTTATGGCTTGGCTCAGAAAGCACACGCTGGGTCTTGGGCAGGCAACCAAGCTCTGACCTGCAATTTCACCTGATCAGGACAATCTCGTGGCTGCGCCCGGATGAATTCCGGGCGGTGGCCTTTACCGGGTCGGCACTGGCGCCTCGCCCCGATAGTCATAAAAACCACGCTGCGTTTTACGTCCCAGCCAGCCCGCTTCGACATATTTCGTCAACAGCGGACAAGGGCGATATTTGGTATCGGCCAATCCATCATGCAGCACGTTCATAATGGCCAAACAGGTGTCCAGACCGATAAAGTCAGCCAGTTCTAGTGGTCCCATCGGGTGGTTTGCGCCCAATTTCATCGATTGGTCAATCGACTGAACATTCCCCACGCCTTCATACAGGGTGTATACGGCCTCGTTGATCATCGGCATCAGGATGCGGTTGACAATGAAAGCCGGGAAATCTTCGGCGCTGGCGGCGGTTTTGCCCAGGCGGTCTACAACGGCCTTACAGGCAGCAAATGTTGGTTGATCCGTAGCAATGCCCCGGATCAGTTCAACCAGTTGCATCACCGGAACTGGGTTCATGAAGTGAAAACCCATAAAGCGTTCGGGCCGGTCTGTTCGGCTCGCCAAACGTGTGATCGAAATAGATGACGTATTTGACGTCAGGATTGTATGCGGTTGCAGATGTGGCAGCAAACTTTCGAAAATGGCTTGTTTGACGGTCTCACGCTCGGTTGCGGCCTCGATCACCAGGTCAGTCTGGCCCAGCTGTGGCAGCTCCATTGTGGTCGTGATGCGTTTCAGCGCGGATTGCATCTCCTCATCCGAAATTTTTCCGCGCGATGCCTGGCGCGCCATATTTCCTTCAATCGTCGCCATGGCGCTGTTCAGCGCGTCCTGGCTAACGTCGTTCAGCAGAACGTCATATTCCGCCAAAGCCAGTACGTGGGCGATACCATTGCCCATTTGGCCTGCGCCAATCACTCCGACTGATTTTACATCCATTTTTTGATGCCTCTGTGCCACGGGGTAGGATGACACTATCGGCAGATCGGGGCGGGCGGCAAGGGGATCAGACCGTTCGACTTTGCTTCAAATGCGCACATTAGGAGATTCTCAAGACTTGCGGCTGCAAGATGGCATCCGGGTGAAAATTGGGTGAGTGATATGAGCTATCATCAAGCTGGCTCGGGGCGACTCGAGCATGACGTGTGCCAATACGGTGAGTCACGATTGTGGTTTCGTGGGCCAATGCGTTCGCTGGAGAAGTCATTTGTGGCCTGCGCAGGTGGGACCGAAACATTCGGGCGATTCGTCGAGCAGCCATTCGCGGCAGTTCTCGAAGAGAGGTTGGACAGACGGTGCCTGAATTTCGGAAGCCTTTTTTGCGGCGTAGATGCGCTGTGCGATGACACGGAGTTGAGGGGTTTACTGAACCAAGCAGAGCTCTGCGTGGTGCAGCTTAGCGACATATTGGGGCAGTCCAATCGATTCTACCGGGTTCATCCCCGACGCAACGACCGTTTTCTGGCTCCGACAGAGGATCTGAAATCTCTCTATCCCGAGATCGACTTTGCCGATGTCCATTTCGTACATCACCTGATGATTTTGTTGCAGGGCCGCAATGATGCGCGGTTCGAGGTAATCGCAGAAGAGCTGCGACGGAATTGGATCGACCGAATTGGGGGGCTTGTTGAGGCGCTTGAAGCGCCTGTTGTCTTGTTGAATTTGCAGGTCCTGCGTGAGGCAGAAAGTGATCAGCCCAAGCACGGTGCTGATATTCGGATCACGCCACAGATGATCGAGGCCTTGCGCCCTCTCAGCGCCGAGATCGTTGAGGTGACGGTCAGCGTGTCGGGGCAGTCCGATGAGCTTGAAGATATGCTGTTTGGAACACTGCAACAGCCCATGGCGGAATATATGATAGGTCCTGCAGCACACAGGTCGATTGCTGACGCCTTGGTCGGTCCGATCAGAAACCTGCAATGAAAAGGGCCCGCCGATGGCGGGCCCAATGCAAGATTCTTCGTGGAAAAGTCTAGCCCGTTGATCAGCCGAGTTTCTCAGTCAGTTCTGGCACGGCCTGGAACAGGTCGGCGACCAGACCGTAATCGGCAACCTGGAAGATCGGCGCTTCTTCGTCTTTGTTGATCGCCACGATGATTTTCGAGTCTTTCATACCTGCCAGATGCTGAATCGCACCCGAGATGCCGACAGCGACATACAGATCCGGGGCAACAACCTTGCCGGTCTGACCCACCTGCCAATCGTTCGGAGCATAGCCCGAGTCGACTGCGGCGCGCGATGCGCCAACTGCGGCCCCCAGCTTGTCAGCGAGACCTTCGATCAGCTTGAAGTCCTCTTCAGAACCGACACCACGGCCACCCGACACAACAACGCCAGCCGAAGTCAGCTCGGGGCGGTCGCTTGTGGCTACCTTGTCTTCCACCCAGGACGATAGACCGGGGTTCTCGCCGACCGAGATGGTCTCAACGGCTGCCGAGCCATCTTCGCCCGCAGCATCAAAACTTGCGGTTCGGAAAGTGACGACTTTTTTGGCGTCCACAGATTTGACGGTCTGGATCGCGTTGCCCGCATAGATTGGGCGTTCGAAGGTCGAGCCGTCGACGACTCCGGACGCGTCCGAGATGACCATGACGTCCAGCAGCGCGGCAACGCGCGGCATAACGTTCTTGGCATCGGTGGTGGCGGGGGCAACGATGTGCTCATAACCATCAGCAAGACCTACGATCAGCGCAGCAGTGGATTCTGCAAGGCGATGGCCCAGCGATTCGTCCTCGGCGACCAGAACCTTTGAGACGCCGGTGATCTTGGCGGCAGCTTCACCGGCAGCAGCAGCGGAACCGCCTGCGGCCAGAACGGTTACATCACCCAGTGCCTTTGCTGCGTTTACAGCTTTGGCGGTTGCGTCCAGCGCCAGTTCACCATTGTTGACTTCGGCGAGAAGAAGAACAGCCATTACACAGCCCCCGCTTCTTTGAGTTTCGCGACAAGCTCGTCTACCGAGCCGACGATGATGCCAGCGGCACGTGCCTGTGGTTCTTCGGTTTTGACGACTTCCAGGCGCGGCGAGACGTCGACGCCGTAATCATCGGCGGTTTTCTCGTCCAGCGGCTTTTTCTTCGCCTTCATGATATTGGGCAGCGACGCGTAACGGGGCTCGTTCAGGCGCAGGTCCACGGTCACGATTGTCGGCATTTTGACGCTGATGGTTTGCATGCCGCCATCGACTTCGCGGGTGATCTTTGCGCTGTCGCCGTCGATGTCGATGTCGGACGCAAAGGTGCCTTGTGACCAGCCCAAAAGAGCTGACAACATCTGACCAGTTGCATTCATGTCGTTGTCGATAGACTGCTTGCCGCACAAAACGATACCAGGCTGCTCTTCCTCGACCACTTTGGCCAGGATCTTGGCAACGGCCAGAGGTTCTATGTCCTGATGGACATCATCTGCAGCAACGACCAGGATGGCACGGTCCGCGCCCATGGCCAGCGCAGTGCGCAGTGTTTCCTGGGCTTGTTTTACGCCGATAGAAACAACGACGACTTCGTCTGCCTTGCCTGCTTCTTTCAGGCGGATTGCCTCTTCGACAGAAATTTCGTCGAACGGGTTCATCGACATTTTGACATTGGCGAGATCGACACCGCTGCCATCCGCTTTGACGCGAACTTTAACGTTATAGTCAATCACGCGTTTGACAGGCACGAGTACCTTCATTTTGCGCTAGCTCCTCACAAAAAACGGCAAGCCGCGTCGCGACTCCACCAATGTTCATGAGGGCTTGAATAGCGATTCAATTCAGGCGGCAACAGGGCAAAATCGTCACGTCATCTGCAACGGACGTCGCGTTTTGCTATTTTTGACGTGACCAAGCACCACACATCCACCCAAAAGGCAGGAAGCTATCGGTTTGCGCCCGCCCGTCGGGCCGGGGCTTCGCCCTTCCGGTCGCCGCCGCGTCCACTGGACGCAACGCCGCTTTCAGCGGTTCGCGCCCGGAACCCACAGAACATCTTCAGTTCCGTTTTCATTGGCACAACGGGCTGCGACGAAGAACCAGTCGCTCAGACGGTTCAGGTACTTGACTGCGGTTTCGTTGACCGGCTCCATGTTGGTCAACTCAACCGCAAGCCGTTCGGCCCGGCGAGATACGGTTCGACATACATGCAGATGCGCCGCAAGACGCGAGCCACCGGGCAGGATGAAACTGCGCAGTGGTTCCAAGGCTTCGTTCATCGCGTCGATTTCAACCTCGAGCCGGTCAATCTGCGAGGGCACGATGCGCAGAGGCGGATAGTCTGCTTCGGCATCCTTTTCCATGTCGGAACGACAGAAATCTGCGCCCAGATCAAACAGGTCATTCTGAATGCGGGCGAGTGCAGCTTCGACATCCCCATCTGCCTCGGTCCGGGCGACGCCGACAAAGGCGTTCAACTCGTCCACGGTGCCATAAGCGGTCACGCGGCCCGAGTATTTGGCGACGCGTTCGCCATTGCCGAGTGCGGTTTTGCCATCATCACCGGTGCGGGTGTAAATCTTGTTCAATACGACCATTTACTGACCTCCCTGACCGCGCAGCCAGACGTAAAGCACGATCAGAATCACGGCGATGAACTGAAACAGGATACGCAGGCGCATATACTTGTTGCTTTTCAGTGCCGCGTCCCTGCCGCTTTTGCCAAAATTCGAGATGCCAAGCGCCAATACGACGACAACCGCCGCCATGGCCAAAAGCAAAATGACCATCATTAGGTCCATGAGTACACCGTCCGTGTTTCTGTTTGCCTAGGGCTATCATCTAGCCCCGTGCGTGCCAAAAGCGAACGGGTTATTTCGCCTCAGACCCCTGCAAGGATGCGGTCAATCGCACGTGTCGATAGAATGCGGCGCAAACAACCGGCGATAAATGTAGGTGTTGTCACATAGTATCGGGGGCGCGGGCGCTTGGATTCTACGGCGTGGGCCAGCTTGGTCGTAACCGCTGATGCGGGCAGTTCAAACCGATCCGGCCCCGACGATTCGTACAGTCTTTTCAACAAAGAGGACTCATACCGCTCGCGCAGGGCCGAGTTTTGCCAGTTGATGAACCGCTCGAAGAATGGGATTGAGTTTTCGCGGATTTTAGATGTGATCGGGCCAGGTTCGATCAAAATGACCTTGATCCCCGTATCAGCCAGTTCCAGGCGCAGTGTATCCGTCAGCCCTTCGATTGCATATTTCGTGGCAACATAGGCGCCGCGCCACGGATAGGCCACCAGACCCAGCACCGAAGAGTTCTGAACGATTCGCCCGTGTCCTTGACTGCGCATAATCGGGATGACCTGCCTGGTCAGTTCGTGCCAGCCAAAGAAGTTCGCCTCGAAAATCTGACGCAGGCCTTCGGTCGGCAGGTCCTCGACCGCGCCGGGCAGGCCATGTGCGCCATTGTTGAACAGCGCGTCCAGGGTGCCTCCGGTGGCCTCCAACACTTCGTTCAAACCCGACGATATGCTGGCCGTATCGGTATAATCAATGCGCGGGCTTTCAAACCCCTGCGCCCGCAACCGGTCGCAATCGCGCTGTTGTTTGCACGAGGCAAACACGCGCCAACCCCGCGCGCGCATCCCATGCGCCGCATCCAGTCCGATGCCCGATGAGCAGCCAGTAATTAGAATGGTCTTCTGCATGATTTTCCCGATTCTGAACCAGCCCCAAGCTAGGGTGCACAGAGTATGGGAACAATCATTGCTCCACGTCAGTCTGGTGTTTTTCTGACCAAAGAGGTCGAAATCCACCCCACCTGTTGCTGCGGCAACACGCGCAGTCGCAACCATCCGGTGCCCGAGTCACTTAGCACCTCGACCTTCTGGCCGATGCGCGCTTTGCCAACAATCGGGTAGATCGTTCCAGGGCCGTCACGCATGTTCACGCGGGTCCCGGAGATTTCCCGGATATCTTTCCTGGGTTCAGGCTGGGCGGCGGGTTCAGGCTGCACGTCCTTGGTGATTTGCTTTAGGCCAGTTACACCGTCTTCCAGGGACGCAAGCGTGATGCTGGCAGTCTGATCGTCAAACACCGAAAGCGCGTTGAAAGTGTCCAGACTGGCGGGTTCTGCGACAATCGCTGCGACTGCTGGCTGGGGATCAATCGGGCGCTCGCGCACGACCGGCGAGCGCATAGCGACATTTGTCACAAGCTCTTTTGCCGGAGACGGTGCTACGGTTTTGGGGGCCGCTTTCGAGGCGACTCGCACAGGCTGTTCTGACCGCACACCGCGCGGCTCGAAATTAGGCCCGCCACTCATGACGTAAAAGCACCAGCCAAGTGCAGCGAAACTCATTACAATCAGGCGCGTCATGGCGCATCCCCCGGTCGATCAATCAAAACAAAAAAAGGCAGCAGACTAATGTCAGACATCCTAGCATAATTCGCGACCCAAGTCGAAAAACGGGGGAAATCGGGGGGTTGCCTCCCCCTGTTGCAAAAAGCGCCACTTGTCCCCAGTAAAATATGTCTTGCTTGCTTTACCCGCGCGCCCTTGCGTCGTATCACATCATCTATGAATGATACGATCGACGACCCCAATATGGTGGCCCCCGGAAACGGGGGCGAAGTAGCCGAACCGCTGCGCCGCGCGATTGGTGAACGTTATCTGACCTATGCGCTGTCCACCATCATGCACCGGGCCTTGCCCGATGCACGGGATGGTCTGAAGCCGGTGCATCGGCGAATCCTCTATGCGATGCGCGAACTGCGACTCAGTGCAACGGGCGGGTTCCGTAAGTCGGCGAAAATCTCGGGCGATGTGATGGGTAACTATCACCCGCACGGCGATGCCGCGATTTATGACGCGATGGCGCGTTTGGCGCAGGATTTTAATGTGCGCTATCCGCTGGTCGACGGGCAGGGGAATTTCGGCAATATCGACGGCGATAACCCGGCGGCCTCTCGTTATACCGAAGCTCGGATGACCATCGTGGCCGAGGCTCTGCTTGAGGGTCTGAACGAGGATGCTGTCGATTTCCGTGACAACTATGACGGCACGCTGACCGAACCGGTGGTTCTGCCCGCGCTATTTCCGAATCTGCTGGCCAATGGCTCCAGCGGTATTGCGGTGGGCATGGCGACGAATATCCCGCCACATAACATCTCGGAACTGTGTGACGCCTGTTTGCATCTGATCAAGACGCCGGATGCGCGCGACGATACGCTTCTGAACTACGTGCCCGGACCGGATTTCCCAACCGGCGGCGTAATCGTTGAACCGCCTGCGAATATCGCGCAGGCCTATCGCACCGGGCGCGGGTCATTCCGCCTGCGCTGTAAGTTCGAGGTCGAGGATCTGGGCCGCGGTCAGTGGCAGATCGTCGTCACCGAGATTCCCTATCAGGTTCAGAAATCGAAGCTGATCGAAAAGATCGCCGAGCTGATTCAGACCAAGAAAATCCCGATCCTTGGCGACGTTCGTGACGAATCCGCAGATGACATTCGCCTGATCCTTGAGCCGCGTTCCAAGAACGTAGACCCCGAGGTGCTGATGGGAATGCTTTATCGTAACTCAGACCTTGAGGTGCGATTCAGCCTGAACATGAACGTGCTGATCGACGGGGTGACACCCAAAGTCTGCTCGATGAAAGAAGTGCTTCGCGCTTTCCTGGATCACCGGCAAGAGGTTCTGCTGCGCCGGTCGCGCCACCGGATGGCCAAGATCGACCATCGGCTGGAGGTGTTGGAGGGCTTTATCGTTGCCTTCCTGAATCTTGACCGCGTGATCGACATTATCCGCTATGACGATGACCCCAAGGCTGCGCTGATGCGCGAAGACTGGGGCATCGACCATGTCCGCGCCACCAATGAGGCCGACTATGTCTCGCCCAAACCGGGCGAGGGCGAGCTGTCCGAGGTCCAGGTCGACGCAATTCTCAACATGCGTCTGCGCAGCTTGCGTCGTCTGGAAGAGATGGAGCTGGTTCGCGAACGCGATGAGCTGATGTTGGAACGTGCCAATCTCGAAGATCTGCTAGCCGATGAAAGCCTGCAATGGGCCAGTATCGCCGAGCAGTTGAAAGAGACCAAGAAAACCTTCGGCAAGGACTATGAGGGCGGCGCGCGGCGCACCCAGTTTGCCGAAGCCGGTCAGGTCGAAGAGGTCCCGCTTGAGGCGATGATCGACCGCGAACCGATCACGGTTGTCTGCTCTCAGATGGGCTGGATTCGCGCCATGACCGGCCATATCGACCTGAACCGCGAGTTGAAATTCAAGGATGGCGATGGGCCACGGTTTATCTTCCATGCGGAAACCACCGATCGGCTGCTGGTCTTTGCCTCGAACGGTCGATTCTATACGATCAGTGCCGCGAATCTGCCCGGCGGTCGGGGTATGGGCGAGCCGCTGCGCCTGATGGTCGACCTGCCGAATGAGGCGCAGATAATCGACATCCTGATCCACAAGCCGGGGCGCAAGCTGCTGGTGGCCTCGGATGCGGGTAACGGCTTCACCGTGCCCGAGGATGATGTGCTGGCACAGACCCGAAACGGCAAACAGGTGCTGAACGTCAAAGGCGACGAAACAGCGATTATCTGTAAGCCGATCGAAGGTGACCACGTTGCAGTGGTTTCTCAGAACGGCAAGTTTCTGGTCTTCCCGACCGAGGAACTGCCTGAAATGACCCGCGGCAAGGGCGTTCGCCTGCAGAAATACAATATGGCGCGCGGGCGGCAGGGGACGCTGGAATTGGACGGCGGGCTGTCAGATATCACCACCTTCAACTGGGAAGAGGGCCTGAAATGGTCCATGGGTGGCGACAAGACCCGGCACGAGGCAGATCTTTCGCAATGGCTGGCCAAGCGTGCCAGCGTCGGGAAAAAGCCGCCATACGGCTTCCCGCGTGATTTTAAATTCTCCTGATCAGGCCCGGTCACAGAGGATTTATGCCGATACGGCTTGGCACAAGCCGTATCGGTGCGTTAGATCAAAGAAAAACAGGCCTATCGAGACGAGATATGTTGCGCATTTTGACACTGATCACCGGATTGGCCCTGATGGGCGCCTGCACCCAAACGCAGGTTTACGAAGAGCCTGAGACGCTGGGCGAATTCAAGTTGCGGGTAAACTATGCCTTTGCCGATAAGGCGGTGCAGGGGCCGGTAAGCCGGGATGCGACGCCCGACGAATGGACTGCTGCCATTCAAAACGCGGTGGACATCCGCCTTGGGCGCTATACGGGCGCTCAGGAATACGACATCGGCATCAGCCTCGAGGGCTACATGCTGGCCCCTCCCGGAATTCCGGTGATCTACAACCCTAAGAGCACTGCGATTGTTCTGGTCAACGTTTATGACGTGAACAAGAAAGAGTTTCTTGCCAAAGGTAAGCAATTCCAGGTGCTGGAAGACACAACCGGCGGCAGTGCCCTGAAAGGTTCGGGCCATGAACGGACGAAACAAGAGCAAATGAGCGGGCTGGCTCTGAAAGTTGCGGACCGAGTCGAAGAATGGTTGGCCGAGGAACATTTGGAAAACGGTTGGTTCGACCGGCGTCCCGAACTGATCCAGCCACTCGATTCAGGTGAAGCAACGCAAAATCCGGCTTAAAGAACGGCATTTCCCGCAGGATGTGCTTGATTTTCTCCTTTGAACCCAATATCTCGCGCGCGCAGATGTAACCACGGGACCAAGGGTCCCCCAAAGCACAAAAGGGCGCCTGAGGAATGGCAAAGGAAAAGTTTGAGCGTAATAAGCCGCACGTCAACATCGGCACGATTGGCCACGTTGACCACGGCAAGAC
>NZ_JBXWOJ010000013.1:0-113784 GCF_059610805.1 Ruegeria sp. CDSC025 | reverse complement strand
ACCCCCGTCCCCGGTGGCGTCGGCCCCATGACAATCGCATGCCTGCTGGCCAACACCCTGACCGCCGCATGCCGCGCTAACAAACTCCCCGAACCAGAAGGCCTGACGGCTTAAAACGAGGCCGCCGCTGTTCAAACTGCGGCTGTTCTTTTTTCCGTTCTGATTTAGGTAGGTATTGGCGACCTTTTAGGTCGTAACTTGTGCATGGTGATCGTATCCATTGGCGTGTCGCCTACCAATTCCCTCCGATCCCCCCTACTACGAGCGTGGAGTGAATCCGGACCGCCACGCTCAGGCGAGATTGAGTGCCTGCGAAACAGCCCGGCTGCAGCCCATCAGGCACGTCAATTCGCAAGGCCGTCCTCAGAGCGCGAGATAGCCGATTCCGGCAAACGCGACGACACAACCAAGCCACTGGCTTGGTGACATACGCTCTTTCAAGATTGCCCAGGCAAGGACAACAGTCAGTAGTCCAAAAACCGAAGCCGCGACGGATGCATATTGGGCATTGGGCAACCTACCGGCCGCGACTACACTGAGAATTGCGACCGCATCCAGTAAACCCATTAAGCACAAAAGGGGCAGTGCTTTTGTGCCGGGCCAAATCGACTTGCGAGACGCAAAAGCTATCGCTGCCAGAACCAGAATTGCCGTAAGTCGACCGATTAGAGACACGGTGTATTCGTCGCTGATCTCTGCCGCGTATTGCCCCAGGGCAAATGCTGCGGCGAACCCGGTTGCGGCGAGCAAAGACAAGACAATGGTTGGGCCACGGGCAGGGTAGGTTGTCTCGGTTTTGTCTGAGCGGGCTGCGACGATGGATACTCCGAGGCCGATCGCAATTACGGCCAACCAGTGCCATGCACTGACAGTCGAGCCGCGCCAAATTGCGACGGTGACGGACAAGACCGGATAGCTGGCAACTAGCGGCGCAACCAATCGCACGGGCCCCCGATGAAAAGCCTCGTACATGCTGAGCCCGGCCAAGAGGTAAAAAAAACCTGCTGCAATCGCATAAGCCATCGCGTTGCCCGACATGGGGTTGATGTCGCCCCAGGCTGCAACCATCCCGATCTGCAGGATGGCACCAAAGAGTAACACAAACATAAGCGAGGCGACCACGCTGACGGACTGGCTGATATAGCGGACCGAGAGATCATGAATGCCCCAGCACAACGCAGCTAGCAACCCGAGTGCAAGGGCGCTCATGTAAGGGAAGATTGTTGTAGTGTCGACCATATTGGCATGTGTTCGGTCCCAGATATCAACAGCGCCAAGATGTCACTGTTGATAAACTAATATTCCTGTTATGCAATAAATTAGGCACTGGAGACCCGGAGAATCCACTATGTCCTCGGCTTTGGATCAACTTGGAGGCGAAGAGAGCCTGCGCGCGCTTGTCGAACAATTTTATGATCGAATGGAGGCCGATCCGGCTGTGTATTCCTTGCACCGGCTGCATTTTCGGGGTCACGGATTGAACCATACAAGGCAAGCACAGTTCGAGTTCCTCAGCGGTTTTTTGGGCGGCCGAGCTTATTACCGGGAACGATTTGGCCACATGGATTTACGGGAAATACATGCCCATGTGCCTATTCGCGAGGCCGATGCAGAGCTTTGGCTGGAAACCTTTGACGCCGCTTTGGAAGATTGTGAACTGCGCGGCCCGGCGGTGGATAAAATGCGAACCTCCCTGCGACGTGCGGCATTGATGCTTGTTAACGACGTTCCCGACTGGCGCATCGAGGTGGATAGGAAAAAAGGACAAGAAGTCCCAGAATAGGCTATTTGCAGGGTCTCGAAATCAGTCGTCAAACAACCAACCGTTCGGATTAGATGAAGCCGGTCTTAAGTATTGAACGTCATAGAGATTTGCTCGATCGCGATATCGTCGTTTAGGTGTCATCTTTTGCACAGCACCCTTAGCCCATGCCCTGATTGACTGCTTTTCGGCCGCAAGCCAGGGATGGTTCCGATTTCCCAGACAACCAAGGGGCTGCCCAAAGCAGCTGTGCAATGCGGGGATTGGGTTCCCGTCTTAAAGGCGCACAATTTCAACGGAATCCCCGTTTGACGATATGTGTGCAAAAGACGCGCCGCGATCTTCGCCCGGCGCGTGTTGACTGAAAAAACATCCCGGCGTGATCGTTGTAGGTGAATGAACAACAAGGCCGCGGCACAGGCCGCAACCTCGATGTCTTCCAGTTTTACCGGATCAGATATCCAGCGTGTTTTCCTTTTCCCAGCGCGAGAAATGCGACACGAAGGAATTCCACTCCTGATGCTTCATCTTCAGGAAAGCAGACGAGAATTCGGCGCCCATCATGCCCTTCAGGTCTTTGTCTTTGTCGTATTCGCGCAGTGCATCAAGCATGTTCAACGGCAACTTTGGTGCTCCGCGCACTTTATGGCCTTCGGCATACATATCGATATCCCAGCGCTTGCCAGGGTCTGCTTTGGATCGGATACCTGACAGTCCAGCCGCAATGATCACGGCCTGAAGCAGGTAGGGGTTGGTTGCTCCGTCCGGCAGACGCAATTCAAACCGCCCGGGGCCGGGCACACGCACCATGTGAGTCCGGTTGTTGCCCGTCCATGTCACGGTGTTGGGCGCCCATGTTGCACCCGACATCGTCCGCGGCGCGTTGATGCGTTTGTAGCTGTTCACCGTGGGGTTGGTGATCGCGGCCAGTGCTGACGCGTGCTTCATGATGCCGCCGAGGAAGTGCTTGCCACGCTCTCCCAGACCAACCTCACCGGTCGGGCCGTCGCCCTCGCCTGCAAACACGTTGGTCTTGGCCGCATCGCCTGGCGCATCCCAGACCGAGATATGCGCATGACAGCCATTACCGGTCAGGCCTTCCACCGGTTTCGGCATGAACGTCGCACGCAGCCCGTGTTTTTCAGCAACCGATTTGGTCATGAACTTGAAGAAAGAGTGTTTATCAGCAGTGCGCAGAACGTCGTCAAATTCCCAATTCATCTCGAACTGGCCGTTGGCGTCCTCGTGGTCGTTCTGATAAGGTCCCCAGCCCAGTTCCAGCATGTAGTCACAGATTTCGCGCACGACATCATACCGGCGCATCACGGCCTGTTGGTCATAGCAAGGCTTTTCAGCTGTATCGAAAGGATCGCTAATCTGCTCTCCGTCCGGTGTCATCAGGAAGAACTCGGCTTCGATACCGGTTTTGACATGCATTCCTTCGCTTGCAGCTTCGTCGATCAGGCGGCGCAATACGTTACGAGGGGCTTGCGCGACATCGCTGCCTTCCATAACGCAGTTGCCGGCAACCCAAGCCACTTCGGGCTTCCAGGGCAGCTGAATGACCGATGATGGGTCTGGAACTGCCAGCATGTCAGGATGAGCCGGTGTCATATCCAGCCAGGTGGCGAACCCGGCAAAGCCTGCACCATCTTGCTGCATGTCGGCAATCGCCTGCGCAGGAACCAGTTTAGCCCTCTGTCCACCGAACAGGTCGGTGAACGAGATCATGAAGTATTTGACGCCTTTTTCTTTTGCGAAAGCTGCGAGATCTGTCGTCACGATTGCTTTCCTTTCCCTGTTGAATTCTAGTTTTTCAAAGCAAAAACGCGGCCCCCATCAGGGAGCCGCGCAGCATCGGTTCAGAACCCTTCCTTGCCCGGGTACCAACTGGTGCCCGCCAAGGGGACACGCGCCATGGCGGCCGCCTCCATTGTCAGGGCACACAGGTCTTCAGGTTCGAGATTGTGCAGGTGATTGTGGCCACATGCACGCGCGATGGTTTGGGCCTCAAGCGCCATCACCTTCAAGTAGTTGCGCAGCCTGCGACCCGCAGCAACCGGGTCAAGACGCGCAGCCAGGTCGGGGTCTTGCGTGGTGATCCCTGCCGGGTCCTGACCTTCGTGCCAATCGTCATAAGCGCCAGTGGTTGTGCCCAGCTTCTGGTATTCGGATTCCCATTTGGGATCGTTGTCCCCAAGGGCCACCAGAGCAGCCGTGCCAATAGCAACTGCATCTGCACCCAGTGCCAATGCCTTGGCCACATCGGCCCCGGTGCGAATGCCGCCTGAGATGACCAACTGAACCTCACGATGTACGCCCAGATCCTGCAATGCCTGAACGGCAGGGCGGATGCATGACAGTGTTGGCAACCCGACATGCTCAATGAATACGTCTTGCGTCGCAGCGGTGCCACCCTGCATGCCATCCATGACGACAACGTCCGCCCCGGCTTTCACTGCCAATGCAGTGTCGTAGTAGGGGCGCGTGGCGCCAACTTTCACATAGATAGGCACTTGCCAATCAGTGATTTCCCGAAGTTCGAGGATCTTGATCTCAAGGTCGTCCGGCCCTGTCCAGTCTGGATGGCGGCAAGCGGACCGTTGGTCAATGCCTTTGGGCAGGGTCCGCATCTCGGCCACACGGTCACTGATCTTTTGACCCAACAACATGCCGCCCCCGCCGGGTTTGGCGCCTTGGCCAACCACAATCTCAATCGCATCAGCCTTACGCAGATCGTTGGGATTCATGCCATAGCGTGAGGGCAGGTATTGATACACCAGCTTGGTTGAGTGGCCACGTTCCTCGGGCGTCATGCCGCCATCACCGGTGGTGGTTGACGTGCCCGCTGCGGATGCGCCGCGGCCCAGAGCTTCTTTCGCCGGACCGGACAACGCGCCAAAGCTCATACCCGCAATGGTGATCGGGATATTCAGCTCGATCGGCTTTTTGGCAAAGCGCGTGCCCAACGTTACTGAGGTATCGCAACGTTCCCGATAGCCTTCCAACGGATAGCGCGACACCGACGCACCCAGAAAGAGTAGATCGTCGAAATGAGGAACTTTCCGTTTGGCGCCACCGCCACGAATGTCATAGATACCTGTCGCAGCGGCGCGACGGATCTCAGCATTGATCGGATTGGTAAATGTCGCCGACTGAATCGGCAGGGTGCGGGGGATCTGATCGTCCATATCTTTCATACCCTTCTTCCTCAGTAAGCTGCGGAATTGTCGATGTCGAAATTGTAAAGCTGACGAGCCGAGCCATAGCGTTTGAACTCTTCCGGCTTGGCGTCGCTGCCAGCGCGGTCCAGCAGATCCCTCAGAATATCCAGATGCTCAGGGCGCATTTCTTTCTCGATGCAATCAGCACCGAGGCTTTTGACCGAACCACGCACGAACAGCCGTGCCTCGTAGAGTGAATCCCCCAGCGCATCGCCCGCATCTCCGCAGACGACCAGATTTCCTGCCTGTGCCATGAAGGCGGACATGTGGCCGATATTGCCATGCACCACGATGTCGATACCTTTCATCGAAATACCGCAGCGCGAGCTTGCGTTACCCTTGATGACCAGCAACCCACCATGGCCTGTGGCCCCGGCATACTGGCTGGCGTCGCCATCGACGATGACTTGGCCGGACATCATATTCTCAGCCACACCCGGACCAACTGAGCCTTGAACCTTGATGGTCGCCTGTTGGTTCATGCCGGCACAATAGTATCCGGTAGACCCCTTGACCGTCACTTCGATCGGCGCGTCCAGTCCGACAGCAATCGCATGGCTGCCTTTTGGATTTACAATTTCCCAGCTGGTTTGGTTGGTCTCGGCGTTTTGCGCCTGCAGGGACGAGTTCAATCCACGCAGTCCGTCTGCCTCTAAATCATAGGTCTGCATTTCAGGCGGCCTTTTCGTGGGTTGTGGGACTGTCGTTGTGCGACCAGAAATATACGGTGGCCGGTTCAGGTTCCCAAACTCGGGCGTCTTCGATTCCTGGCAGGTTCACCAAGGCGCGGTATTCGCTGCCAAAGGCAACATATTGATCTGTTTCTGCCATCACTGCAGGCTTGCAAGCGATTGGGTCACGTACGACGCCAAACCCGTCTTTGGTCCCTACTACAAAGGTGAAAAACCCGTCCAGATCATCAATGCTGGATTCCAGAGCTTCCCCTAAAGTGGCGCCATTCATCATTTTCCAGGTCAGGTATGCGGCACCAACTTCGGTGTCGTTCTCTGTCTGGATGGTAACGCCTTCGCGGCGCAACTTGCGGCGCAACGAGTTGTGGTTGGACAGCGATCCGTTGTGAACCAGACATTGATCGGACCCCGTGTTGAACGGATGTGCGCCCATTGTTGTCACGGCGGATTCCGTCGCCATGCGTGTGTGTCCAATGCCATGAGTGCCGCTCATGCCGCTAAGGCTGAAGCGGTCTGCAACATCCTTGGGCAGGCCAACTTCCTTGTAGATTTCGAGGCTATCGCCACGACTCATGATACGAACCGTCGGCCGGATTTCAGCCAGCGCGGCGCGCGCGGCTTCGAACTGACGGGCGGGAATTTCCAAGACGGCATGTGTATCATTGTCTGCCTGACCAACCGTCACGCCAAGTCTTTTGCCTAGCTCATCAGCCAGATCGACAAAGTCCGTTTCGGGGTTGGGGGACTGAACTGTAATCTTGGTTTTGCCATCGGACTCAGAGCCGTAGATTGCAATACCGGCACTATCGGGGCCACGATCTGTCATCGTGATCAGCATGTCTGTCAGCATATTGCCCAGTTGGGGCGCAAGAGACTGGTCTTTGAGGAATAATCCAACAATTCCGCACATGGCTGGCAGATCTCCTTATGTGTTTCATTATGATTCGACGGTACCAACAAATCAGTGGGACATCAATAATCATAGGAAAGTTTTTTTCCTAAGAGGCAATGGGCGCGACCTGTGTTTTTCGCGCCCATTGCAAGCATTCAAGGCTGGATCAATATCGCTCCAACTGTGCTTTCACCTTTTCTTCGTCACCGGTGTGGCGCGCCTTTTCCAGGTGCTCAGCTTCGCGGACGAATTGGATGCGATGCCAGCCAACCCAGAAGACGACACCAATGATGACCATTAGAACTTCGTAACCTTGGAAGGGATAGACCGGCCCGACTTCGGCCAGATCCACGGCCCAGTTTGTATAACCATTCGTAGACATATCTTACTCCCTCATTTCACTGCTACGCCACGGGCGGCCAGTTCTTCTTTATCGGCTTCGATAATGGCAGCTTTGGCGTCCTCATAGGCATGGTGTTCAGCGTAATCGAGACCCTGAAGTTCAACTTCTTCCGGGATGCGCAGTACGCCGGCAGCGGATTGCATTTTCGCCAGAGCCCAGCCTGGCAGGAACCCAAGGACAAAGAACATGATGACCGCACCCGTGATCTGACCGATCGGGTTGATGGTTGCATAACCTTCGTATGGTGACGAAGGCACGCCCCACAGGACAAAGCCCGCGATGACCAGCCCGACGACACCTGCATAGCCATGCACGGCAACGGCACCAACGGCATCGTCCAGCTTGAACCGACGCTCTACCCAGTAGTGCAGATTATAGACGATCACGACGCCGATTGCGGCAATGATCATCGCTTGGATCGGGTGATACAAATCGTTTCCAGCAGACGCGGTGATGATACCGGCCAGACCGCCCGAGAAGGTCCAGAAGGCATCTCCCTTCGAGACGACATAGGCTGCCATCAACCCACCCGACAGCGACATCAGGAAGTTGAACGTAATCGCCGACAGCGTGGTCGGGGCCAGATAGATGTTGGTTGCAGTCCAGGTGGCGCCAACGATCTGACCGTCGATAACCTCGGGCGAGATTACCGGAACGTTACAGGCGGCATAGAAACCCCAGAACCCGGTATAGATCAGGAAAATACCGATGGTCAGCAACCATGGATTATGCGGAGGAATATCCCGCGGCGTTCCATCCTTGGCAAACTTGCCAAGTCGTGGACCCAGTACCATGATCACACCAAGTGCGTAACCACCTGCGATTGCATGGATAACGCCTGACGCATAAGCATCGTGATACCCCAATATACGCACCATCCAGCCACCATAGTGCCAGCCCCAAGCAGCGTCGATGATCCACCAGACGGACCCGATCATGACTGCATGGACCCACAAAGCCGATGACCTGATCCGTTCGATCACTGAACCAGAAACGATCGAGGCGGCTGTCCACGAGAACAGAAGGAACGCGGCCCAGAAGACCCCTGTGATTCTGTCGTCCAAATTGGTTGCCATTGTGTTCGCCCACGGTAGATTTGCGGCACCTGCTTCGGTGTCGAGACCGCCCCAGAACGGAAAGTTCGGGAACGCCCAGTAGATCCACCATCCAAAGAAGAAGAACGTGACCGTCACCAGCGGGATGATCATGATGTTTTTCATCAATGTGTGCATATGGTTACGGGCCCGACTGGCACCGACTTCGTACATGCAAAAGCCCACATGGATGAGGAACATGAAGACGACCGTTACCCAGTAATAAAACTCGGTAAAGACCGTCGTAAGTGCATTTAGATTGCCATCCACTTCGTAGTCTCCCTGTTGTTGCAGCAGGAGGTCTTTCTGCGAAGCATTTCCTGCTGGGAATAATTGTATACTAAGGGGACAATCTCATTGGCGACCTGTCAATAGATATGTGGGGCAAACATCTTTAAGGTCTGTGCTTGATGTATGTCCCCACACGTCCAAAAACGCACTAAGCCACAGATAAAGAAAAGAAATATCAATATTCTCGAATGTTCTTAGGGTGCAAAAATTGCAGGCAAATATTCCCAACAGGAAAAAATTCTGCACACAGGTGTTGATTTTCAACCCAACATCGGCCTCAATATGGGCAACAAAAACGATCAACGGGAGAACCGAACCATGGCCATTCTTTGGAGAACGTCGGCCCTTGCGCAGCGCCACGCCCAGATCGGCGGCGAGCTTGAAGACTGGAACGGGATGGGGACTGCTTGGTTCTATGACCAAAGCCCTGAACGCGCCAAAGCTGACTACGAAGCAATTCGAACCAAAGCTGGTCTTATGGATGTTTCCGGCTTGAAAAAGGTTCACGTGGTTGGTGAGGATGCCGCCTATGTCATTGATCGTGTCACCACGCGGAACGTCGAAAAGATCATGCCGGGGCGGTCGACATATGCCTCGATCCTGAATGCCGAAGGCAAGTTTGTTGATGATTGCATCATCTATCGCCTGTCGGTGAACACGTGGCTGGTGGTGCATGGCACAGGCACCGGAATGGAGCAGCTGACATCCGTGGCGGCGGGTAAGAATTGTTCGGTCATCTTCGATGATGACATGCATGACATGTCGCTGCAGGGTCCGGTGGCTGTAGACTTCCTGGCTAAGCACATCCCCGGAATTCGCGATCTGGCCTATTTCGGCATCATGCAAACCAAACTCTATGGCTGCCCAGTGATGATTTCGCGGACCGGCTATACTGGTGAGCGCGGGTATGAGATTTTCTGTCAGGCTAAGCACGCCGTACACCTGTGGGACAACATTCTGGCCGAGGGCAAAGACATGGGCATCGTGCCGGTCCAGTTCTCGACGCTCGATCTGCTGCGCACCGAAAGCTACTTGCTGTTTTATCCGGGCGACAATTCCGAAACCTATCCGTTCGATGGCGATACCTGTGGTGATACACTGTGGGAACTGGGCCTGGATTTCACTGTCTCACCTGGAAAAACCGGCTTTATCGGCGCCGAGAACCACTATGCATCGCAAGGCAAAGAGCGGTTTAAGATCTATGGCGTCAAACTGAACGGCACGACCCCAGCGGATGAAGGCGCGGATCTGCTGCAAAACGGCGAGAAAGTCGGCGTTGTCACCTTCGGCATGTATTCTGATATCAATGGTCACAATGTGGGTATCGCGCGGATGCCGGTCGCATGTGCATCACCCGGTACCAAGCTGACGGTGCGCAACGGCGATGGGACAGAAATAACGGCAACTGCGGAAGAGATGCCGTTCTACGATCAGGACAAATCGATCAGAACCGCAAAGGGCTGAGTTTCAGGGGGCGCGACGGACACACCGTGGCGCCCTTTTCCTATTTGAGGGCACAATGTCAAAGTTCGAATTTCCCAAGTCAATCGCAAGCCGCCCGGTCTGGGGCGCGCTAGAGGTTCGCCAGGGCGAACATCATCTCATGATAGCCGAGGCCGAAGGGGCCGAAGCCATTCTCGACATCGCAACACCTGACCTGATGGCCAAAACCCATCTGATCTATATCCCGAAAGGCACCGATTTCGCGGAAAAGCTAAGGGCATTGAACCCTGCTCAGTTCTATGAAGGCCCGTCTTTCGAGGCGTCTCTGCCGCGCATTCGCAGGGTTCTGGAGGACGCGCATATGGGATTGCAGGTCTACCTGACCGGCACCGAAGGCATGATGGGGCAGGCCATGAATGAAGTGATGGCCGTAGGCCTGCCGCACACGGCGATCCAGACCGAACATCGCGGATCGGTCGCCCGTCGGATGCAATGCGTGCATTGCAAAGGCATCACCGAAGACGTCGAGATTGACCCGTTTGTCTGTTCACATTGCGGCCTAAACCTGTTTGTGCGCGATCACTACTCCCGCCGTCTTGCCGCCTATCAGGGCGTCCGTATCGACGCCGAGGATCATGGTAATGTGCCCGAGTCGAAGGGGATTTACGAATGAGCGGTGCTGAGAAAATTCAGGTCAAGGTGACCGAGATCACTCCGCTGAACGAATTGGTGACGCGGTTCCGGTTCGAACGTATCGACGGCGCGCCATTACCAACCTTTTCGGGCGGGGCACATACTGTGGTCGAAATGCAGGATGGTGCCATTACACGGCTTAACCCCTATTCGTTGATGTCAGATCCGTTTGATCAGTCATCTTATACAATTTCGGTTCGACGCGATGATGAGGGCAGGGGGGGGTCGCTGTTCATGCACCGCCAGGTCAAGCTGGGCGACGAGATGACCATCAGCTATCCGGTCAACTTGTTTTCACTGGACTTGCGCGCCCGCAAGCATCTGTTTCTGGCCGGTGGCATCGGGATCACCCCGTTTCTGGCACAGATTAAACAGTTGGAATTGCTGCACGGGCATTGGGAGTTGCATTACGCGTGCCGAAACACTGCCTTGGCATCTTATGCTGAGCAACTGACAGACAGACATCCGAACGAAACCCATCTGTACTATGACGATCAGAGCCAGGCGATTGATCTGAAAAATCTACTCAGCGGGCAACCCCTGGGAACGCATGTGTATGTGTGTGGTCCAAAGGGCATGATCGACTGGGTCCGAAACACGGCTGCCGCCGAAGGCTGGCCCGAAGATTGCGTGCACTACGAAGAGTTCCTGGCGCCTCAGCCCGGCAAACCGTTCGAGGTGCGCTTGGCGGCATCGGATAAGGTCATTCATGTGGGTGAAAACGAAAGCCTGCTGGAGGCCATCGAACGTGAAGGCGTGGACGCACCATATCTGTGCCGCGGTGGGGCCTGCGGTCAGTGCGAAACCGTTGTGCTCGACCATGAAGGTAATTTCGTTCACCGCGATCACTGGCTGACCGGCGAAGAAAAGGCCGCGGGCAAGAAAATCATGCCCTGTGTATCGCGCTTCGAGGGCAAGTCCCTCGTGCTGGACCGTTGAGAGGAGGCCCAACATGACCATTCAATTCAACGACGAATCCTTCCGCGACGACTATACGTTTCACAACTCGGACTGGGCGATCAAACGCTTTCCGTTTCCGTTTCACGAAGACAGCTATATGTATTCAGTCAACATGGAACAGCATCGCGGCGGGCCCAAAGGATCGGTCTACGAGATGCGGTTCGACGTCGACGAACACTATGTGTCCGAGATGAAAGACCGCGCGATGGTTCTGGATCAGGACCCGCTGCGCTGTCAGTCACTGCCGCATATGACATTGGCCGGCTGGGACTTGCTGGAACTGATCATGGTTAGCAAGTCCGAAGACTATCCTGATCTGTTCGAGTTGCATCGCAACGGCAATCAGTGGCGTTGGATCAACAAGCCATTGGGCATCGATCACAGCTTTACCTTCATGGATGAAACCACGCTGCCTTATGGGCCGATGGAATACATCACGCGACAAGCTCAGGGCGATTTCGCCGTGCTGGATCAGCGTGACGAGATGCTGTGGATGGACGCGGGAATGGTGACGACCCAAGCGGATTGGAGTCTGGATTTTGACATCGGAATGAACTTTTTCGAGTGGCACGCGCCGGTTCCCAAAGCCCATGAAATGGGCATTTTCCAACGCGCGCTGAAATTCCTGCTGAACATTCAACAGGGTGCCCCGGCACGGCGTCTGAATTGGACTATGACAGTGAATCCGCTGCTGGATACCAGCCCGGAAAACTATCACAAATGGGGTATCCAGAAGACGACGCTGACACCTGAAAACATAGCGCACAAACAGTATCTGCGGGTCGAGTTGCAAACCTTTTTCCGTCTACCGCGATCCAACGCCCTGGTGTTCCCGATCCGCTGCTACCTGTGTAGTTTTCAGGACCTGATGACCGTTCCCAAATGGGGCCGCCGTCTGCATCGGGTCATCCGGGACCTGCCGGTCGAGCTGGCAACCTATAAAGGGTTCATCGATAACCGCCCCATTATGTTGGACTATCTCAGCCAGTTTGACGACGGGTTGCCCACTTCTCCGGGGATCTGGCCGGATTTGGAAACGGAACCACCTTTGTCTAAGTAAGCGAGACTTGCGAAATTTCTCAACTCATATGATTGATCCGGGCGAAGCGCCTTGGCTCATCTCGAGTGACGATTTTGCTTTGTATGACGTGCTTGCGCTGCTTCGCGCGTCATTTCAGTACATGGATGCCCGGATCGACCCTCCGTCTTCTATCCATAGTCTGAACGTGGAAGGAATGCAGGTGCATTGTCAGGGTGGCGGCGAGATCTGGGCCGTTGGGCGACCACTTTTCGCGTGTATGTTTCTGACGCCCAAGCCCGACAGTTTGTACCTTGGAAAGCTTGCGGTGAAGGATGGATTGCGGGGTCAGGGTATCGGCCGCAGGTTGGTGGATCATGCTGCACGCCGTGCAGCAGAGCTTGGCTTACCTGCGCTGGAACTGGAAACACGCGTGGAACTTACTGAGAACCATCGCGTATTTTCGAGGCTGGGGTTCACGATCGTAAGCACGGGCAGTCGCGAAGGTTATGACAGACCCACAGATTTCTTATTGCGCAAACCGATCAGTTTGTCTGCGGATAGCTGATAACTGATATATACCGCGCCGGCAGACTGACAAGCCGTTCGGGCCCATGCGGAGCATCTGCATCAAAGAACAGGGTATCGCCGGGTTTTAGCGGGTAAATCTGGTCCCCGTGGCGGTAATCCACCTCACCGTCCAGCATGTAAATCGTTTCGATCCCGCCATGTTGGAAAGTTGGGAACACATCTGATTCAGCGGTCAGGGTAATCAGATACGGTTCGACGATCACGCCGGATCCGTTGGCACCAATATGTCCCAACAGGTTATACTGATGGTTCGCACGTGTTCCTTCACGCTCCAGTTCGACGCCTTCTCCTGCTTTTGTATGAACCGCCTCGCGGCGTTCTTCAAACTGTCGGAAAAAGCTTGTCAAAGGAACCGAAAGCGCATCCGCCAGAGATTGCAGAGTCGTCAAGGACGGCGACGTATTTCCGTTTTCGATCTTGGACAGCATGCCAATCGAAAGGCCGGTCAACTGGGCCAGCTCTGCGACCGTTATGTTCTGCTGTTTGCGAAAGGCACGAACCTCGCGGCCGATGGCAACTTCAAGAACTTTCTCTCTGTCACCCGAACGAACGGAATGTGGGTCCTGCGTCAGGTTTGCTGCCATTTCTTTGTCGCGTTTTTTCAATTTCATTCTTTCAACGTCTTGCTACACGTGTCCAAACCGGTTCTGCAAGCAGGCGCGGCGCAATACCCAATTCTATTCGGATTACCATAGCATCAGTTTTTCCTGATAGTAATATAATCATGCTGACAGAAAACAGAATAGAGATCGGATTCTCACTGTTTGACGGCTTTCACGGCTCTGACGCCGATGTCCTAAATCAAGGTTCGGCAGCTGTGGCAAGGATGCTTGGTACACCAGAACGTCTTAGGTTTTGACCCTTTCATCGGGCACTTCCACAAGAGACCTCAACCAGCGACGCGGATTGACGCCGATCACCCTTAAGAACTCGCGGTTGAAGTTCGACTTGGTGTTAAACCCGCTGGCCAGCATCGCCTCGGTCACCGATTTTCCAGTCTTCATTACGGCGCAAGCGTGAGAAATCCGATGCCTATTGATGTAGCGAGACACATTCTCGCTTTTGCCTTTGTTGATTACGCTTGAAAGCTGCTTTTCTGGAACCTGCAATTTTCGGGCCAACCGGGCCAGTGTGAGATCGGGATCGAGATATGGCTTATGTGTTTCCATATAGGCGTCGAGCTTTTCGACAATAGCGGTGTCACGGGTTTTATCTTGCTTGGAATACGCATCGCGCGTGTCAGAGCCAATGCTCTGACTTTCGATTGCATGCGATAGGCTGAGCGCCCCTAATATGAGCAGTGTGATTGCGGAAAACAGGCTTGGCAGCCAGAGCAAGACCTCGGTGTCTCCTGATGCAAGGCGGACTGCAATGAATATGTCGCTGCCTGCTGAGGCGATCAAAGCGATGGCCAGAACACGCCAAACCCAAACAATCATGCGCCCGTTTTCTAAGCGGCTATGGGGCAAACAATCTTCGCCGCGCAAGAGCATAGACGCGATGGCGATACCGTATGCCGCAAAGAGAAAGGGGATCAACACGTCCAGCGCTTCGGGTCGGGTTGCCAGAAAACTTATCGCAAGGGCCGGACCTACCGCATGCAAATACAAGTCCTGTCTGCGCAGATAACCCACCGAGGCCTGACGAAAGGACAGCCACGCGGATGCGGCAATTACAGTCGCAAGAATGGGCTGAACGACCCTGAGACCCGTAAAGCCATAATATTGCACAAGCGCGATAACCGCACTTTGTGCTGCGCAGCATCCGATGAGGACCAAAAGCGTGGGATGGGTTTTGCGGGTCAGAAAGCGATGTAAAAGAAAGCCCGAAAGCAGCAGGGCAGTAATCATTGGGATTGGTAGAACTGGCATCAGGGGGGTCCGTTTTCGTCTGTCATAGGACCTAAATCCTGATCTGCGCGACCTTAAACCGGATTCAGGTCGTATGAAATCCCGACAGCGTCTGAATGTAGGCCGACACTAATGCCACCCTACAAAAAAGGCGCGCCATGAAACTTCCTCTTCTTACCCTCGTCATGACCCTTTCGGCGGGCACGGAAATTGCTGCACAAGATGTCGGCCTCGTCGAATTGACGATTGCCGCACCTCATCATGATCAGGACATGCAAATGGCTGTCATGTTCCCTGCGGCAGGTCAGCGCCAGACTATGTTTGCAGAAAATGCAGTGTTCTATGGAACAGCAGTAGTCGAAAACGCCAGGCCGGTGCCAGGGCAACATCCGGTTGTTCTTCTCTCACACGGATGGGGCGGCAATTATGCACGAATGGCGTGGCTTAGTGCGGGGTTGGTCTCGCAAGGTGCAATCGTAGTGGCAGTAAACCATCCAGGCAGCACGACCTTAGATTTGGATTTCGATACCGCATTTAATCATTGGACCCGCGCCCAGGACATGTCCACCGCGTTGGATCACGCGCTGCAAGACCCGGTTTTCGCCCCCCTCATCGACACTTCACGGATCTACGCCACGGGTTTCTCTTATGGTGGCTGGACAGCCCTTTCGCTTGCGGGCGTCCAGGGCAATCGTGACGGATTTTTCGATTATTGCGAGGCCGCAGGGGCAGGGTCACAATTTTGCGCAAAGTTGACGGCAGAGGGTGTCGATGTAACTGCAATCGACCAGGAAAAATATGAGGCATCTTACAAGGATCCACGGGTCAGTGCCGTCGCAGCCATTGATCCGGGACTAACTTGGGATCTTGCGCATAAGGATGTGCGGGACGTGACAGCCTCGCTTTTTCTGATTGGATTGGGTGACGGGGCCGACAGGCTGAATGCAACAGACACGAGCGCCCTGGGAAGCAATTTTGAGACGCTGGTTCCTCAGGCCACGGTGATGACGATCGCGCCCGCAATGCATTTCACCGCGCTTGGATTATGTAAGCCCGCCGGTGAAGCGATTTTGATCGAAGAGCAGGACGATCCTGTTTGCACTGATCCTGGGGGAACGGACCGCGCCCAAGTTCTTGACATGATAATTGACAGTTTGGCCGCTCACTTCGATCTGAATTAGTGTATTTCGGACACTTACATATCGGCATTGCATCCAATGGTGCGGGCCGACCATACCCCTCAGCGGTATACCAAAAATTCGTAGTTGGCTTGCCGCTACCTGCCACTGGCTTTCTTCGTGCCCCGGTGATGGGCGAGGTCGATGAGCCGTCTGAATGTTGCGCATTCCAAATGCGATGGCGCCGGGCAATCCGCCACATGTCGCAGGGTATCGCGCAGCGCCGTCAGCTCGCGGATTTGCCGATCCAGCGCATCCGCACGAATGTGAAACTCTTGCCGGGGGATATTCGGAGTTCCATCAAGGCCGAACATCCCCGAGATTTCCTCAAGTGAAAACCCTGCAGATTTGCCCATCGTGATCAGGGCTAGTTGCAATAAGACATCCGGCGTGAACTGCCGACGAAGCCCGTGCCGCGCAACAGACGAAATCAGGCCAAGCTCATCATAGTAACGCAGCGTTGAAGTTGGGGTGCCGGTCATTTTCGACACCTCGCCTATATCCAAAAGTTTCATGCTTGACCTCAAGTCGACTTGAATTCGTAACGTCGCCTTCTGTAGCG
This sequence comes from Ruegeria sp. CDSC025, assembly GCF_059610805.1. NCBI lineage: Bacteria > Pseudomonadati > Pseudomonadota > Alphaproteobacteria > Rhodobacterales > Roseobacteraceae > Ruegeria > Ruegeria sp. CDSC025. Next base: position 97,131 of record NZ_JBXWOJ010000013.1, on the reverse strand, counting down.
ATTCCGACAAGAGGAAAATAGTGGTGCACATCAAATCAAATGCATTGAAGACAACGAGACCCGGCGCTTTGTTGTGTTTCTCCCTGTCCATGCTGCTGGCCTCATTGGGCACCAGCATTGCCAATATCGCCTTGCCTGCAATCGCCCAGGACCTGAAAGCGCCGGTACATCAAGTGCAATGGGTGGTGATCGCATATCTCGCGACACTGACGCTGTTCTCTGTGCTGGCTGGACGACTTGGGGACCGCTTTGGACGACAGCAGATGCTGATCTTCGGGCTTATACTTTTCGCGCTGGCCTCTGCGTTTTGCGGCTTGGCGCCCAATCTTAAGGTGTTGAGTGCCGCGCGGTCTCTTCAGGGAATTGGCGCTGCATTCCTCATGGTGCTGACCGTCGCACTCGTTCGCGATATTTTTGAAACAGAGCGTGTCGGGCAAGCCATGGGCCTGTTGGGCACGATGTCGGCGGTCGGAACCGCACTGGGACCTTCGTTGGGTGGCGTGCTGATTGGAAAACTCGGGTGGCAAGGAGTGTTCTTTGTCCTGGTGCCGATGAGCCTGACTACGGCCATTTTGGCCGTTCGGCTTTTGCCCGCAAGTGTTTCCTCTGGGATAACACCTCTGGTCGGACTAACTGCACTGCGAAAGAGCGGCGCTATCCCCGGCCTTGCGGCAAATTTTCTGGTGGCAAATGTGATGTTGACCACTTTGCTGATAGGCCCCTTCTTTCTGGGGCAGTCTCTTGGGCTGAGCGCGGCGAAAGTGGGGCTTGTCATGTCGGTCGGACCAATCATATCGATCTTCCTCGGCGTCCCATCGGGTCGGCTAGTGGATGCATGGGGGGCAGCGCGTGTTCTGTCGCTTGGGCTCATTGCTCTGACCACCGGGACCTTTGCGCTTGCGGTCCTGCCAGTCGCATTCGGTGTCATTGGTTACATTGGCGCTATCAGCATCCTGACACCGGGATACCAGTTGTTTCAGGCCGCCAACAACACCATGATCATGGTGGGGGTTCGGGCAGATCAGCGGGGGACAGTTTCAGGGCTGCTTGGCTTGTCGCGCAATCTGGGCCTTATTTTCGGCGCCTCTGTCATGGGGACGGTCTTTTCCTTTGGGATCGGGGCCCGCACCGTCGAGGCAGCATCTGCTGAAGCGATTGCCAACGGGATGCAGCTCACCTTTGTAATCTGCGGGGTATTGGCCATCGTGGCGTATTGGCTTTCGCGTCGAACTTCGTTGAAGAGCATCACCAGTAAGACAGTCGCGAGATAATGATAAAGGAGGTCGCAGTCCTACCGATGAACACTTTTAAACCTGTCCCAATAGACGGCTTGAACGTACAGATTTGGGGGCATGGCGATACGCCCGCGCTCATTTTCCATGGGGGGCCAGGGTCGGGTCTCAACCCGCAGCACACAGCCTATTTCGACGCCGACCGCCATCGGGTGGTTCTTTTTGACCAACGCGGAACAGGGTTGTCGGGCAGAGCTGGTCGGGTCACTGCAAACACGACCCAGCACACCCTACGCGATGCCGAGGCTATCCGGATGGCCCTGGGATATGAAGATTGGATAGTGCTGGGTGGTTCATGGGGTGGCGCACTGGCATTGGCCTACGCATCCGCTCATCCTGATCGGGTACGCGCATTGATCGTGCGCAGCACGCATATCTGCCGCCCTTCAATGGACCAGTGGATGTTGCGCGATAGGGCAAAGCGTTTCGAAGCCGGGCAGCGTGCGCGCGGCCTGTTTCTCGATCCTCTCGATGAGACAGAACAGCTCCATCCTGCCATAGCATGGTTTGCCCGTATGGAAGATAATGACGCGCAAGCACGTGAGGCAGCCCGCCGTGTGATGGCGCTTGAAGATGCGTTTCATGGACCGCAACCCGGCACTGTGCGGCTTCCGGCATCCGTCACCCAAAGCGACATAAATCGCACCCGCGTGTACCTTTGGTACTGGCTTAATAATTTCTTCCTACCTGCTACCGGCCCCGGAGATCCAAATACAATCTCCGTACTCCCACATCGTTTGATCCATGGGGCGGATGACCTAATATGCCCGATTGAACCTGCCCGTGCCTTTGCCCAAGCTGGAAAGCTTCAATTTGAGGAGATTGAGAGACTGGGTCACAACGGTTTGGCGCCGCAGATGATCGCTGCTGTGCGCCAAGCCGTAGAAGATTTGAGCGGTTGAGTATCAAGCAGAAGCGCGTTCTCAAATCGGACAATCGCGGCAATTCCGAGTGCGCGCAATTTGGGTTCAGGGCATCGTCATTTTTTTGGTTGCGTGAGGTGGCTGAAGCAAAGCGCGATGCCTGACCGCCTTCGATTCCGTATGCGAGAGACAGGGGACAATTCTGGCTGGTCATTTCGCTTCGCGCGTCGATGTTGCTCAACAGTTTATATCGTTTTGCCGGTAATCTTTTGGTCGAATTTTGTGCCAAGGCGACCCATCTCACCCGATTTAAAAAGCTGTTTGTTCTTGCTCGGCATTCACGTTGGCTGTGGCACCTAACAGCCCAATGGCAGGAATAGTTAAGCTATCTATGAGGCGCATGTTTAGCCTCGCCCGGTGCCAGCTTCGTATGAGGCAGATGATTACAAATCGAAATATTTTTCGAAGCTATTTTTCTGCATATGTGCAATCGAAATAGAAAACTCCGACCACGGGCAATACTGCACCCTACCTTCGGGGCAGGATCACTTTAGTCAGCCACAACCTCAAAGGTGACAACGATGGCGGTGTTTTCGCTGCCTTTGGTGTATACGCGCCCCTGATACTGGCCGGGTTCTGCCAGATCATGAATGGTGAGGCTTACGGCAACGTCGACGGCCTGTCCCGGGGGAATACGGACTGCGGAAGGTTGGATGCTCATCTTGTCGGTTGGCAACACGTTGCCGTCGCGGCTGATCATGTCGCCCGGTTCGAACTGCAAGTCGACAACGTCTGCTCCGGCAGGTGCAGCAAAGGACAAGAGAATGGTTCCTGTCTCACCGGGCCTGCAGGGCTTGCGGCAGTGAAAGGGTCCGTCCAGCTGTTGTGTGGTGCTGTTTTCCGCATTCAGAATGCCCCGTGCGATCTGAGATATCGGAAGTGTATCCTGCTCCGGAACGGCCTTGGTGGCCGTGCGGAGAGCGCTGACAAATGGTTTTCGCTCGAAATAAGGCATAGCTCAATGTGCACAGCCTACAGCGTTTAGTAAATGACAAACTTGAAAGGAATGCGTATTGGATTCGGCGGTGGATTCACGGGATTTCGAAATTTAAGATATTGAATATCTACAAAAAAAAAGGGCGAGTGTTAGACCTGACGCGCCACCAGATAATCCATGAACTGACCAAGAAACGCGCGCGGCGCCGCGTTGGTATTTGCAAATACAACATCGAATTCCCGACGGGCCGCCGCAAGCAGGTCATTTGCTGCGGCCTGAGCATATTCAATGCAAGAATAGTGGTTCATCCGCGCCAATACCCATTCGACCTCTTGCTCCGAACGGGCCGTTCTTGGCTTTTCTAGAAACTCTGACAGTCGGGACTGTTCCTGCCGATCCGCCTGCGCCCCAAGACGTCCCAGCATCAGCGTGCGTTTGCCTTCGTAGATATCCCCACCGATCTCTTTGCCGTATTTACCCTGGCTTCCCACAAGATTCAGAACGTCATCCTGGATCTGAAAGGCGGCCCCCAGAAAAAAGCCGAACGCGTTGAAGTCATCCAGATTCAGCGCCCCGGAGGCGACATCGTCCGGGCGCGCGATCAGGGCACCTATACGCATCGGGTGAATGAAGCTGTACCAGCAGGTTTTCTTCAGACACATGGTCAGATAGTCGGACGGGCTGAGGTCAAGGCGATTGTCTTTTATCCATCCCAATTCAAGGGCTTGGCCCTCGATCGACTCTTTCAGCAGGTGATCAAATTCGTCCACCACACGCGCGCCGGTCATCGGGCCCAGAGGGCCGAGGTTCTGGCGCAGCAGGCTTAGCGCCAGAGATTGCATGCCGTCGCCGATATTGATCGCCAAGGGCACACCAAGACGTTTGTGCATACATTCCCGACCCCGTCGGAAATCGCTGAGGTCTTCGATATCGTCATGAACCAGAAATGCATTGTGCAGCAATTCGATGACCGCAGCAGCAATTTCGGCATCCTCGGCTTTTCCGCCGAATGCTTCACACGTGGCCAAAAGAAGGGCAGGTCTAAGCCCTTTGCCCGAGGTTTCGATATAGTCCCGCATAGGCCCATAGAGATAGGCTTGCGGCTCACCCGCTGGCATTTTGTCCAACAGTACCTTGCGCGCCTGATCGCCATAACGCGTCAGCTGCTCAAGGAAACCTTGCGTGGCCGCGGATGCCGGCTGCGCCTTGGGAACAGTCACCTGTCAGCCCTTCTGTGTGATGATGACTTTGCGACCGGACATGTCGGTTGGCGGTGTGGTCGCCTCGACAATGCCGATCGCCAGATCTTCAGCAAAGTCCGCGCCGGGGATCGGTGTGTCCCGGCCCGGTAGATGCGCGGCCATCAGATTATAAAGCTCTGGAGGTGCCGCGACCATGCGCAACGCGTCCGAGATCGCAGGGTCTTCGACAATTCCGCCGGGCTTGGAGTATTCGGCCGTCAGCGGACCAATCGCGGCCAGCGGTCCTTGCCCACCACGTTTGGTGCCGGTGGCGTCTTGTCCCATGCGCAAAGCGGCCTCGACAGCGATGGCAAAGCGTTCATCCCAGGGCTCACCCGCCTGATATCGGGCATAGTCATAGGCCCGCAGGGGTTGCAGGATGTCGGGCTCATGCAGATCCCAGATTTCACAGGGCTGCGCCTCAGAACCACTGCGCCGTAGGATGGCATTGACGGCTCTTCGGGCAGCCTCATTTGCGCCTTCCATGGTGGCAAGGTCGGTGTTGGTCCGGACGTAGTCGGACGCAAGCATAAAGTTCGGAATCAGCGTCGCCGCTTCGGGCCGCAGCCGCCAGCTGTTAATGCGGTTTACCAACAGCGGTTCGACATTGCTTTCTCGGGCAGGATGATCGGGGTCCTCAACGATGTCGGGATCCAGGAACCAATAATGCAGTTCTTCATCCCTGAGGACGATGTTGCCATCAACGTTCAGGCTGCGTTTGAGCTGTTCCCAGACCTCTTTGGCGATTTCTTCACGAGAGCTGTCGCGCGCGGTTTTTCCGTTCGTGCCCGGCTTGTCCCATTCGGAAATATCGACCGAGAGCAATCCCTTGGTCTTACCATCGGCCCAGTTTTCAAAATCTATCTGGGACCAGAATTGTTTTTGCGAAACAGCCGTCAGCGCCCAAGGGCTGTCGATAAAGATCACATGGCCATGGGCCAGTTCAACATCCTTGGTCAGGTAAAACTGGATGCCATTCATCCACTGCACGTCTTCGGCAAGCAATGGCAGCTTGGCCAGACCCGGATCTACCTTTGTCATGGCCGGCGTCACCAAAGGTGCAATGCGTTCAATGGGCAGGGCGCTGATGAACCAATCACCGGTGACCTGCTTTTGCGTGCCGTCCTGTTCAACGGTGGCGCTGGAAATTCGGCCGTTTCGGCATTCAATCCCGGTGACCTTGGAATCGAAATGGTACACCACACCCCGGCTTTTCAGATATTCCAGCCAAGGCTGAATCCAGACCAGATTGGTCGGCCCGTTCAGCAGCCTGTTGCTGGTCGCCTCGGGTGTTGCGATCCCAAGCTGCAGTTGAATGGCGACATCGCCGACGGTCTTGGTGCTTGCGGTTGTCGCTTTGGCCGCCACCAGTGATCGGGTCAGGCCGATTGCCAGAAACTTCTGATAGGCCTCGGACCGCTCCGCGGCGCCGATGAATTCCCACCAGCCGATACGTTCATACTCATCGAACCGGCGCTCTTTGCACGAGGTCGCAATGCGCCACATGCAACCAAGGAAATGTTCGATATCCTCAAAGTCGATTTCGTTGCGCGGCGAGATTGTATAGGCAAAGGTCTTGAGCGCATTGGCGACCTCTTTTAGCGATTGTGGAAACCGCTCGGGTACGATGATACCGGGGTGGTCGAACTGGCTGACCAATACCTGGGTTGTCGGAACCAGATTGTCGTAGCAGGTGCCCTTGTCATAATAGGGCGTGCGCGACATCGTATTGGTGATGTGCCGGTAGAAGTTAGGGAAGAACCGGAACCCATGTTCACCGGGCAACCAGGGGCGTTTGACACCGGGTGGCAGGTCATAGCCGTGCATCCCGATCCAGTCTTTCAGCGCTCTGATATGTTCCTCTTTCGAACCGTGATCGTCTTCGCCTTCAAGCACCGGAATGCTGCGGGCCTTGCCGCCGGCGATAAGCTGACGCTCATACACTTCGACTTCGAAACCCCGTTCGATCAGCTCATGCGCGGCGCTCATCCCGCCGACGCCTCCGCCTAATATGACCACCTTTTCAGCCATCGGATGTTCCTTTCGCGGAATAGACGTCAAATCGCAGGGTGATGTCGGACAGGCTGGCCTCTCCGATTCCGAAACCCTGCAGACGGTTGATCCACATATAACGCGGATTCGAGGTCAGATACCGGGGCGCCAGCCGAACCGGGGCACTGGGTGGCAGCTTGCCCTTGGCAAGGGCGGCATAGCCATCCGTACCGAAATCGCAGATCCCGGTATCGTCGAACATGACCGGGGCACCGCCGGTTGTCGGATTGATCAGCGCCTTGGCATGCAGAATACCCACGCCATCAGGGCGCACGCGCATCCAGTCTCCGCCCACGGGCTCGATCGTTCCGTTCAGGTTCGGGCCGGTCACGGTACCGCCCTCTTTGATCGCAAAATGCAGCCATATGCCATCGGGAGTTTCACCCGATGGGTTGAAGTTGCCTGAAAACGGCACCTCAAAATGGGCGATATGATCCAGCACCGGGCTGGATGTCTCGTGTTTTGGCGCGCGATCTTCTGGTTTCGGCGCGACCGCGTTTCCGGGGTCATAATCGCGCCCGCCCGAGGTCAGAACCGGCCGCCAGGTCATCTGTTTTCCCACAGCGGGAACGGGCAGGGCCGCTGCAAATTGTTGCAACCCCGATTGTGGATCCTGACCCAGTGGCCACCCACGGACAGCCCGTTCAGGTCCGCCCCCTTCGCGATAGAACAGGCGCAGCGTGTCATGCGGAGATATCGCAGGCCCGGCCTCAACCAGAACCCGCTGTACCCCGGTGGCGGCCTGAAAGGCGGCTTCGGACCAGCGCAGGGTGACCCCGCCGTCGCTGAATTCCCGCATACCCATCGCGCCGGTCAGCACGTGATGGTCGAGATAGCCTGAGCTTCTTTGATCCTGAGGCGGAATTTCTGCTGAACGCGGAAGATATGATCGCCATCTGCCGAGGTCTGCAGATATTTGACAGCAATGTCAGAAGGCACAACAATCTCAACCGGTGCGCCCTGCAAAGACACCAGCACGGCCTTGTTCACCGGAAATGCGCCAGACCGCAGCAGCGGCCCGTCCAGAAATGGCAGAATGCTGTCGCGGGGCAAGACCATTGAGTTTTCCATCGGTGTCGTGACCGCCTGGAACAGGCCGTTACCCATCACACAGGCATAGGGTCCAAGATGACCCAGGGATTCCAGTTGACTGATCCCCGCAACCACGGCCTCGAAAACCTCGGGGCCGGTAGGCTTTTTCTTGGAACCGCTGGAAATGGGTTGTGCCTCCCCCGCTTCCAGCAGGCCTTCGTATTTTCCACCACCGCTTACGGTATAAACCGGGGGCAGCGTGACGGGTGCGCCGGGCGCGGGTTGGGGGCCTTCACCGGTGCCGGCCTGACCGTTAAAAATGATCTCATCCTCGACCCGTGCGACAATGGCAGCCGCCCGGCGGAACATAATCAGCGCGGCGGCCAGTTCGGGATCTGCAAGCTGTGCGCCTTTGACATGGACGTTCACGGACACTGTCGACAGCCGCGTCGTATCAAAATCATTCACGCCAAAGCGCATCTTTGGACCGGTCGCTTCGGGAACCAGTTCAAGCTTGTTCAGAGGAACCGATTGGGTATCAGCCGGTAGCGGGCCGTAGAGCGGCAGAAAACTGGCAGCAATACGCGCGCGCAACGCTTCATCGTGGACGGCCTTGTTCACAGCGTCCCACTGCTGCTGGTCCAATTCAAGTGCTTCGGTCATCGTCTCCCCCTTCTGGATGGCACTGCGCGGTTAAATCTGGCAGCTATCTAATTTCATAACGTTTTAGCAAATTTGTTCAGGCAATCCAGAGCGCGTTTCTCTTGAACAACTGCCCCGATGTCATGTGCAAGCTGCAAGGCTTGATTTGCCTCAGTGACAGCTTGGTCAAGGTCGCCACGGGCGGCCAATGCTTTGGCGCGCACACGGTGATATTCCGGCTTGTTCAGCATCTCTCCACGCTCCCACCCGGGCGTGCAAACATGTTCAAGCCGGTTCAGGGCATCCTCGATATGACCCTGATCGATCAACAGCTCCGACAGGACAATCTGGTTTTGCGGGAAGGTAAAGTTGCCGCCAGCCTGGGACACAAGGTCCATATAGGTCCCGACACGAGCAGCCCCCCCGATCACGTCACCTTTGCCCGCCTGAGCCAGACCCAGATAGATATCCTGCATTGCGTGAAGATACAGGAACCCTTCTTCGTCCGCGATCCGACGCGCTTCGTTCATCGTATCGTCCAGCAAGTCCCATTCGCCCGCATACGGAAGGAACATCGACGACGCGCCCATAATGTAAACAAGGTTGGGGGCGTGTTCGAACGGCTTGCTGATTTCGATCGACTTCAAGCGGGCCTCTTCGGCCTCGTCGAATTTGCCAAGCTGCCACAGAAGACAGCCCTGAATGGCAAAGAACGACGCGCTGGTCGAGGACTGGGTCATCGGCATCATGGCCATGTCAAGCTCGGGCGTGATCAGGGCAAGGCCCCGTTCAAGCTGTCTTTCGCAATCGGCAAACTCGCCGCGGAAATAATGAGTATAGCTGAGCGCCCGAGCAGCAAGGACGTTTGTAACCGGATCCGGTGCAAGGCTGGCCATGCCGTCAAGGGCCTGCGCCATCTCAAGTGCGCGGTTCATCTGGCCCGACACAAAGAAATGCGTCCATCGGCAGAAGGTCGCGGCAAACAGGGTTTCGCCCGCACCCAGCGCCTGTGCAAGATGCATCGCACGGGCTGCGGTCTGCCCAACCTGTGTGGATGACCAACCGTGTATCGCCATGAACGCAGGCAACACATTCATCTGGACGCCAAGCTCTACTCCATCTCGTTCGGGACCGCCGGGCATCGTTTCGATATTGCGCAATGCGGCCTGAAAAGCGGCAATCGCCGGTAGGTTCGCAAGGCGGCTGAGGGCCTGTTCACCCGCCAGAACCCAGTGGGTAACAGCCTCGCCCTTAAGACCGCCTAGATCGCAGTGATGCGCCACGGTATCCGGTGTCGGGTTACCAAAAGCCTTGTGACCGGCCAGCAATTCTTTGGCGATTTTCAGGTGAATCTGTTCCCTGTCTTCAAGTAAAAGCGACTGGTACGCTGTGTCCTGCACCAGCGCATGGTGGAACGTGTAAGTCGGCGCCCCGGCTTCGCTGGTGATGGATACCAGACCTGCACCGATCAGTTGGATCAATGCCGATTCCACATCCGTTTCCTTGGGCGCTACCGCATGGATCATCGCCGACGTGAAGCTGCGGCCAATCACGGATCCCAACTGCGCTACAGGTCGCGCATTTTCCATCCGGTCCAGCCGCGACATCAGCGAGTCATGAAGAGTTGCGGGGATACTGAGGGTTCCCATTACCCCGGCGTCGATGGGCACGTCCTGCGGCAGTTGATCCAGAACCGCCTTGGTCATTTCCTCGATATAAAGCGGTACACCATCGGCTTTTTCGACAATCTGTCTGACCAAAGTGACCGGCAGGCTGCGCGGTACGGCAACACGGCGCACCAGTTCAGACGCTTCGAGAACCGAAAGAGGTGTCAATTCGACGATTGACGCGCGGCCTTCAAAATGTTCCGGAGGCTCGTATTCAGGGCGGTGCGTCAGAACCACAAGGATGGGCAACTGATCCAAGGCGTCGATCAGCGCGTCCAAGGCATCCAGCGTGGTTGCGTCCGCCCAGTGCACATCTTCGAATACCAACAGCAATGACCCGCGTTCATCGCAGATGCTCCCGGCACAGCGGATCAGCAAATCCAAAGATTTGCGGGCTTTCTTGATCGGATCGGGTTCGACCGGAGCGTCAGTTTCAAACCCGGCCAAATCCAATAGCAGCGCAGCATCTTCTTCGGTCAAACGAGAGGCGTTTTTCGCGTATTCCCTGATCGACTCGGTTACCTTGTCGGTATCAGTCTCATCCCCTGCAAACCGTCGAAGCTCGGCACGCAGCGGGTGCAGGGGCAAACTGGCAAGATGCGGGACACATTGCAGGGTCATAGGCCTTTGTCCCAGCGTTTTGCTGAGGGAATTGATCAGGCGCGATTTCCCGATACCAGCCGGGCCACCAACCAGCGCAACCTGACCCGATCCGCGGAGCACATGATCCCAAAGCCCTGTCAGGTCGGTCAGGTCGTCTTCGCGGGCAACCAATTTGACCGTGGACTTGCCGGTGCGCGCGTCGAACCGGCTGGCGGCGATCTTTTCGTCAATAACGCGGAAGACCGAGCGCTCACCATCAAATCCCTTCAATTCGTGATTGCCGCGCGGTTCAAAGTTGAAGGCCCCTTTTGTCAGGCGCCATGTCTCGGACGAGACGACAACTTCACCGGGATTGGCCAATCCCTGAAGGCGTGAGGCAAGGTTGGCCGTTTCGCCAACAATGAAATCCTGTGTTCCCAGACTGGCAGAGGAAACAACCCCGACAACGACAACTCCGGTTGCGATTCCCGCGCGCAGGTCCAGGTTTTCACCGAACTTGTTTTCCAGATTCTGAACCGCTTCGATGGTTTCCAAAACCGCACGCACCGCGCGCTCGGTATCATCTTCAGTGGCTTTCGGATATCCGAAATACATCATGATGCCATCGCCCTGCTTATAAGCCAGGTGGCATCCGTGTTGTTTCATCGTGCCGATGGCGGTGTCCAGATACAGATTCATGATCTGCATCAGCTCTTCCGGATCATGCCGCTGTGCTAATTGCGTGGACCCGACCAGATCACAGAATACAAGCGTCAGCTGTCGCCGTTCGGCCACACGGGACATTGCGGGTTTGTCGGACGCTTCCTGAAGCTTCAGTTCTGCCTGTGTTTGCCGAAAACGTTTCCTTTGACCGACAGTCAAACCCAGATCTCGAAGTTCCGGGTCTGTCAATTCGTCCAATATTACGTCGTCTATCCCTTCTTCGAGAAACCGCGCGCTGAAGTCATGTAGATCGGCGTTTTGCAGAATAGTTGAAAGGCGTGTGGATTTCCCGATGACAGTCGTCATTGATCAGCGCTTGCCCCCTGGTACTTCTTCGGCACATCGTTGCATGCCTCTTTCGCGTCAATATCGCGCCGAATCCAAAAGATTGACGTGGTATCAGACCAATTTGGTAACAAGTGTGGCAGATGTCAGGCCGAATTGCTATGATATTGCGGTCAAGCCTCCCAAATGAATGGTTTTGTTGTCAAATCGGAACCAGCCCGGTGTGGTCGCACCACTCAGACGCAATTTCGGTCGGTCCGAGGTTAATTGGCACCAGGTACAAGGCCTCAGGGGTTCAGGTTAATCCGGCCGGAAACCAGTGGTCTGACCGGATGGCCGTAAATATGCCGGTTGGTCACAAATGCGTCGCGAGCCCTTTCGCGGGCCATAGCTCTTGGATAAAAGAATAACGCGCCAGCACCGAAACGCCGGCCTTCGATGTCTTCATTGAATTACCGGGAGAATACCTGTGACGTCTTTCCGCCTGGCGAAACTAGCGATCCTTTGTCTTGGCATTCCAACCATGTCCCTTGCGCAATCCGCCGAGGACCCAAGCGCTGGGCTGTTGATGGAACTGAACAATTTGCAACAGGTCGATGGCAACTGCCGATTGTCATTTCTGTTGCAAAATCAGACCGGTGCCGAGATTGAGGCCGCCAGTTATGAAGCCGTTGTTTTTGACGCTCAGGGCAATGTTGTCAGCCTGACGCTGTATAAATTCCGCGATATTCCTGCGGGACGTATGCGGGTGCGGCAGTTCACCATCGTGGACATGAGCTGCGGCAATGTCGGCCGGATTCTGATCAATGGATCCAATACATGTACGGTCGAAGGCGCCGAAAGCGATCTTTGCGACGAAGCCCTTACGCTAAACAACCGAACAGATGTGGAGTTTCTCAGATGAGCCCGCTTGATGCTTTGCGTGAAATTGTTGCCCTTGGCGGGCCGGTGGTTGCGGTCCTGATCGCCATGTCGATCGTGACGCTGGCCGTCACGCTGTACAAGCTTTGGCAGTTCACCGTTTCCGGTGTCGGTCGGCACAAGATCCTGTCCCAGGCGCTTGCGGCCTGGGATGCAGGTGACACGCAAGCCGCAAGGGCCAAGCTGGCGGAAAGCCGCAGTTATCTTGCGCCGCTAGTCAGCACTGCCATGGATGCGCCCATCATGCCCGGGCTGGACCAAAGGCTGGATGCCGAGGCCGGGTTGGCCTTGGCGGGCCTTGAACGCGGCTTTCGCCTGCTGGACACCGTGGCACAGCTGGCGCCTCTGCTGGGCCTGTTCGGCACCGTCCTTGGCATGATCGAAGCGTTCCAGAGCCTTCAGACTGCCGGATCGTCGGTTGATCCCTCGCTGCTTGCGGGCGGTATCTGGGTAGCGCTGGTCACCACAGCGGTTGGTCTGGCCGTGGCGATGCCGACCTCGATGGTTCTGTCCTGGTTCGAAAGCCGCACTGCGCGCGAACGGGTTTTCGCCGACAAGGCCTTGAGGACCGTTCTTGTTCCGGGGCGGGGATCGTCAGACCCTGCCCAGATGGCCGCTGTCCCAACGACAGCAGATCATGCGTAATCGGGCACCATTTGTGCGACGGCCAATGTCGATGACGCCGCTCATCGACATCATTTTCCTTTTGTTGCTTTTCTTCATGCTGACTTCGACCTTCTCGAAATATGCCGAGATCGAATTGAGCAGTGCGACCGGCGGCGCCTCGACCGACGAAGTTACGGGTCAGCGGGTGTTTCTGCAGCTGGGATCAGAGCGCCTGATCCTGAACGGCGTTCCGGTCACATTGGACGAGGTGGTCGAGCAGGTGAACACCGGGCAAGTCCTGGTCAGCCTTGACCCCGATACAACCTCGCAAAGGCTGGTCAATCTGCTGGTGCGGCTGCGTGGGCGCGACGGGTTGAGCGTTCTGGTGTTGGAGTGAGGCGATGATCCGCAATATTCGACCCCGCCGCAAACGCGATTCGACCATTGCTTTAATCAATGTCGTGTTTCTGATGCTGATCTTCTTTTTGATCACCGGAACCATCGCGCCGCCGCTGGATCCGGATCTGCAACTTGTGGATACGTCGGAACTGGAGGGCAGTGAGCCCCCCGACGCGTTGGTTCTGCACAAGAACGGATTGCTCAGCTTTCGGGGCCAGCCGATGACCCCCGAAGCCTATATGACCGGCCGCGACCCCGCGCCGGTGCGGATCGTGCCTGACCGGGATGCACCCGGCCACCGGCTGATCGAGGTGACGGGGACTCTGCGGCGGTTGGGGGCGACGTCGGTCTTTGTAGTGACCGAAAAGGCGCTGGAATGATCAGACGCTCGGTTGTCATTGCGGCTATTGCGGTCCTGGTGTCCCTGTTAATTCACTTAGTCGGGTTGAGCGTGACGGCGCCCCGTCTGACTGAAACCACGGAACCTGCAGGCCCGGCCGATGCCATCGCGCTGGGCAATGAGTTCGAAGAGATTGCCGATGTCGTTGCGGACCCGGTTGAGCCCGAGCCCGCCCCCGAATCCGAACCGGAACCGGAAGAGCCGCTGGAGCCCGAACCGGCACCCGAACCCGAAGAAGTGCCGGTTAGCGAAGCATTGGTCGCCTCTGATAACCCTCAGCAGGTCCCTTCACCCGATCTGGGCAAGTCCGAAATCGTGCGCCCGGTTGTGACGGAAACGGTTGAGCCGTCGGAAACCACGTCTGAGACACCTTCGGACGCAAATGAAGCCGCCAGCCAGGACGAAGATTCCACGCCTCAGGCCGAACCCAATGAGCAGGCCGAAACACCCGAAGGAGTGCCCGAGGCCAGCCCGGTGCAAGCCGAAGAACAGGCAGCGGTTGACCCGGCCCCGGCCGAAGTTCCCACGCCCGAGCCATCGCCGGTTCCCGACATACCGCTGATAGCTGACATACCCGACGTCAACATCCCACTTGTCGAGCCCGAACCCGAACCTGAGGCGGAAGAAGAGACAGCGACGGCACTAACCTCTTCGGTGCGTCCGAAGCTACCGGATCAACGACCTAGTTCCAAACCGCAGGGCGTCTTGCCGGGCTCCAACGATTTCAGTGATCTGCGGTTCCCAGAGAAAGAAGTCGAATCCCCGCTGTCGCAGTACAAACGCGCGGGAATTGACCCGTTCACACGCGGCAACACCAGTGCAGGTTCAGGGGGAAGGGGGCCAGGCAATTCCACCAAAACCAACTATGCTGGCCGTGTGCTCATGCATCTGAACCGGGCGCCTTTGGTCTATGTTTCGGCACGCGGTTTCGCTCAAGTCTTTTTTCAGATCAACCCGGATGGCACCTTGGCCTTTGTCGATGTGGTCGACAGCTCTGGATCCCCCGAAGTCGACCGCGCTGCCAAGGCGCAGGTTCGTGCGGCGTCACCTTTCCCGTTGCCCCCTGGCGGTGTCAGCCGCAGCCTGTCATTTTTCTATAACAGCAACTAGCATATGGTGCCGTAGCAGGATCGCATCCGACCCGAAGCGCGGCTGGGCATTATGCTGTGTGACTGGGCGTGCTCTTGGGCGTGGCAATTCCCGGAATGCGGACTCTCAGATTGCGACTCACCTGAAATTGGGCTGCAGTCACAACAGGGGTAGGGACCGAGAATCCCTGAATCATGCGACCTGTCAATAATTCCCGGTTTAAAGAGGTGGTCTGGCTTTTTTGCGTTCAAATTTTTGTAACGTTTCCAATGAGCGAACAAAGTGCTCGAAAAGCTTGAATATCTACGCCCTGCGGCCTTTTTGCCCGGTGCAAAGTGGCAACACCGTTGCAGGCAGAGGGCGTGGAAAATCCCGTCTCGCTATTGTGCCCATGTTGAAATTATTCGACGAATTTAGCCGCCGCTTCGGTGGCACTACTCCTCTCAAAACTTATGGATTAACCATGAAAAACGTACTCATCGCATCGACCGCGCTGATTGCAACCGCCAGTGTTGCTGCCGCGGAAGTCAAATTCAGCGGCTATGGCCGCTTTGGTCTGGGCTATGAAGAAGACCGTTCAGCAACCACCACCACAACGACCGCGTCTGGTGCGGTCAATTCGAACAACGCCTCGACCGACGATACCATTTTGGTGTCGCGTTTTCGTCTGAACATCGACGCCAGTGCCGAAACAGATGGCGGCGTTGAATTCCAGGGCCGTGTTCGTCTGCAGGCGGATGACGATTCAAGCACCGGCGAGCAGAACGAAGCTGGCCTGAATGGCGCCCGTTTCTCGGTTATCTATGGCGGCCTGCGTGTTGACGCCGGTAACGTTTCGGGTTCGTTCGACAACCTGGATGACTACTTCGGTACCGAGCCGGGCCTGGAAGAATTCCTGGGTCAGTATTCGGGCGTGAACTATTCCTTCCTAGAATACAGCTCAACCGGCACGGGCGCGAATGCTGTGTTCTTCCGCTACACCGTTGGCGATCTGGCATTCTCGGCATCCTATGACCAGGACACGAAATTCCTGGGCGCAGGCATCACTGACGACCGTGATCGCTGGGACGTAAGCGCAACTTACACCTTCAACAACTTCACCGCCTCGCTGGCATATGGTGAAACTGATGAAGGCGCAGGCGTTGACAAGGAAAGCCTGACTGTTCTGACCCTGGGTGCAGAACTGGGCGATTTCTACGGCACCCTGTTCGTTGCTGACGATGACGTCAACAACGACGCCGAAGACGGCACCGCTTATGGTTTCTCGGTCGCCTATGATCTGGGTGCGGCAACCACGCTGCAGCTGGTTTACGGTGACGGTTCGGCTGACGACGACACCCGCAACATCGGTGTTGGCGCCATCTATGACCTGGGCGGCGGTGTATCGCTGCGTGGTGCAGTTGGCGAGATCAAAGACGGCGATGACGACGGCAAGATCCGTGCCGACTTTGGTGCTCAGTTCAACTTCTAAGCTGATCTGAACCATATTGATCTAAGGGCGGGCCTTCGGGTCCGCCCTTTTTCTGTCTGACTATTTCTTTTCAAAGAACAAAATGACTTCACCCAGCCGGATGCCATAGCGCGAGACATAGGCCCGGTTCAGCAGCCGGTCATCGCTCAGCAGCCACATCCAGTCATCGAAATCGACCCGCATGGTCCCATCCTTGACGGGCAGGTCGATCTTGTAGGTCCAGTTGAAGGTATCGCCACGCTCGATCCCGCTGGCGGTGCCCAGCACGCCGGGGGCTGTGCCGGTCCAGGTATCCTCGCCGGTTTTGGTCAGGGTCCAGACGCGCTGCTCGGTTGCGCCGTCGTCATAAACGAAATCCTCGATCAGGGTCAGCGTCTCGCCATCCCATGTACCATTGATATCAACAGTGAACCGGCGTGGCACATTGCCCAGAACATCCTGAAATTGACCATAGGCCACAGTCTGACCCTCAAAGAACTCTTCCAGGTTCAACTGCCGATCGGACAAAAAGGTCTTGGGGGTTCGGGGTTTCGCGGAGCAGGCAGCCAGAACGGTCAGCCCCAGAACAGCAAGGCCCGCGATGACAAGACGACGTGGTTTCATTGCAGCACCCGTGTTTCAGCGGCGGTGTCATGGCCATTCGCCCGGTCCAGATAGGTCGATTTGGTGGAGGGCGCCGGGCGCATGGTGGCTATCAGCTCGGCGACTTTGATGCCGAACTTTCGCATCTCGGACCGGTTCATGATCACGCCACTTTCCGTCAGGTACATCCAGTCGGTTACGTCCAGCGTGTGTCCCCCTGCGTCCTCGGGCAGGATGATCTTGTAGGTCAGCTTTACGGTCGAGCCCGAGACCGTGCCGCGCCCTTCGCCCACGATGTCATCTGCTGTCGCGATGAATGTGTTTCCTGTGCCCAGAGTCAGATACCATTTGCGGGCCATCTTCTTGCCGTTGGAATAGGTGAAATTCTCGGTCAGAGTGCCTGTGTTGCCGTCCCATTCCCCGACCATACGGGCGACAAAGCTGTTCGACATCTTACCGTCGGGGCCATAGATCAGCCCTTCGGACAGGATCTCCCCGTTCAGGTTTTCCGTCATCTTAAACGCGGGGCCGGTGCCGCTGTAATCCTCAGGCGATTGGGCCCGAAAGCTGAGATAGCGCCCTTTTGCGATGGACAGGGCGAAGATGATGAGCAGGGCAATGGCAAGTAGTTTCATTTGGCTGAGACCTCAGTTGGCAGCGTCAGGACCATTCCAAACGCGCCGAGTTTCAGGATGCAGGGCAAAATGGCATAGGCGAGGTTGAGCGTTTGCAGCGCCTCGGCTGAATTTGCCTGTCCCGGAGTGAATCCGCTGCGTTCCAGCAATGGCAGGGTGAAGAAGGCCGCCAGGGCCAGCCCCAGCTTGCCCGCGAAGGACCAGATGCCGAATGCGGCGGATGCGTTCAGACCTGCGCGTGTCAGAGCGACCGAGAACATGGCCGGCAGCACCACCATATCCGCCCCAAGTGCGGCGCCCGATGCAATGCAGATCAGGGCGAACCCGGCTAGGCTGCCGGTTGACAGCGTCGCGGCGCTGACAAAGGCCGCAATCGACAGCGGCATGGCGATCATTAGGGTCTGTTTCGGGCCAATCCGATTGCTGAGCCGCGCCCAAAGGGGCACGCTTGCCCCCGCGCTGAGGAAGAACAAGATCAACAGCGGTCCTGCCATGCCTGGCAGTTGCAGCCGGTCTTCGACAAAAAACAGAAACAGAGTCGAGGTGATGGCGACCGGCAAGCTGTTGATCAGCGCAAGAACCAGCAGGCGCAGCGCACCGGCATCGCCGAGCCCGGAAAAGGTCAGGGCTTGTCCGGTTATCGGCGCGCGTCGCCAGATCGGGGCCGTCAGGACAAAGGTCAGAATGGCGATGAGGCCCAAAAACAGCCCGAACGCAGGATAGCCCTGCGCCTGCGCGCCAAAGGCGACAAACAGCGCGGGGGCACTTGCGGCAAGTATCACGCCGGTTAGCTGCCCGCCCTCGCGATAGGCGGCGAGTGTCATCAGCTCGGACGGGGTGGGCGTTTTGGCCAACGTGGCGCTGCGGCCATAGAGCAGGATGGTTCCCAGGCTGTAGGCTGAAAACAGCAGGATAAGGATGGCCACCAAACTGGCAACGGACGCGCCCTCAGACAGAGTGAACAGCAGCGGGAAGCCAACCGCCAGCCCAAGTGCGGCGAGGGCAGCAAACAAAAGCTGGCCACCAGGCCACCGGTCAATCGCCCAGCCAATCAGGGGATCCTGCACAAGGTCAACCAAACGGATCAGCAACAGGACGGCGCCGATCACCCCAAGGCCAATACCCAGATTGACCGCCGCAAAACGCGGCAGGTGAATGTAAAGCGGGATGCCTGCAGCGGCGAGCATCAACGCATAGAGACTGACCCGGGGATACAGCATCACTGACCCTTCAACTGCCGGGTAAAGTTGGCCGATCTGGTGTTGCTGCCAAGAAAGATCGACATGAATGCGCGCGTGATGCCCGGGCTCGACAAGGTGCAGGTTCTGCTGCCATTGCGCCAGAACCCGATCTTGTCCGGCCCCTTCGAGATTGCCAAATAGCTGTCGCCTTTGCTGACGGCCTGAAAACAGGCCTGCAACTGATCGGCGGTTGGAGGCGGGTTGCCCTGTCGCACCATTTCGTCAAGCGTCGACTTGATCAGAGCCTTCTGCGCGATGGATCTGCGGTATGTCAGTTTCAGTCCGAACTCTTGATTCCAGTTAAACGGCGCGCCGCCGGGCGTATAAAGCCTGGCATCGTAAACCGGCAAACCCAGGAACCGGAACGTAGAGCTGCCCAGAACCTGCGGATCGCCCAACCGTTCAGCCAAAGGTGACGCCGCTAAACCGCAGGGCAGCACCATCGCCAGCGCCAGAATGGCCTGGCGCAACAGCTCAAAGATCGGCCGCAACAGGGATGGCCGCGATCTGTTCGGGGGTGCCATTGTCTGCTCCGATGGTTTGCGGGCCGCCAGTGATCCGCTCGACGACATGCATGGCGCTGGCAATCCCGTCTTCGTGAAACCCGTGCCGGTTATAGGCGCCCGCAAACCAGGTGCGGTTCTGTCCCTGCATCTCGCGGATTTGCCCCTGTGCCCAAAGTGCGGCCTTGTCAAAAACCGGATGGGCGAATTCGACCTTATCATAGATCTTGTCGGCGGCGATCTCGGATGAGGCGTTCAGCGTCACAAACAGCGGGTCACTGTCGGGAATATTCTGCAGCCGGTTCATCCAATAGGTCACCCCGACATTCCCGGCCTGCGAGCGATAGGTCCAGCTGGACCAGCAGGCCCGGCGTTTGGGCATCTGCGACGGATCGCAATGCAGGATGGCCGTGTTGGGCTGATACCGGATCGCGCCAAGCGCGGCTGCTTCGGCTGGGGTGGCATCCTGGCCCAGAATGGCAAGGGATTGATCCGAGTGGGTGGCCAGAATGATCTCATCATACTGATCCGACTGGCCTTGGCTGTGAACGGTCACGCCTATCTCATTGCGCTGCACCCTCTGAACGGGGCTGGCCAGACGTATTTCGGCCCCGCGGGCACGCAGGGTGGCGTCAATCCGGCGGACATATTCAATGCTGCCGCCCTTGACCGTGTACCATTGGTGCTGATTGGCGCGGCCATTGGCCAGCAGAGCGTGATTGCGAAAGAACTGCACCAGCGACCGCGCCGGGAATTGATCCACAAATTCAACCGGGGTCGACCAGATCGCCCCGCACATGGGCATCAGGTAATTGTGCCGAAACCAGTGCCCCAACCGCAACTGATCAACCAGCTCTCCGATCGTTGTGTCATCGTCCTTGGCTGCGTCCGGGGCCTCTCTGCCAAAACGCAGGATGTCGGCGATCATCTTGTAATAGGCCGGCCGCGCAAGGTTGCGTTTCTGCGCCGTAAGAGTGCGCAGGTTGTTCAGCCCGTATTCGATGCGCCCGTTGTCGATGGTCGCACCAAAGCTCATCTCGGATTTTTCGACAGGCACGTTCAGCGTATCGAACAACCGTGTCAGGTAAGGGTAGGTGGCATAGTTGAAGACGATAAAACCGGTATCGACGGGCTGATCGCCATTTTTTCCCGCCATGACCGTGCGGGCATGCCCGCCAAGCCTGGGTTCAGCCTCAAAGAGTGTCACGTCATTGTTTTCGGAAAGATAATAAGCTGCTGAAAGGCCTGAAATGCCTGCGCCAACTATGGCGATTTTTTTCCTACCCCTTTGGGTTTCGTCGAACATGATAGCCTCGTTACGTGACGTTTTGATATTGAATACGCAGTAGGGGCAGGATTGGATCATTCAAGACATGGGTTTTTCAGGTGCGGCTGCAATTTAGCGGCCTCACCGCGAGCAACCGAAGGTGATCCAAACTGGCCGTGTAACCGTATTGAAATAACACAATTCAGAAATGGTCGGCATGAACAGCTTTGACGGGAAAACTTATTGGATAGTTGGCGCAAGCGAAGGTCTGGGTCGTGCATTGGCGCAAGCTCTAAGCAATCGCGGCGCCCGGGTGATCCTGTCGGCGCGAAACGCGAAACGCCTGGATGAAATCTGCAGCATTCTGCCAAATTCAAAAGCCATTCGTTGCGATGTCGCTGATTTAGACTCTGTTCGACGTGCCGCTTCCGCTGCC
This sequence comes from Ruegeria sp. CDSC025, assembly GCF_059610805.1. NCBI lineage: Bacteria > Pseudomonadati > Pseudomonadota > Alphaproteobacteria > Rhodobacterales > Roseobacteraceae > Ruegeria > Ruegeria sp. CDSC025. The sequence continues at coordinate 76,205 of NZ_JBXWOJ010000013.1, read as the reverse complement.
GGAAAAGTGGATGGCCTTATCTATAATGCCGGAGCTTATGACCCGATGCGCAGCACTGAGTGGAACACCGAGGCCGCTCTTCGGATGTCCGATGTGAATTTTCAGGGCGCTTTGCGGGTTCTGGGCGAAATACTTCCTGGGTTTGTTAAGGCCGGGCAGGGGGAGATCACGCTGATCGGGTCGCTGTCCGGCTATCATGGCCTGCCATCTGCAGTCGGGTATGGTGCCAGCAAGGCGGCTTTGATTTCACTGGCAGAAACCATGCGGCATGATCTGGCGGGTTCGGGCGTCACGGTTCGGATCGTAAATCCCGGCTTCATCAAGACTCGCCTGACCGAAAAGAACAGTTTCCGGATGCCGATGCTGATGACGCCTCAGGGCGCGGCCCAGCATGTGGTTCGGGCAATGTCCCGCCACAGATTCCGCACAGACTTCCCAGCGCCGTTTTCATGGCTGATCCGCCTTGTAGGCTATTTGCCGGATTGGGTGATATATCGCGGAAGATAGGCCCTAACATTGGGGTTTTGAGCTTCTGCCAGGCTTAACCGCAGGTCAGGCTCTGTATGATCCCCGAGCCGTTTACAAAGACGTTCAGCCGGTCGATGCGATAATCCTGTGTGGCGATGTCATCGGGGCCTAAAACGCGCGACCGTTCGGGTAATTGCGACTGAATGGTCGATACAGGCTTGCCAATCGCATCGGCAATTGGCTCTCCTTTGCAAAAGGCCAAATCTACCGGAGTGGGTTCAAGTGGCAGTGGCGCGTCCTCAGGAGCGGGCGACTCCGTACATGCGACCAGCAAAATCAAAACAGGGGTCAAACGGCGCATTGGCGCTCCTTTTTCTGGCAATGTCGTTTCTGTAATATCAAATATTTAGCATTGCTGCCATCAAAGCGCAGTTGAAAAAATCCTGCATTTAACGCAGGGTCAGGCCAAATTTGACTGGGAGAAGTACATCATGCGCACCCGTGCCGCCGTCGCCGTGCAGGCCGGCAAACCTTTGGAAGTGATGGATGTGAACCTCGAAGGCCCCAAGGCGGGCGAGGTTCTGGTCGAGATCAAGGCGACCGGCATTTGCCACACCGACGAATTCACCCTGTCGGGTGCAGACCCCGAAGGCCTGTTCCCCGCCATTCTGGGCCATGAAGGCGCAGGTGTGGTGGTCGAGGTCGGCCCGGGCGTGACCAGCCTGAAGCCGGGCGATCACGTGATCCCGCTTTACACCCCCGAGTGTCGCGAATGTGAATACTGCCTGCATCCCAAAACCAACCTGTGTCAGGCGATCCGTTCGACGCAGGGCCAAGGGTTGATGCCCGATGGCACCTCGCGGTTCTCGACGCTGGATGGTGATCCGATCCTGCATTACATGGGCTGCTCGACCTTTGCCAACCACACGGTCCTGCCGGAAATCGCGCTTGCCAAAGTGCGCCCGGACGCGCCTTTCGACAAGATCTGCTATATCGGTTGCGGCGTGACCACCGGCATCGGCGCGGTGATCAACACCGCCAAGGTCGAGATCGGCAGCCGCGCCATTGTCTTTGGTCTGGGTGGCATCGGCCTGAACGTGATCCAGGGCCTGCGACTGGCAGGGGCCGACCAGATCGTCGGCGTCGACCTGAACCCCTCCAAGGTGGAAATGGCCACCCGGTTCGGTATGACCGATTTCGTGAACCCGTCCGAGGTCGAAGGCGATCTGGTGCCTTATCTGGTCAATCTGACCAAGGGCGGCGCAGATTACACCTTTGACGCAACGGGCAATGTCGGCGTGATGCGCACGGCGCTGGAATCTGCACATAAGGGCTGGGGTGAATCGATCATCATCGGCGTGGCACCTGCTGGGGCCGAGATCTCGACCCGCCCGTTCCAGCTGGTCACCGGTCGTTCCTGGCGCGGTACGGCCTTTGGCGGCGCCCGTGGCCGCACGGATGTGCCCAAGATCGTCGATTGGTACATGGAAGGTAAGATCGAGATCGACCCGATGATCACCCACACCATGGGACTGGACGACATCAACCATGGGTTCGACCTGATGCATAAGGGCGAAAGCATCCGCTCGGTTGTGGTTTACTAAGGCTCTAATCCAGACGGAAAAGTTGTTAAGGCGCGCTTCTGGCGCGCCGTTTGTCATTCTCCTGGTCGCGTCGCCCCTGTATCCGAACGCGGTGAGCGAACCCGCAGAACCGGGGTGTTGGCTGAGGTGGTGTTCGACCGGCTCTCGCGCCAGACGACGAAGACACCAGATGCGATGATGATGCTGGCGCCGACGGCAACCCAGCCGTCTGGCTTTTCGCCGAAAAACGCCATGCCAAAGATCGTGGCCCAGATGATCTGGCTGTATTGGCTGGGGGCGATGACCCCCGCTGGCGCGGCACGATAAGCCAGAATAATCAGGTGTTGGGCAATGACAGAAAACACTCCGACCAGTGCCATCATGGCCAGATGCAACAGGGACGGAGGCTGATAAACGGCCGGTTGCGCGATGCTCATGACCACTATGGCCAGCAGCATCGGATAAAGGATCAGAACGGCCGAGCGTTCCTCATTGCCGATCTTACGGACCAAAACTGACGCGAAAGCGCTGCAGAACGCGGCCGTCAGCGCCGCCAGATGGCCTAGCGTGATGTCCGTGGTACCCGGGCGCAGAACGATCAACACGCCGATCAGGCCCACGCCAACCGCGGCCCAACGCTGGGCGCGGACCACCTCGCCCAATATGGGGATCGACAGGACCGTGACGATCAGCGGGAAAGAGAACAGGAGTGAATATACCTCGGCCAAAGGCAGGACCGAAAAGGAATAAAATGCGCAGGACATGCCTGTGACCATCAACCCCGACCGCAGCAGGACCAGCCAGGGATGGTGCGGAAGGAAGTTGCCGGTAGAGCGGTCTGTCAGGATTGTCACGGCCATCGGCACAAAGGAAAACAGCGTGGCGAAAAAGATGATTTGCATCACCGAATAGGTTCCGCCCAGCACCTTGATCAGCGCATCGTGGCTGGCAAAGACAGCAAAGCCCAGAAACGCATAGCCAAGGCCCCTGAGGGTGGTGTTTTGAGTGCTCATCGGTCTGGCCTTGGGCAGCGGAATGGTGGGTTCATCCGTTGCATAAACCCATTTTTCAGAGTCTGATAGCCCTTATTTTACCGCTAACATGGCAACCGGCCATGATCTGAGATCATCGCAGGATCGGTGGCGCGTCCTTTGGCTGGCGCGCGGATTGTACACCCACTTTCATCCCTACGCCGATGCGCCGGGCCAGCGCCACCCAGGGCAGCGCGGTTTCTGCGGGCAGGGTGCTATGGGCCACCTCCTCGAACAGGTCCAGCCAATGATCGAACAATTCGGGCCTGATATCGGGCCTTTCGATGTGAATACGCTGCGGATTTCCGTCATAACAACGCTCATGCAGAATGGCGTTGCGCCAGAACGCGGCGATCTTGTTCTCGTGCGGGGGCCAGTCGCTGACATGGTTTGCAAAGACCGGCGCCAGTGCCTCGTCCTGCCGGACGCGGGCGTAGAATGCGCTCACCTGCGACATGATCTGTTCAGCGGTGGCGGGAAACCTCGGAGGAATTCCTGGGCGGGCAGGAGGGGTAGGTTTGGACATGGGCGTTCCGAAACTGAATTGCGCCCCGTTCAGATCGGATTGTAGCCCGTGCTGTCAAGCCACGGCGCGTATATGTCGCGCTGTCTCAAAGAAGCGTTTGCGCAGGAAACGGGTCGGTTCCCCTCGCCGGGTCAGGCATCTTTTGTACAAAGAAGGAGACCTAACATGCACAAAATATCTGCCCTCCCCACCGCGCAGGTTCAGGCCTATCGCCAAGGCGCGCCTGATGGTTATGGCAACCCGCCCGAACGGGCGATATCGAACGGGGAAGGAAATCCCTGCCGTCATTGCCTGACCTATATTCCCAAGGGAAAGGAAATGCTGGTGCTGGCCCACCGGCCCTTTCCAGCGACACAACCTTTTGCTGAAACCGGGCCGATTTACCTTTGTGTAGAGCCTTGTCAGCGCTATGAGGATCTCACCAACCTGCCCGAGGCGCTGACCGCCTCACCCAATTATCTGATTAAAGGGTACGGATCGGACGACAGGATTGTTTACGGCACCGGGATCATTACGCCGCAGGCGGAATTGCAAAACGCTGCCGGGGATATCTTTGCCCGCGCGGATGTCGCCTATATCCACATCAGATCCGCGTCGAATAACTGCTATCACGCGCGGATCGACCGCGCCTAAAGCTTAACCCGGTGCAATCCCCGGCGCGGCTGATCAAGATCAGCTGCCGGGACATCGCCCGCCCGGGTCGAGGTCAGGGCCAGGAACACATCCTCAAGATCTGCTTCTTCGGTGCGAACGTCCCGGATACGCATGCCCACGGCCCTGACGGATTCCAGAACCTGTTCGGCACTGGTCTGGGCACTGCGATAGCGCAGCACCAGGCTGCCATCGTTGCGCAGTGTGGCCTCGACTCCCTCGGTCGCAGGCAGTTCAGTGACGGGGCCATCCGGAATAATTACCATCGTCCGACCATCCATGCGGCTCAGCAGGTCTGCCGTGCTGTCCTGTGCGATCTTTTCGCCATGGTTGATGATGGCGATCTGGTCGCACATCTCCTGTGCTTCTTCCAGGTAATGCGTCGTCAGGATGATGGTCATGCCCTGCTGGTTCAGCTTGCGCACGTTGGCCCAGAGCATTTGGCGCAGCTCGATATCCACGCCCGCTGTGGGTTCGTCCAGAACCAGCACTTTGGGGTTATGCACCAAAGCCTTGGCCAACAGCAACCGGCGCCGCATACCGCCGGACAGGGTGCGGGCATAGGCCTCGGCCTTGTCGCTGAGGCCAACCAGTTCGAGGATTTCATCACTGCGCCGCTGCGCCTTTGGTACACCATATAGGCCAGCCTGAACCTCCAAAGCACCGCGCGGGGTAAAGAAAGGGTCCAGATTCAGCTCTTGCGGCATAACGCCGATGGCAGCGCGAGATTGGCGCGGGTTGCGGTCTTGGTCATGACCCCAGATCGACACATGGCCTGCAGATTTCACCACCAACCCGGCCAGAATGTTGATCAGGGTCGATTTCCCAGCCCCGTTCGGCCCCAGCAATCCAAAGACTGAACCGCGCGGGATTGTCAGGTCGATGCCCCTCAGCGCCTGCTTTTCGGGCTGGCCCTTGCTGCCGCGATAGGTCTTGCGCAGCCCTTCGATCCTGATTGCCGCATTGTCCATGTGGCTCTTGCCCCCGGTTTGCTCATCGCTCATAAACGCACCTAATGCATGCCCGCGAGGCCGACAACCAGTGAAGGATCGCCAGCCGTGACAATCGAAGCGCCGGAAACCAAGATCGTCGAAACCTCTCGTGTCGCCTGTGATGGTGGCGAAGGTGCATTAGGCCACCCACGTGTCTGGTTACAGATCCCCGAAGACACCGGCTGGGTCGAGTGCCCCTATTGCGACTGCAAATTTGTCTTAAAAGGGCACGAGGCCAGCGCCTGATTGTGCAAAGCCGCGGGCAGGTTTGACCTCTGCCTGATCATTGGAGCTGTTGGCTATTGTCTGGCCGCCGCTATCGGAATGCTTCTAATCGGATCGGGAAATCGGGCGCAGGGCGATGATACGATCGAAATCACCTGGTCAGCGGGCCGATCTACAGGCCTCCTGGGTGCCGGGTTTTTTCGACCGAAATCAGTTTTAAGGCCAGAGGGCGTTTCAACGCGCTGCGAACCTGCCATGTCTGGGCCGGTGAGGTGCTGTGGGCTGCGAATGAAGACTTCGGCACAAGGATGCCATTGCCTTACTCGATCACTTTGTCCTGCTTGATAAACCAATCAGGCAAGGTCTAACCTGCCCAACTAATGTCGTGTTCTGACGATAGCTTTGCGCCGGCTCAATGGAGGAAGTGTGTTGATGGACGCCAGTATCCAAAATACCAACCAACCGGTCTTCGGATGGATTGGTTTTAGTGTTTCCGCGATGGCCCTGTTGGGCGCCCTGTTCCTGTTCTGGGCCGGGCCATTCGCACCGCAACAATCGACTGGCGTGTCTTTGGGAGAGCTTGCAGCCGAGCTTGGAAAATCCACCCTGCGTTCGGCCGCCGGGCTGGACCAACCCGAGCCGGTGGCCCGGGTCCGTGATCTGGACGACTTTCTGCAGATCGGCATAGCCCTTTTGGGAGGATTGGCCGTCATCCTGTCGGCCATAGGCATTCTGCGCCACGAAAAACTGCGCCCGGCCATTGCGGGTATCGCAATCGGCATCGGCGCAATCCTGTTTCAGTTCTTTGCTTTTGCGTTTTTCGCTTTCCTCGGTGTGCTGGTCATTATGGCGCTGCTCAACAGCTTTTCGGATGTATTTGGCGGCCTGTTCGGCGGATAGTTCACCTTCTGTACTGGTCACCCGTGCGCCCCTGTGGCAGAACCATCCCTGACCGACAGGGAGCGCGCGCATGAGCAATTTCGGAAAAGGGTGTCACCTTCATCTTATTGACGGATCGGCCTTTATCTTCAGGGCCTATCACGCGCTGCCGCCGCTGACGCGGAAGTCGGATGGGTTGCCGATTGGGGCCGTGTCGGGCTTTTGCAACATGCTGCAGAAATATGTCGAAGGAAACACCGGGCCAGACGCGCCGACGCATGTGGCGGTGATTTTTGACAAGGGCTCTCATACGTTCCGCAATGACATGTATGACCTCTACAAGGCCAACCGCGAGGCCATGCCCGAGGATCTGCGCCCTCAGATGCCCCTGACACGCGAGGCGACCCGCGCTTTTAATATCGCCTGCAAAGAGCTTGAGGGCTATGAGGCCGACGACATCATTGCCACCCTTGCCATACAGGCGCGTGAGGCCGGTGGTCGCGTCACGATCGTCAGTTCCGACAAGGACCTGATGCAGCTGGTCGGCGATGGGGTCGAAATGCTGGATGCGATGAAGAACAAACGCATCGACCGCGATGGCGTGTTCGAGAAATTCGGCGTCGGGCCTGAACGTGTGGTGGACGTGCAGGCGCTGGCCGGGGACAGCGTGGACAATGTGCCGGGGGCTCCGGGCATTGGGATCAAGACGGCGGCGCTTTTGATCAATGAATTTGGGGATCTGGAAACCCTGCTGGACCGCGCCGAAGAGATCAAACAACCCAAACGCCGCCAGACCCTGATCGACAAACGCGCCCAGATTGAGCTGTCGAAAAGACTGGTGCAGTTGGATGAGAATACGCCGCTGGATTTCACCTTAGACGATCTTGAGGTGCAAGACCCTGAACCGGACACTCTGCTGGGCTTTCTTGCTGAGATGGAGTTCCGCACCCTCACCAAGCGCATAGCGGACAAGCTGGGGGCCGAGGCACCGGTGATTGCAGACGCGCCTGCGCCCGTTGCAGATGTGGCCGAGGCTGAAGACATTCCATTCGACGCGTCGAAGTATGAATGCGTCCGCGACGCGGGGGCTTTGCAGAAATGGATAGACCAGGCATATGGGCGTGGCTGGGTTGCAGTGGACACCGAGACCACTGGGCTGAACGAGATGATCGCAGATCTGGTCGGCATTTCGCTCTGCATTGAGGCGGGCGATGCCTGCTATATCCCATTGATCCATCGTCAAAGCGCCACCGACGATCTGTTCGGCTCGGACGCTCTGGCCGAGGGGCAAATGCCGATTGAACAGGCTCTAACACTGATAAAACCGATGTTAGAGGACCCGTCGATCCTCAAGATCGGGCAAAACATGAAATACGATGCCAAGATTTTTACCCGCTATGGCGTGGATGTGGCGCCGATTGATGACACGATGTTGATGTCCTATGCGATGCATGGCGGCGAGCATGGGCATGGCATGGACACCCTGTCCGAGCGTTATCTGAACCACACGCCGATTCCGATCAAACCGCTGTTGGGATCCGGCAAATCGGCGATCACATTCGACAAGGTTCCGATTGATGAAGCGACCGCCTATGCGGCCGAGGACGCCGATATAACGCTGCGTCTGTGGAGACTGTTCAAACCTCAGCTGCATCAGGTTCAGGTAACGACCGTCTATGAAACGCTGGAGCGCCCTCTGGTGCCGGTTCTGGCCGAAATGGAGATGCATGGCATCAAGGTTGACCGCGATGTCCTCAGCCGCATGTCCAACGCGTTTGCCCAGAAAATGGCCGGGTTAGAGGCTGAAATCCACGAATTGGCTGGTGAAAGCTTCAATGTCGGCTCGCCCGCTCAGCTGGGCGAGATTCTGTTCGACAAGATGAGTCTGGAAGGCGGCAAGAAGGGCAAGACCGGTAAATATTCAACCGGGGCCGATATCCTTGAGGATCTGGCGACCGAGCATGAATTGCCGCGTCGGGTGCTGGATTGGCGGCAGCTATCGAAACTGAAATCGACCTATACGGACGCGCTGCAGACCCATATCAACCCCGATACGGGCCGGGTACATACATCCTATTCGATCACCGGGGCGAACACCGGTCGTTTGGCCTCGACCGATCCGAACCTGCAGAACATCCCTGTGCGCACCGAAGAAGGCCGCCGTATCCGCGAGGCGTTCATTGCCGAGCCGGGAAATGTGCTGGTCAGCCTGGATTATAGCCAGATCGAGCTGCGCATTCTGGCGCATATTGCCGATATTCCGGCCTTGAAGCAGGCGTTTACCGATGGGCTGGACATTCACGCCATGACTGCGTCCGAAATGTTCGACGTGCCGCTGGATGAGATGACGCCGGATATTCGCCGTCAGGCCAAGGCGATCAACTTCGGTGTGATCTATGGCATCTCGGGTTTTGGTCTGGCGCGCAACCTGCGTATTCCACGGGCCGAGGCGCAGGGCTTCATCGACCGCTATTTCGAACGCTTCCCCGGCATTCGGACCTATATGGACGACACCGTCGCCTTTGCCAAAGAGAATGGCTATGTGCAGACCCTATTCGGGCGCAAAATCCATACGCCCGAAATCAATGCCAAGGGGCCGCATGCGGGATTTTCGCGGCGGGCAGCGATCAACGCTCCGATTCAAGGCACCGCGGCCGACGTGATCCGACGCGCCATGGTGCGGATGCCGGATGCGATCCATGGGTTGCCGGCGAAAATGTTGCTGCAAGTGCATGACGAATTGCTGTTCGAAGTGGCCGAGGACGCCGTTGACCCGCTGATCGACGCGGCGCGCGACGTGATGGAGGGGGCTTCGGACCCAGCAGTGAAACTGGATGTGAAACTCAACGTTGATGCGGGACAGGGCGCGAATTGGGCCGAGGCGCACTAGCGCCGCCGTTCATCAAGCCCTGCGGGCCCTCTTCGCGGCGGGTCAGCCCTGTGGTCTGACCATGCGGTTGACCATCCGTTGCACGCTGGGGCCCAGCAGTAGGATAACTGTGAACGCGATGGGCCAGGAGAAAACCCATGAGCCCATCCAGTCGCCCAGCGTCGCGGGACCGAAGCCGACGGCCTTGGCCGTGGCGATACCGGTGACGATGCAGGACATCATGCCTGACATGATCAGGCTGAACAGGGCGCGGGCATAGCGGGCAGGGATCATCCGGACATCCTTGGTGTGAGGTGGCAATGATCTGCGCCATTTTTCCGGGTAATACCAGTGCGAGCGGACAATCAAAGGTGCATCCAGCCGAGCGTCTCGGCGGTACGTTGGATCGAGGGCTGATATTCGGCACTGACCCAGCCGGTGTAGCCGCTGTCATCAATCGCTCGGAACAACTCGGCAAAATTCATCTCACCTCGACCGGGCTCTGCGCGATCCGGGGCCGCTCCGATCTGGGCGTGTACGATGCGGTCTTGGTAATCCTTCCAGACTTGCAGCCCGTTGCCATGGATCATCTGGGCGTGGAAGCTGTCATATTGCAGGCCGACATTGGGCCGGTTCACGCTATCCAAAACCTCGGCGGCCAGATCGTAAGAGTTCAGGAAATATTCAGGCTGTGACACCGGGTTGAGCGGTTCGATCGTGAACGGCTGTTGGGGAGCGTGGTCTGCTGCCCATTGCAGGTTTTGAACAAAGCAATCCATCGCATCCGCGCCCGTGGAATATCCCGACATGATGTGGATTTTCTCGGGCCGTAACACCCCGGCATAGCGCAGGACGCGGCGGATGTCGGACTGAAACCGCGCCTCACCGCCGGGAATGGCGGCATATCCGGGGGTGCCACCGGTATAGTTGGGCGGTGGGGCGTTGATCAGCACCAACTCGAGCCCATTGGCCAACAGGGCGCGGCGGGTTTCCTTGGCGGCCAGATCATAGGGAAACAGAATCTCAACCGCTTTGAACCCGGCCTGCGCGGCGGCCTGAAACCGGTCGAGATAGGGCAATTCGGCAAAGAGCAGTGAGATATTTGCAGCGAATTTGGGCATGGATGGCCTTTGCGTGTCTGTTCGCCGGACCATATCGGTCGGGAGATTTCAGCGAAAGGGACTGAAAACGACAGATTGTCGAAAATCGGCCAGATCACCCGGTTTAATTCAGTGACGTTCGGGACAATGCGGCGAATCATTTCTGGCGCCGCTTTGACCAGAGGTATGACCCATGGCAATGAGCCCTGACCCCGTGCGCGGGACCGCTATTTCTATGTCTGCCGACCGCAACTCCGCGTTGTCTGGCAACGGGTTGGCGGTTGCCTCGATGCTTGCATGGGCCGCAGGCTTTCCGGCGGCGGAGGTCTTGTTGCAAAGCTGGTCGCCAGTGGGCTTGCTGGCGGCACGTCTGGGTCTGGCGGTTCTGGTGCTGCTGCCGATCTGGCTGATGCTGGACGGTCCCAGTCGTATTCTAAGGGCCAGATGGGGATGGGCCATGATCGTCGGGGCGTTTGGCTTTGGCTGCCCGATGTTCCTGCTGATCCTGGCGCAAAAGCTGACCGATCCGGTAACCGTCGTCATCATCGCCTCTTGCGCGCCACTAATCGCAACCCTGCTGGAGCTTAAGGCGGGCACACGTCGGCTGAGCTGGAATTTTGGCCTGGGCGTTCTGGTTTCAATTATCGGCGGGCTGATCGCCACTAGCGCCGTCGCCCCGGCGCAGCTGGGCCTTGGGGCCTTATGCGCGGTCGTGTCGGTCGTCTTTTTCAGCTGGGGCAGCATGACCACAGCGCGCGATTTCCCCGAACTCAGCCAGACCGGGCGCGCGACGATCACGTTGATCGGGGGCTTTGCCATGGCCGTGATCTTGTGCTTTGCCGCTGGGTTGCTGGGCATGGAGGTGATGCCTGAGGTTGCCATCGACGTGCAGCAGATCGGGATGCTGGGGATTTACGCGCTGATTTCGCTGGGGCTGAGCCAGATCCTGTTCGTTGCTTCGGTTGGAAAGCTGGGCGTGGCGCTGGCCTCGTTCCATATGAACATCGCGCCATTTTACGTGATGCTGATCATGATTGTGCTGGGGGATGAGTGGAATTCAACCCGCGCGCTGGGCGCGGGCATCGTGGCGGTCGCCGTTGTTCTGGCGCAGGATCGCAGGCCGCGCTCAGCCCAGATCGGCTGAGCGGATCAGCGGAAAGAACTGACCGCCTGACCATACCCCGAACCAGTCTTCATGGTCGGTGCCGATCTCGACCAGCCGGTAAAAGCTTTTGCGGTCAATGCGCGCCTCTAGATTTGCGCGGATCAGGATATAGGGCGAGGGTTCCTGGGTCTTCGGATCAAACTCAACACGGATCGGGTGATCCGGTCCGGCCTTGGCCGTGTCACCCACATGGGTGCTGAAAGTCAAAATCTGCGCCGCGCCTGAGCCTGTGGCATCAATGTCGACAGCGACGAACGGGACATCCTCAACCGTGATTCCCACCTTTTCGACCGGGGTCACCAGGTAATATTTGCCTTCTTCTTTCTTAAGAATTGAGGAAAAAAGCTTCACAAGCTCGAACCTGTTGATGGGCGAGCCTAAATAACTCCAAGAACCATCTTTTGCGATCCTGATGTCCAGATCGCCACAAAACGGGGGATTCCACAGGTGAACAGGGGGTAAATCCCGTGTTTTCGCGGCTTTGACTGATGCCGCAATGCCATCAGGAGAAGGTGTCACAGGGATTTGTCCGCTCATTACTTTTGCCATTTCCTTTTCGCGCGATACACTTCAACCATACTCGTCCACGGAAGGGAAAGTCATGAGCGAACCTGCCGACCTCGTATCCGAGATCGAAGCGCTGGAAACCAAACTGCAAGAGGCCAAGGCCTCGATCACCCGACGCTTTATCGGGCAAGAGCGGGTCGTGGACCTGACGCTGGCCGCGCTGTTATGCGGCGGGCACGCATTGCTGATCGGATTGCCAGGGCTGGGCAAGACCCGGCTGGTTGAGACTTTGTCGACCGTAATGGGCCTGCATGGCAACCGTATCCAGTTCACGCCGGATCTGATGCCGGCTGATATTCTGGGATCCGAGGTTCTGGATACGGCCGAGGATGGCAGTCGCCACTTCCGGTTCATTCCCGGACCGATCTTCTGCGAATTGCTGATGGCGGATGAGATCAACCGCGCCAGCCCGCGCACACAGTCGGCCTTGCTGCAAGCGATGCAGGAACGCACCGTCACCGTCGCGGGCGAGGATCGTGCGCTGGATGAGCCGTTTCACGTGCTGGCCACGCAAAACCCGATTGAACAAGAAGGCACCTATCCGCTGCCCGAGGCGCAGTTGGACCGCTTTTTGGTGCAGATTGACGTAGAATACCCGGATCGTCAGACCGAGCGGGATATCCTTCTGGCCACGACCGGTGTCGAAGAAGACGACGCCCATCAGATTTTCACCAAAGAGGAATTGCTGGCGGCGCAACTTCTGTTGCGCCGGATGCCGGTTGGCGAGTCTGTGGTCGAACTGATTCTGGATCTGGTCCGCGCATTCCGCCCCGGCGAAGCAGGCGTGTCCGATCGTGTGGCCGAAACCGTGGCCTGGGGCCCTGGCCCCCGCGCGGCGCAGGCGTTGATGATGACGGTGCGTGCCAACGCCATGTTGCAGGGGCGACTGGCCCCCAACGCCGAAGATGTTCTTGAGATGGCCCGCCCGGTCCTCAGCCATCGTATGGCGCTGAACTTTGCGGCACGGGCGCGCGGTGACAGTCTGGCCGATCTGATTGACTCGACTGCACTTGGGTTGATCCGAACCGAGGCTGCGGCGTGAATGCCGGGCTGACCCTTCGTGAAAGATCCGAGGCCGAGGCATCTCGGTTGCCGCCCCTGTTGGCGCGGGCGGAACACCTGGCCGGAACCGTCCTGCTGGGTGACCATGGGCGTCGCCGATCCGGGATGGGCGATGATTTCTGGCAATACCGCCCGGCACAGGTTGGCGACAGCCGCCGGATGATTGACCACCGCCGCTCGGCCCGTGGCGATCAACAATTTGTGCGCGAACGCGAATGGCAGATTGCCCAATCGGTGATGCTGTGGGTGGATCAGGGCGCGTCGATGCGCTTTGCCTCGGACGCTTCGCTGCCCACCAAGGCGGATCGCGCGCGTTTGCTGGGGCTGGCAACTTCGATCTTGCTGGCGCGTGGTGGTGAGCGTGTGGGCCTGACGGGCACAACCCTGCCGCCCCGGCGCGGCAATGCCCAGATCATCCGGCTTGCGCAGGCCTGGTCCGAGGATGATCAAGCCGACTATGCGCCACCCGAACACCGCGCCATGATCCCTCATGCGCGGGCGGTGTTCATCTCTGATTTTCTTGGCCCGATGGAAGAGGTTGAACTGGCCCTGTCCAAAGCTGCGGATCGTGGCGTGCGCGGGGTGGTCCTGCAGGTGCTGGATCCCGGTGAAGAGAATTTCCCCTATCGTGGACGCACCATTTTCGAAAGTGTGGGCGGCTCGGCCCGGCATGAAACGCTAAAGGCTTCTGATCTTCGTGACCGATATTTTGCGCGCCTTGCCGAACGAAAGGATGCCTTGATGCGCTTGTGTCGGGTGACGGGATGGCAACTGGGGCTGCACCACACTGGCGACAGCGCACAGGCGGCTCTGTTATGGCTGTATCGCGCTTTGGACGGGGGCAGAGTATGACGGTTTTGGCTGGGATAGGCTTTACCGCGCCCTGGGTGTTGCTGGGATTGTTGACCCTGCCCATCCTGTGGCTGGTCCTGCGCGCTGTGCCGCCTGCGCCGATCCGGCGAATGTTTCCGGCCGTAACGCTGCTGCTGGGGCTGAAGGACGACGAGAGTGTTTCGGATCGGACACCATGGTGGCTGCTGCTGTTGCGAATGCTGGCGGCGGCGGCGATCATTATCGGTCTGGCCGGGCCGGTTTTGAATCCCTCGCGGGATCAGGTGGGTTCGGGGCCGCTGTTGTTGGTGCTGGATGCCAGCTGGGCAGGTGCAAGCGGCTGGCCATCGCTTCAGGACCAGCTTGATACGCAGCTGACCGAGGCCGGACGCGCCGGACGCACGGTGGCCTTGCTCAACTTGACGGAGCCAGAAGCCCCAGTCTTTCAGGCCGCCGAAGCGTGGCGGGGTCGGCTTCCGGGGGTGACTCCGATGCCCTGGCAACCAACTCAGCTGCAGATGGATCAGGTGCTCGATGTGCTGGATCAGCTTGATGGTGGTTTTGATACATATTGGTTCAGCGACGGTCTGGGATTTGCGGGTCGGGAAACGGTTCTGGCTGCGTTGCAATCGCGCGGGGAAGTGACCGTGTACCAGTCAGGCTCGCCTGTTTATGCGATTCTGCCCGCCGCCTATCAGGATGGTGTCATTCAACTGACGACCCAACGCGCCACTGCTGGTCCGGAAAACATCCTGACCATTTTGGCACAGGGGCGCGATCCGGCGGGCGCAATGCGGGTTCTGCAATCCGCCAATGTCGTCTTTGCTGAAGGTGAAACGCTTGCTCAGGTGGAGCTGGCGCTGCCCTCGGAACTACGGGCCAGAATCACCCGGTTCGAGATTCAGGGCCAGCGGTCGGCGGGTGCCGTAACGCTGACCGATGACAGCCTGCGCAGGCGTGAGGTGGCCCTGCTTGCGGGCAGTTTGAACCGTGAAGGGTTAGAGCTGTTGTCGCCGCTACATTATCTGACGCAGGTTTTGGTCCCGACCGCGGATTTTGTCGAGGGCGGGTTGATGGATGTGTTGCCCGCCAATCCGGATGTGATTGTTCTGGCGGATGTGGCGAAATTGGCCGAAGCGGAACAACTGGCGGTGACCGAATGGGTCGAACAGGGCGGGCTGCTGTTGCGCTTTGCCGGGCCGCGCATGGCCGCTAGCGATCTGGGGCGGGATGTCGAGGATACCTTGCTGCCGGTGCGCCTGCGCAGCGGTGGCCGTTCGGTCGGCGGCGCGATGAGCTGGGGTGAGGCCAAAGGTCTGGCCCCGTTCCCCGAAACCTCACCCTTCTACGGGCTGCGCGTGCCACCGGATGTTTCGGTGACCACGCAGGTCATGGCGCAACCAGACCCTAATTTGGCCGATCGGGTGATTGCATCGCTCTCGGATGGCACACCTCTGGTCACGCGCAAGGCGTTGGGGTTGGGGCAGGTGGTGCTGTTCCATGTCACCGCTGATGCCGAATGGTCGAGCCTTCCTCTGTCGGGCCTGTTTGTCGAGATGCTGGACCGGCTCGCCGTTGCCTCGGCTGCGAAATCCCGGGAAGAATCGCAACTACAGGGCACGACCTGGGAACCGCTGCAGGTCATGGATGGGTTCGGAGGTTTGTCGGATGCGGATAACCTGGCCGGTGTCGATGGGGTTGATCTGGCCTCGGGCGCAATCGGGCCGGACCTGCGGCCGGGCCTGTATGAAAGCGGCAAGCAAAAACTGGCGCTGAATGTACTGGATGCGGATACGGTGCTGACGCCAGCCATCTGGCCATCTGATGTGCCGATCAAAGGGCAGGAAATCAGCGCCGAAACGCCGGTCGGGGGCATTTTGCTTAGCCTCGCGCTGATCTTGCTGACAGTGGACGTCATTGCGTCACTTCTGTTGTCGGGGCGACTTGGGCTGGCCCGGGCCGCGGCGATGGCGCTGGGTGCGTTGCTGATTGCACCTGACCTTCAGGCTCAGACGCCCGAGGAAACCGATTTTGCCCTGATGGCAACGCAAGAGCTGGTACTGGCTCATGTCATGACCGGAAACGCGGAGGTTGACGATATCGCGGGCGCCGGGATGCGTGGCTTGGCGCAAACTTTGTTCTTCCGCACTTCGGTCGAACCGGCAGAGCCCATCGGCGTTGATCTGGAACGGGACGAGCTGGCGTTTTTCCCGCTGCTGTACTGGCCGATCACGCCAGAACAGCCGCAACCCTCGGACGAAGCCTATGCCAAGCTGAATGCCTATCTCCGCTCGGGCGGCATGATCCTGTTCGACACGCGCGACGCGGATGTGGCGCGTTTCGGTGCAGCCAGCCCCAATGGCCGCAAGCTGCAACAACTGGCCGCCCCGCTGAATATCCCTTCGTTAGAGCCTGTTCCGGATGACCATGTTCTGACGCGGGCCTTCTATTTGCTGCAGGATTTCCCGGGCCGATATGCCGGTACCGAGATTTGGGTCGAAGCCGCCCCGCCGGATGCGGAACAAATCGACGGCATGCCGTTCCGCAACCTAAACGACAATGTGACCCCGGTAGTGATCGGCGGGAATGACTGGGCCGGAGCCTGGGCCGTCGACCGAAACGGGCAGGCCCTGTTGCCGGTCGGGCGCGGATATGCCGGTGAGCGGCAGCGGGAATTGGCCAATCGGTTTGGCGTCAATCTGGTGATGCATGTGCTGACCGGGAATTACAAATCGGATCAGGTCCATGTGCCTGCGCTGCTGGACAGGTTGGGACAATGACCGGAACCGTTATATTTGACCCTCTGATTCCGTGGCCCGTTCTGATGGTCGTTGCCGCGATTGCCATATCAGGCGTTGTTCTAGCCCTGTGGCGGGGCCTGTCTGGCTGGGCCTTGCGCGGGTTGGCCGCCCTGGTCGTGATCGCGGCCATGGCGGGGCCTGTTTATCAGGTCGAAGATCGCACTCCGCTGACCGACATCGTGGTGATGATCGAGGATGAAAGCGCCAGCCAGACCCTGTCCGATCGCCCGGAACAGACAGCACAGGCCGCTGCCGAACTGGCGGCCGAGATCGACACGCGCGACAATACCGAGCTGCGCCGGATCCGGGTGGCTGACAGCGATGGGGATGAGGGCACACAGGTCATGGCTGCGCTGAACAAAGTCCTGGCCGAGGAACCCCGTGCGCGCATTGCGGGGATCCTCGTGGTTTCGGATGGGATCGTGCATGACGTTGATCAGGCCCCTGACCTGCCTGCACCGATGCACTTGTTGCAGACTGGGCGGGCCAGCGACTGGGACCGCCGTCTGATCGTCCGCAATGCACCGGCTTTTGCCATTATCGGAGAACCGGTCACGCTGACGTTGCGGGTTGAGGATAGCGGCGCAGTTCCTGTTGCGGCTGCGAATGCGCCTTTGGAAATTTCGGTTGATGGCAATGCGCCAGAGCATTTCACCATTCCAATCGGTGTCGATGTCGAGCTACCGGTCAAGCTGTCCCATGGCGGGCGGAATGTCATCCAGTTTACCGTACCAGGCGTCGAAGGAGAGTTGACCGACCGCAACAACACCGCACTGATTCAGATGAATGGTGTGCGCGACCGTCTGCGGGTGCTGCTGGTTTCGGGTGAACCGCATCCCGGTGGACGGACCTGGCGGAACCTTCTGAAATCCGACAGCTCGGTCGATCTGGTGCATTTCACGATCCTGCGACCGCCTGAAAAGCAGGATGGTGTGCCTGTGGACGAGTTGTCTTTGATCGCTTTTCCGACTCGAGAACTGTTTCTGGAAAAGATCAACGATTTCGATCTGATCATCTTTGATCGCTATAAGCGGCGCGGTATTCTGCCTGCGGTCTATCTGGAGAATGTCACCAATTACATCAATGATGGTGGTGCGGTTCTGATTGCGGCTGGCCCTGATTTTGCCAGTGCCGACAGTATCTTCCGCTCGCCGCTGGCGCCGATTCTTCCGGCCCAACCCACCGCGCGGGTCATCGAAGAACGCTTTGTCCCCACAGTTACAGATATGGGGCACCGGCACCCGGTGACGACGGATCTGGGCGATTCCGAGCATTGGGGAGCATGGTTGCGCCAGGTTGATGTCCTGTTCCGATCAGGTGAAACGCTGATGACCGGCGTCGATGACCGGCCGCTGCTGGTGCTAGACCGGGTCGGAGAGGGGCGCGTGGCAATGCTGGCCTCTGACCACGCCTGGCTCTGGAGCCGTGGCTTCGACGGCGGTGGTCCGCAGCTTGAACTGCTGCGGCGATTGGCACATTGGATGATGAAAGAACCCGAGCTTGAGGAAGAGGCTCTGTGGGCCGAAGCAAATGGTCAAATCATGCGCGTCATCCGTCAAACCCTGGGGGATGACGTCGGAACAGTTACCATCACGCAGCCCAATGGCGAGACACTTGAGGTGACGCTGAACGAAGTTTCTCCGGGGCGGTTCGAAGCTCAGATCTTCGGCCCCGAGATTGGCCTCTATCGGCTGCAAGAGGGTGAACATTCGGCGGTAATTGGGTTGGGCCCTGCGGCCCCCAAAGAATTTGAGCGCACGATTGCTACTGATCAGATCCTTGAGCCGGTTCTGGCCGAATTGCGCGGCGGTGTGATCCGGGTCGAGGACGGTTTGCCTTCGATCCGAAATGTCCGCGCTGGGCGGCCAGCATCGGGGCGCGGTTGGATCGGGCTGACCCCGCGCGATGCCTACCAGACCAGCTCTGTAACACAGGCTGGTGTTCTACCGCCCTGGCTGGTGCTTTTGCTGGCCGGCGGTTTCCTTCTGGCGGGTTGGCTGCGTGAAGGTCGACGTTAGGTCATTCGACCACAACGCTGATTGTGGCCCCAACCACCAGCATCAGTCTTGGTAAAGCACCGTTTGAACCGGCTTTGCTGCGTCAGGTTTGTCGTGTAATCCCACACAATTTCTTTGATCTGAGCGCCTGTAGCGCATTCAGATACCGCAGATTTTGCGTTGAGTAGGAAAAGGCAGGTACCGGCGAGGCAGGCAGTTTTGGGCGTTTACGGCCTCTGAGCCTGCATTTGGTCTGTTGCAACAGGCAACGACTTAAACACTTTTTCACGCTCTGTTGGGATGCTGTGGGCAGATTGTACCGGGATCACCTTTGATGAGTCTTGCAACCAAACTGGCACAGGAAAGACGCGCACGGCTTGCCGCTGAACGTCTGCTTGAGATGAAACAAGCCGAGCTATCAGCGGCCAACCGGAAATTGGGCCTGCACGCGATGGCTCTGACTAAACGCATTGGTGAAACGCGGGCCGAGGTTGAGACGGTGCGCGATGAAAATGAAAAAGTTAAATCGGACCTGACATTGGCCAATGCCAAGATCGAAGTGGCCGAACGGCGGCTATGGCATTCGATCCAGACCTTCCCAGACGGGTTTGCATTCTTCGACGAAGAGAGCCGGTTGATCGGGGCAAATGCCTCATATTTCAGCCTGTTTGAGGGGCTGGATGAAGTAGCGCCCGGCATCAGCTATGGCAGAATTCTGGAAACCCTCACGCAGGAGGGTCTGATTGATACCGTGGACGAGGCGCAGGATGATTGGCGCGCCAGGATGCTGGCCCGTTGGAAGTTGTCCAACCCGCCGTCAGAAATCGTCAAGCTGTGGAACGGGCTCTATATCAAGCTGATTGATCAACGCGGTGGCGGTGGCGATGTGGTCAGCCTTGCGCTTGATATAACCGCCTCGGTCCGGCATCAGGCCGAACTGACCGCTGCGCGCGAACGGGCCGAGGCCGCAAACCGCGCGAAATCTGCATTCCTGGCCAATATGAGCCATGAAATCCGCACGCCCATGAACGGTATTGTTGGCATGACCGAGTTGATGACCGAAACCGCGCTGGATGAAGAACAACGGCTCTATCTCAACACGATCCGCAATTCCGGTGAAGCCTTGCTGGTGATCATCAACGATGTTCTGGATTACTCGAAGATTGAGGCGGATAAGCTGGTCCTGCACCCCGAACAGTTCGATTTCGAACGCTGTATCCTTGAGGTGGCGATGCTGCTGCAGCCCAGTGTTCGTGACAAGGGCTTAAGCCTTTTAGTCGACTATGACCTGTTTTTGCCAACTCTGTTCGTGGGCGATCCGGGCCGGGTACGTCAGGTCTTGACCAATCTGGTTGGCAACGCGGTCAAGTTCACCGCGGAAGGGCATGTCTTGATCCGCGTCACGGGGGTCCCCCGCGCGGAGGCCCAGGCCTGTGATATTCATGTTGCCATAGAAGATACCGGTATCGGTATTGCCGAGGATAAAGCGGCGCATATCTTTGGTGAATTCAATCAGGTCGAGGATGAACAAAACCGACAGTTTGAAGGGACCGGGTTGGGTCTGGCCATCACCAAACGACTGATCAAATTGATGGACGGTGCCATCTGGGTCGAAAGCGAGCCGGGCCAGGGGTCCTGTTTTGGATTTCGGATAACGCTGCCGACGGTCGAAGGTCCGCAACCTGCCCCCCCGAATCTGGAAGGATGTCTGCGCCATGTGGTCGTGGTTGAAGATCTGGCTGTCAATCGAGCGATCCTGTCAAAGCAACTTGGTCGCCTGGGTGCCAAGGTTACCGAATGTACCACCGGAACCGAGGCGCTGGCTACGCTTGATGACACGGTAGATCTGGTGCTGTGCGATCACGATCTGCCGGACATGGATGGGCTGGATTTGGCGGCCACGATAAAGGGTCGGGGGTGGACGGATACCTCTGTCGTGGTCATGTCGGCCAATCCCGGCGTGATTCATGCTCATCCGGCCTGCGAGCTTATTGACGGAGTGTTGCAAAAGCCGATCCCTCGTTCAGAATTATATGCACGTCTGACCGCTCTGGGACGATCAGCGGATTCGATATCGAATGGTTCCGACACGCAAAACCCAACGGTTGCGCAGGTCAGACCGATTGCCGGGGATCAAAGGCTCATGCGGGTTCTGGCTGCTGAGGACAACAAGACCAACCAGCTGATCCTGCGCAAGATGGTCAAGGATCTGAACATTGATCTTCGCTTTGCGGGCAACGGGCTTGAGGCGGTCGCCGCCCATCTGGAATTCGACCCGGATTTGATATTCATGGATATCTCGATGCCCGGAATGGACGGTAAACAGGCCACAGGTGAAATCCGCCGCCGCGAGGTTGAAACCAATCAGCACGTCCCGATCGTTGCCCTGACCGCACATGCAATGAGCGGAGATGACCAGGGTATTTTATCGGCTGGATTGGACTACTACCTGACCAAACCGCTGCAAAAACAGAAAATCCACCAGATGATCCTTGACCATCGGCCAGACGGAACGCAACCGGTTCTTGATGACGAAACCTGAGCGATCTAGGCTGCCGACATGATTGATGACCGTGGATTTCACCCCCGCGCGCTGGGCGAGATTGCCATTCGCTGCGCAGATATGGCCGCTATGGTGCAATTCTATGAACAGGTGATCGGCCTGCAGCGTCTGAGCGGTGACCATGACAGCGCTATAACCTTCTTCCGGATAGCCGAGGGGTTTAGCGGCCATACGCAAGTTCTGGCCCTGTTTCACCACAGCACCGCGCCACGATCGGGGCAACATCGGGCCGGTGCAGAGGGTCCCGTAACAGGAGCGGGATCGTCGCTGCATCATATCGCATTGTCGCTGCCCTTCGACGAGCAGCCGGCGGTCACGAGTTGGTATGACAAGATCGGCCAACCCTATCGCGTCGAGCAGTTCGGATGGGTTGGTTGGCGCGGAATTTTCACCGAAGACCCGGAAGGCAACACAGTTGAACTGGTCTCTTACGACCCGTCGATGCTGGCTGAGGCCTGATAGGGCCGGATAAAGACCGGCTTGTCGTTCTCTGACAGGTCGGGGCGGTATTCATAGCCGCCCGAGTCGAACTCTGTCAGGCTGGCGGGATCGGACAGACGGTGTTGAATGACATAGCGTGCCATCGCCCCGCGTGCCTTTTTGGCAAAGAAGCTGACGATCTTTGGTGTGCCGCCCTTGTCTTCCATGAAGACCGGCGTGATGACCCGTAATTTCAGCGCTTTGGGGTCTACTGCACCGAAATATTCCTGACTGGCGCAATTCAACAGCACATCGCTACCGGTCCCGGCTGCCTGAGCGTTCAGCGCCTTGCTTAGTTGGTCGCGCCAATAATCGTACAGGTTCTTGCCGCGCCGGGTCTTCAGCCTACTGCCCATCTCAAGCCGATAGGGCTGAATGGCGTCCAGCGGACGCAATATGCCATACAGTCCGGACAGGATGCGCAGGTGATCCTGGGCCCAGGCCATCTCTTCCACATCCAGCGAAGTCGCTTCGAGCCCCTGATAGGTGTCTCCGGCAAAGGCCAGTGCGGCCGGGCGTGTCGCCACAGCATCGGGGGCGTCCGAAAAGGCGCGATAACGGTCGCGGTTCAGGCGGGCCAGATCATCGCTCAGATCCATCAGCTTTTTCAGGTCGCCCAGCGTCAGATTGCGGGCGGTTTTCGACAGGCGGATCGCGTCATCCTGAAAGTCGGGTTGCGTGACCTCAACATTCCGTTCTGCCCAATCCAGCCGTTTGGCCGGGGAAATCACTACCAGCATAGTCGCCCTCGTTTCTTGCCTGTTGGTGGGTATCTAGATTGCCATACGCAGCACGTCCAGAAAGGCGGCTCCAAACCTTTCGTGACGGCGGTCACCCAGAACCTGTTCGATGGCGCGCGGGTCGTCTGATCGCAACTGCGCCACCTTTGCCAGTTGCGAGGCGGTACAGGTCAGCGGCTTGTCGATTCCATCAGGGCCGCGCGACAGTTGCGACTGAACTTCGAGCAGGCGGTCGTAAATCTCACCCTGATCGCGCCCGGCCAGTTTGCGGCGGGCCGGGTGCAGTTCTTCGACCGCGCCGGTCAGAACCTCCAGAAACGTGGCCCCGTATCGTTCCAACTTTTTAGCACCGATCCCGCTGATCCGGGCCATATCATCCAGCGTTGCAGGGCGGGTTTCCGCCATTTCGATCAGCGTGCGATCGGGAAAAATAACATAGGCCGGGACCCGCGCGGATTCGGCCAGCGCACGGCGTTTCGCCTTGAGTGCGCTCAGCAGCGGTGCGTCTTCTTCGGATACCATCTCTTTGACCGCAGGCCGACGGGTTGCTTTGCGGATCGTGTCCTTACGCAGGTTGATCTGCGCCTCGCCTTTCAGGATCGGCTTGGCGGCCTCAGTCATGCGCAGCGCACCGTGGCGGTCGGGATCAGGACGGACCAGATCATGGCCCATCATCTGCCGGAAAATCGCTTGCCACTGGGGCCGCGACCAGTCCTTGCCGATACCGTAGGTGGACAGCGCATCATGGCGGCGGGCGCGGATCTTGTCGGTCTCGTTGCCCAGCAGGATGTCGATCAGATGGCCTGCGCCGAACCATTCCTCGGTGCGCAGGATCGCTGACAGGGCCATACGAACCGGGGTGGTGCCATCGAACACTTCCGGCGGGCTGTCACACAGATCGCATTTGCCACAGGGTTCGGTCTGTTCACTGAAATAACCCAGCAAAGTCTGACGGCGGCAGGCCAGCGCCTCGGCCAAGCCAAGCAGGGCGTTCAACCGTGCGTGATCGGCCATCCGCCGGTCAGAGGGGGCAAGCCCCTCGTCTATCTGTGACCGGCGCAGGCGAATGTCATCTGCCCCAAACAGGGTCAGGGTTTCTGCCGGGGCGCCATCACGCCCGGCGCGGCCGATTTCCTGATAATAAGCTTCGATGGATTTGGGCAGGTCCGCATGGGCGACCCAGCGGATATCGGGCTTGTCTATGCCCATGCCAAAGGCAACCGTGGCCACCACGATCAGACCATCCTCGCGCGCAAAGCGGGTCTCGACGATGCGGCGATCCTCGGGATCCATGCCGCCGTGATAGTGACAGGCGGTGTGGCCTTCGGCACGCAGGGCCTGTGCCAGAACCTCGGTCTTGTTACGGGTGCCGCAATAGACAATGCCGGATTGGGTTTTGCGCGCGGCGGCAAAATCCAGGACCTGTTTGCGGGGCCCATCCTTGGCGGCAAAGGCCAGGTGGATGTTGGGCCGGTCGAACCCGCGCAGAAATTTGCGCGGGGCCGTACCGTCAAACAGCTTTTCGACAATCTCGTCCTGCGTTTCCGCATCTGCTGTGGCGGTGAAAGCGGCCAAAGGCACATCCAGCGCACGTCGCAGCTCTCCGATCCGAAGGTAGTCGGGGCGGAAATCATGGCCCCATTGACTGACGCAATGAGCCTCGTCCACCGCAATCAGGCTGACATTGATCCGCCGCAACATGCCCAGCGCCGATCCGGCGGCCAGACGTTCGGGAGCCATGTACAGCAGCTTGAGCCGTCCGGCCTCCAACGCCTCCCACACGGCATCGGTTTCTTCGGGGGTATTGCCGGAGGTCAGCGCGCCGGCCTCGACGCCTGCTTCCTGCAAGCCGCGCACCTGATCGCGCATCAGGGCAATCAGCGGAGAGATCACCACTGTGACCCCATCACGCATCAGCGCAGGCAGTTGGAAACACAGGGATTTACCACCGCCCGTCGGCATGATGGCCAGCACGTTTTCGCCTGCGGTCACGGCATCGACGATCTCTTCCTGACCGGGGCGGAAGTCGTCGAATCCAAAGACATCTCGCAGCAAAGGCGCGGCGTCAAACATGTGCGGGGGTGCCCTGTTTTAAGGTTATCTGCTCTTAAGACAGGACAATCACATACTAAGATTCACTGAACAAGAGGTCAGACAAAATAGACCATATTGTTGATCAGGACAATACGCAGCGCATAGACACCGATCAGAACCACCAGGGGCGTCAGGTCAAGTCCGCCCATTGCAGGCAGAACGCGTCGGATCGGGCCGTAAATCGGCTCTAACAGGCGGTTCAGCCCGTACCAGATCTGCGCTACCAACTGTTGATGCAGGTTCAGCACCTGGAAATTGATCAGCCAGCTCATGATGACATGGGCCAGAATGATGAACCAGACAATGTCCAGAATCAGCAGCAGAATTTGGATCAATGACAGCATGGGGCCTCCGGATTTCACATCTGCTGAGACCTAAGCGCCCCTGCACAAAAGAGCAAGTCCGCGCCAACAGAACGCTTGCGAAATGGGCCAAAGCCCCGTCTTATGACGCCAACAATAAAAAACGGGGCAGGTATGGCAGAGATTTCCAAGCGCAAACGTATCTGGGGCTGGTGGTTCTTCGACTGGGCAAGTCAGCCCTATCACACGCTGTTGGTGACCTTTGTTTTTGGGCCCTATTTTGCCGGAGTAGCCGCCGAGTATTATCTGAACGCCGGGCTGGGTTCCGATGCCGCAGACGCACGGGCGCAGACGGTGTGGGCGAACTGCATGACCATCGTGGGGCTGATCATCGCCTTCGGTGCCCCGCTGATGGGGGCGATGGCAGATGTTTCGGGCCGTCGGATTCCGTGGATATTCGGCTTTTCGATCATGTACGCGGTGGGCTCTGCTGCGCTGTGGTACACGTTGCCGGACGGGTCAAACATGTGGCTGATGCTGTCGGCCTTTGGCCTGGGTTTTGTCGGGGCGGAATACGCGCTGATCTTCGCCAATTCTCAGCTGCCCGATCTGGGTGATGACAGTGAGGTGGGCGAGATATCGGGTTCGGGTTTTGCCTTTGGCTATTTCGGCGGGCTTATCTCGCTGGCGATCATGCTGGCCCTGTTTGTTGAGCAGGGTAATGGCAAGACCCTGATCGGCGTGGACCCTGTTTTTGGTCTGGACGCCGCAGCACGCGAAGGCACGCGTTTTGTCGGGCCGTTCACCGCCGTGTGGTTCATTCTGTTCATGATCCCCTATTTCCTGTGGGTGCGCGACGATCCAGATGTCGAAAAGAAAGGCAGCGTCAAAGAGGCGCTGCAGCTGCTGGTCAAATCAGTCTCTAACCTGCGCAATCGCGTTAGCCTCGCCAGCTATCTGGGCTCGTCCATGTTCTATCGTGACGCGTTGAACGGGCTGTATACATTTGGCGGCGTTTATGCGCGGCTGGTGCTGGAATGGGATCTGATCAAGATCGGCGTATTCGGGATTGTCAGCGTTCTGGCTGCGGCAGCCTTTGCCTGGCTTGGCGGCAAGCTGGACAAGAAATACGGCCCCAAACCTGTCATTCTGGTTGCGATCTGGGTACTGATCTTTGTCTGTATCACCGTCGTGATGATGGACCGGACCCAGATCTACGGCATCACCCTGCCCGAAGGGTCGGGCCTGCCGGATCTGGTGTTCTTTGGTTGCGGTGTTCTGATCGGCGGCATGGGGGGCATCCTGCAATCGGCCAGCCGTTCTCTGATGGTGCGCCACACCGATCCCGTTGCCCCGGTCGAGAGCTTTGGCCTGTATGGCTTGTCCGGCCGCGCCACCGCATTTGCGGCCCCGTTGTTGATCGGGATTGCCACAACCCTGACCGGTAGTGCGCGACTGGGGGTGTCACCCATAGTTCTGTTGTTTATTCTGGGACTGTTCCTAATGCGCTGGGTGAAACCGGAAGGGGATCAGAGCAGATGATTTTATTACGTTTTTTCGCGGTCATTGCCGCAATCACATTCGCCGGTACCGCAGGTTCCGAGCCGCTGGCCAAGCAGTTATTCGGAGGCCAAAAGCAAAGTTCACAACAAAAACCGGCCGCTTTCGGCAGTTATTCGCGCGGCTGTGCGGCGGGGGCGGTACAACTGCCCGAAACCGGACCCACATGGCAGGCCATGCGCCTGTCACGCAACCGCAACTGGGGCCATCCGCAGGCGATCGACTATGTCCAGGATCTGAGCCGGTTTGCGGCCAAGCAGTCAGGATGGAATGGTCTCTATATAGGCGATATCAGCCAGCCGCGCGGCGGGCCGATGACATCGGGCCACCGCAGCCACCAGCTGGGTCTGGACATCGATATCTGGATGCTGCCCGGTGACAACATGCGTCTTTCCCGCAAGACGCGCGAGAATATCTCTTCGATTTCCCTGCGCCGCTCGAACGGTGCCTTCGTCAACGGCAGCTGGACCAAACAGCATCACGCAGTGCTGCGTGCAGCGGCAAAAGACAAGCGCGTGGCGCGGATATTCGTCTTTCCCGGTGCCAAGGTGCAGATGTGCAATGACGAAAAGGGAAACCGAGCTTACCTGCGTAAAATCCGGCCGTGGTGGGGCCATCACTATCATTTCCACGTGCGGTTGGCCTGCCCCAGAGGATCAAGCGGCTGCGTGAACCAGGATCCGCCGCCCAAGGGTGATGGTTGCGCCGAAGCACAGCAATGGGTGAACAACATCCTCAACCCGCCACCGCCCGATCCAAACGCGCCTGCACCCAAGAAGCGACGCGAATACCGGCTGGCCGATCTGCCCAAGCAATGCACAAACGTCTTGCAATCCAACTGATCGCGGCGCTGCTGCTTACAGGTATGGTCTGGGCGGAGGGGGTAAAGCCTGCCGCTTTGCTGAACAATTTTGCATGGCGACATCAGGCGGATTGGTTCGGCGGATATTCCGGAATTCACATCTTTGACGGTGGCACCCGCATGATCGCGCTGAGTGATCGTGCAACGATGTTGGACGCTCGTATTGATCGAAACGAAGATGAGATTACTGGCATCGAGATCCAGCGGCACTGGCCCATCCTGTCCAGCACCGGCAAGGTTCTGGTGGGCACCGCGGGCGATTCCGAAGGCCTGGCAATCGCCCCTGACGGTGGGGTCTATATCTCATTCGAGGGTGTGCACCGGGTGGCTTATTATTCCGATCCAACCGGCCCGGCGCAGGTTCTGCCACGCCCCAAAGCCTTTGAGGTTCTTGACCATAACGGCTCGTTCGAGGCACTGGCCATTGACAGGCTTGGGCGGCTGTACACCCTGACCGAAAAGAGCCGTACCGTATCGGGGGACATACCGGTATATCGTTGGGATGGTCTGTCGTGGTCGACACCTTTTGTCCTGCCGCAACGGGGCAAGTTCCTGCCAGTAGCCGCGGATTTCGGCCCCGACGGGCGGTTCTATGTGCTGGAACGATCGGTGTCCCTGACAGGCTTTCGGTCGCAGCTCAGGCGTTGGGAACTGAATGGTGACACTCCGCAATCCGAAGAGATCTTGCTGCAAACCGCGCGCGGGACGCATGACAACCTCGAAGGCCTGTCGGTCTGGCGTGACGATCAGGGAAGGTTGCGGGTTACGATGATTTCGGATGACAATTTTCTGGCCCTTCAGCGGACGGAACTGGTGGAATATCTGCTGCCCGATTGACAGGCTCGAAACAAAGGTCTAAACGCACGGCTTGCCTTGGGACGGTCCCTTGGCCAAGTCGCCGCTACCTTGTCAAAACGGGCATCAAAACATGCAACGCGCTTTTATTCCCGGCATTCTTGCCATGGCCACCATCGTTGTGGCTTCGAACATTCTGGTCCAGTTCCTGATCCTTGACGGGCTGTTGACTTGGGGTGCTTTCACCTATCCACTGGCCTTTCTGGTCACCGACATCATGAACCGCGTCTATGGCGTGGCCACCGCCCGCAAGGTCGTGTTTGCCGGGTTCGTCACCGGCATCGTCTGCTCGCTGATCGGCAGCCAGATCATGCTGCAGGGCGACGGGTTCACCTATGCCGCTGTGCCGCTGCGGATCGCTGTTGCCTCTGGCACTGCTTTCCTGATCGCCCAGCTGACCGATGTCACCGTGTTCAATGCAATGCGCGGGGGTCGCTGGTGGCGCGCACCGCTGGTCTCGACCCTAGTGGGTTCGGCGCTGGATACAGCATTGTTCTTCACTATCGCCTTTTCTGCCTCGATCGCGATCTTCGGCGCCAATGCCGACGCTGCGATCAGCTGGGCGTGGGAGCCTGTTCCCTTCATGCTGTCTGGCCCGATGGCACCCCTGTGGGTCACGCTGGCCTTTGCCGACTGGCTGGTAAAGTTGTCGTTGGCGCTGGTGGCGCTGATCCCCTTCAAGGTGATCGTTGCGCGCCTGACCGCGCAGCCCGTGTAAAAAACGCTTTGAGAATGGCACAGCTTGTGTCACCATCCTAGTTAACCGCAACAGATAGAAAAGGAGGTGATCCAGTGTCGAGAAAGAGATTGGAGAGAGGTGTTGGAACAACCGGGGGGATCGCCCGTTAGGGCAGCCCTTGGTGGAGCGCTCGCTCCGGCTGGTCGATTGATCTAACCGACCCAACCTCCTGAACTTTCGAAGGGCCGTCCTGCTAGGGCGGCCCTTTTTGTTTCCGCACAGCACTTGTAAGGTCCGCCCCATGTTGCGGATCAATGACGATATCACCCTGCAAGACTGGGAAATGACCGAAAGCTTTGTGCGCTCTTCCGGCCCTGGCGGGCAGAACGTGAACAAGGTTTCGACCGCAGTCGAGTTGCGGTTCGAAGCGGCGCGCTCGCCCTCACTGCCTGATCCGGTCAAGGCGCGGCTGAAACGGTTGGCTGGGCGGCGCTGGACCAAAGAGGGCGCGATCATCATCCAGTGCGAGGAAACGCGTAGCCAGGCCCGCAACCGCGAGATTGCGCGGGTGCGATTGGCTGAACTGATCACCCGCGCGCTGGTCAAACCCAAACGGCGTATCGCCACCAAGCCCACCTATGGCTCGGTCAAACGTCGATTGGCCGCCAAAAAGGCCCGTTCGGATGTCAAATCTCTGCGCGGCAGGGTCGACGAAGATTGATCTGGTAACTTCTTTGCGCCTTGCTACTCTGCCCTGACAGGCGACAAGGAGGCAAAGCCATGAGGTTGGAGGGAAAAACCGCAATCGTAACCGGCGGCGCGTCCGGGTTCGGGGCCGGTATCGCACAGAAGTTCATTGCAGAGGGCGCACGCGTTATGATCGCGGATATCAACGGCGCTGCGGCCCGCGAAATGGCAGAAACGCTGGGCGCGCAGGCCATCGCGCAGCAGGTTGATGTGGCCAGCAGGGCATCGGTTCAGGAAATGGCGGGCACCGCCCACGACGCCTTTGGCGGGCTCGACATCCTGGTCAACAATGCCGGAGTGACCCATCTGCCGACCCCGCTGGAGGACGTCTCCGAAGAGGATTTCGACCGTGTCTTCAACGTGAACATGAAATCCGTCTATCTGACTGCCCGCGCCTTTGTGCCGATGATGAAGGCACGCGGAACCGGGGCGATCCTGAACGTCGCCTCAACCGCCGGGCTGTCCCCACGCCCCAACCTGAACTGGTATAACGCGTCCAAGGGTTGGATGATCACCGCAACCAAGACCATGGCGGTAGAACTTGCTCCGTCCGGCGTGCGTGTCAACGCGATCTGCCCTGTGGCTGGGGAAACGCCGCTGCTGAAATCCTTCATGGGCGAAGACACCCCCGAGATTCGCGCCAAATTCCTGTCGACCATCCCATTGGGTCGCTTCTCGACTCCCGAAGACATGGCCAACGCCGCCTGCTTTCTGTGCTCGGATGAAGCCAGTATGATTACGGGCACCACGCTCGAAGTGGACGGGGGCCGATGCATTTGATCCGGACTTCATTTGGCTCAAAATATCTCCACCAGAGGCAGCGCGCCGAGGCGCGCTTCCCTGCCCAACGTCAGAGGTTTCGATGACTCCCGGATCCAAAAACCTGATCACCGATGTCCCAGGGCTGAAGGTCGGCAACGCGCAGGACGAGGCGTTGAAATCGGGCACAACTGTTCTGACGGCGGACAAACCCTTTGTTGCTTCTGTCCATGTAATGGGGGGCGCGCCGGGCACGCGTGAAACTGACTTGTTGGCACCGGACAAAACCGTTGATCAAATCGATGCGATCGCGCTGTCTGGTGGCTCGGCTTTCGGGTTGGACGCCTGCTCAGGGGTTACGGATGGTTTGCGGGGCGACGGGCGCGGCTTTGCTGTCGGGAATGCGATTGTGCCCATCGTGCCGGGAGCAATTCTGTTCGATTTACTCAATGGCGGCGATAAAACTTGGTCCGAGAATCCATACCGCGCTCTCGGAAAGGCAGCCTACCACGCTGCCGCAGAACGTTTTGCGCTCGGTTCAGTCGGGGCAGGAACCGGCGCATTGGCGGCTATGCAAAAAGGTGGCCTGGGTTCTGCATCGTTGGTTCTGGACGACGGCATCACTGTAGGCGCGCTTGTGGCAGCCAATCCGGTTGGCAGCGTCACGACACCTGGGGATCGCCACTTCTGGGCGGCGCCATTCGAGATCGACAACGAATTTGGCGGCCTGGGGCCAGACCTCTCATCGGGTCAAGCACAGATTCAGCAAAGCCGCAAAGCTCTAGCTATGGGGCAGGTTGACCCAGACCGGGCCAACACGGCCATTGCAATTGTCGCAACTGATGCCGCGTTAACCAAGACACAGTGCCACCGCCTGGCGGTGACAGCTCATGATGGCATCGCTCGCGCGATTGTGCCTGCGCATACTTCACAAGATGGTGATCTGGTTTTCGGCATCAGCACTTCCGGTCAAGCTGTTGACCCAAGCGTGCTGCCTATGATCGCGCATGCAGCCTCGGTTTGCCTGTCGCGGGCGATCGCCCGTGCGATTTATCTGGCGTCACCCAGTGCAGGCGATCTTCTGCCCTGTTGGGCAGACGTACATGACTTAAGTTAAGGACGACCCGATCCCGGCTGTGACACAGTGCCATCGCGCGGCAATCTGCGCGTTGACTCTCTGCCGCGCCAGAGGTCCTTTCTGTGCAGCCAATTCGTATCGGAGCAAAAGTTATGAATCGTATCCTCGCGACCGCAATTGCCGGCCTACTGGCCCTTCCAGTCTATGCTGAAGGTGACACCGAAGCTGGCAAGAAAGCCTTCAACAAATGCAAATCCTGCCATCTGATTGCTGATCCCGATGGCGAGGTGATCGTAAAGGGCGGAAAAACCGGCCCGAACCTCTATGGGGTTGCAGGCCGTACTGCTGGGACGGTCGAAGGGTTCAAATACGGTGACAGCATTGTCGAAGCCGGTGAAAACGGCTTGGTCTGGGACGAGGCAACCTTTGTCGAATATGCCCAGGACCCCAAAGCCTTCCTGCAATCCTATCTGGATCAGACCTCGGCCAAGTCCAAAATGACCTTCAAGCTGAAAAAGGGTGCTGAGGACGTTTACGCCTATATCGTCAGTGTTTCGGGCGAATAACCTGGGAAACCACGCAATCGGTAAGACCAGAAAAGGCCGCAGCCCCTGCGGCCTTTCGTGCGGTTGATAACCGGATCAATAGACGCCAGTTTGGAATCGCGTGGTGCATTGCCCGCTTTGCACCACAGCCAAGCCTATCAGGCCAAAGCTATTCCGGAATTCCCGGTCGCACAGGCGGATCGGCAGCAGGAGACGACAAATGGGAATCATGATCCCGGCCTGGGTTGATGGTGAATTGACCCCCGTTGAAAAGCTTGAAGCCCATGAAAAGGGTCTGCGGCACAAAGCGGTGTCGGTCTTTGTTGTGCGCGGCACCGAGATTTTGCTGCAGCGCCGGGCGATGGGCAAATACCACACGCCCGGCCTGTGGGCGAATACCTGCTGCACCCATCCTGACTGGGGTGAGATGCCCTCGGTCTGTGCGGTGCGTCGCCTGCAAGAGGAACTGGGGATCACTGGGCTGTATCCCGAATATCGTCACCGTTTGGAATATCACGCCGATGTCGGCAATTCGCTGATCGAGCATGAGGTGGTAGACGTATTCCTGGCCCATGTTCGAGGACCACTGAAGATCGAGCCGAACCCCGAGGAAGTGATGGATATCCGCTGGATCGACTACCACGATCTGCTGGCCGAGGTGCAGCGCCATCCTGACCGGTTTACGCCTTGGCTGAAAATCTATCTGCACAACCACGCCGACACGATTTTCGGCCCCGATCTGATTATCTCGGCCAAATCCTGATGCACCTGCTTGCAAGGTCCGCCCAAGGGGCATAAATCAACCCGTCATGGCCAAGCAGAAGACAGACCCGAATTACAAAGTCATCGCCGAAAACCGGCGCGCCCGTTTCGATTACGCGATCGAAGAGGATATCGAGTGCGGCATCATGCTGCACGGGTCCGAGGTCAAATCCCTGCGGGCAGGCGGGTCGAACATCGCCGAAAGCTATGCCACGGTTGACGACGGAGAGCTGTGGTTGGTCAACAGCTATGTCGCCCCCTACGAACAGGCCAAGGTCTTTAAGCACGAAGAACGTCGTCGCCGTAAGCTATTGGTGTCGCGCAAAGAGCTGTCAAATCTGTGGAACGCGACCCAACGCAAAGGCATGACGCTTGTGCCGTTGGTCCTGTATTTCAACCACAAGGGCCTGGCCAAGATTAAGATCGGCATCGCCAAGGGTAAGAAAAACCACGACAAACGCGAAACCCAGGCCAAGCGCGACTGGTCACGGCAAAAGCAACGCTTGCTGAAAGATCACAGCTAAAGGCGCTCGACTATCGGTTGTCAGATGGATTTGATCCTCGCGTTCTCAATCAGGCTACCGGGGCTACAGGTACGGCAGATGTCCGGTTAGAGCCCCGAGCTGCCGATGCTGCGTAAATCGGCTGCAGCGGGTGCAATGCTCCCGCATTTGGGCGTTTCTAGCTTCGGCTGATATGATCGACGTAGGCGACAATCAACCGCCTGGTCGCATCCCGACCTTTCCGCAAGTCATCTTGATCAGGCTTCTTATGGTCTGTGCCCTTGCCACGGTGCCTGCCCAGAGCATTATTCGGATTATTGGATAGCTCGCCGATTGTTTTCCATTCATCTTCGGCATTTAACTCCCTCATCACTTTCCTAGCATTACCAAAAATGGTCTGAATGCGATCCCGAACTTCGTAAAGATGAACGAAGCAGTTCGCCTCATCTTCGAAGGACCTGTTCAAGCTTTCGGCCATTGCCCTGATCTCGGGGAAACGTGGTAAGGCGTCGGCGAACTTGGCTCGAAACCGAGCCTGTTCTGCGAAGCGCTCCGCTTGGGTGTCGAAAGTGACATTGCCGTCCTTGCCACGGATGATGACGTCTACGTTTGTTGGGAACGTTGACAGATTTAAGTGGCCCACTTCCGCGATGATGGTTAGGTCGGAACGCCCGTCGGGGTATTCACGGGTCAATCGTGCGGAGTTCAGAACGAACTGCTTACCTGTAACGACGGCTTGGCCCAAGAAGTTAGGCTCTAACTTCCGATGAGCCTCATCTCGAAACTCGATGCCTCGTTCATACTCAGACGGTAGGAAATGCCCGCGAGCAACTCCTTGTTCGATATGTACACTACCGGACAGTATCTCGACATCAATAATCTCTTCGAAGAGGTCCTTCGGTTCGAAGGTCCATTCGAGAACAGTTGTTGCGTCATCATTCATTGCGAGACTCTCCAATACAGGGTATCAGACAACAGAGCACCGATGCTATCCAGGCGCTGAAGCGAACGGCTGGTTTGTCCGCTCTACCGACATTGACCATCAGCCTAACTCGCAGCACTGACTTGCCGTAGAAATTCACCGTTCGCACAGGTGGCCCCAAAAAACCCAACCTTGAACAAAGCAGAGCCCAAATGCGGCACCGATCAGAACGCCATGGCCGCCTGAACAGCGCGTTGCCAGCGGTCATAGGCGGCGTCGCGTTCCTCTGCGGATAGTTTGGGTTCAAACCGGCGATCCAGCGCCCAGGTTTCCGCGAATTCCTGTTGATCAGGGTAGATGCCCGCGCGCATACCGGCCAGCCAGGCCGCGCCCAGAGCGGTGGTTTCCTGCATCACGGGTCGGTCGACCTCGGCGCCGAGGTAATCCGACAGGCCTTGCATCGCCCAATCGGATGCGCTGGCACCGCCGTCGACGCGTAAGATGACATCGGTATCTGCGCCCCAGTCGCCTTGCATGGCGTGCCAAAGGTCTCGGGTCTGATAGGCGATGCTTTCCAGTGTTGCCTTGGCAAATTCTGCCCGCCCGGAATTGCGGGTCAGGCCAAAGACCGCGCCCCGACAATCTGGTTTCCAATAGGGCGCGCCCAATCCGGTAAACGCGGGCACCAGCACAACATGCTGGTTGGGGTCGGCCTGTTGCGCCAGCTCGCCACTTTCCGGGGCGGTTTCGATGATCTGCAGCGCATCGCGCAGCCATTGGACTGCTGCGCCTGCGACAAAGATCGAACCCTCAAGGGCATAGGTTCTTTGTCCGTCCAACTGATAGGCAATCGTTGTCAGCAGGCGGTTCTTCGAGGCGACCGGCTGAGGCCCGGTATTCAACAGCGCAAAACACCCCGTCCCATAGGTCGATTTCATCATGCCGGGCTGGAAACAGGCCTGCCCGATGGTCGCGGCCTGCTGATCGCCTGCAACACCCAGAATCGGGATATTTCCCCCAATCAGAGTCGTTTTTCCGAAATCCGAGGCGCAATCCTGCACCTCGGGCAGCATGGACATGGGCACATCCAACAGATCGCAGATCTCGGTGCTCCAACAGCCTTTGTGGATGTCGAACAGCAGTGTGCGGGCAGCGTTGGTGGCGTCTGTCACATGGTTGCGGCCTTCGGTCAGGCGCCAGATCAGGAAACTGTCGATGGTACCGAACAGTAGCTCGCCTGCCTCGGCGCGGTCGCGGGCGCCGGGGACATTATCCAGTAGCCATTTGACTTTGGTGCCCGAAAAATACGGGTCCAGCAAAAGCCCGGTCTGCTGGGTTACGTCATCCTCGCAACCGGCCTGCTTGTAGCGGGCGCAGATATCGGCGGTGCGGCGATCCTGCCAGACGATAGCATTGTAAATCGGCTTGCCGGTCTGCTTGTCCCAGACCACGGTTGTTTCACGCTGGTTGGTGATGCCGATACTGGCAATCTGATCGGGGGTTGCGCCAACGCTCTGCATCACCTCGCGGCAGACACGTAGGACGCTGTCCCAGATTTCCTCGGGATCGTGTTCGACCCAGCCTTCTTGTGGGAAATGCTGCGTGAATTCATGCTGCGCGGTGCCTGCCCGTTGCATGTCCGCGTCGAACAGAATGGCCCGTGATGATGTGGTGCCCTGATCAATGGCAAGAATATAGGTCACGCCTGCGCCCCCCTTCGCATTTGGTTTTGCGAGACTTTAGCGCAAACAGTCGGTTGCGTACCAGAGTGTTCAGACGGGAATATTGTCGATTAGACGCACTCCATCCGCCCAGGCCGCTGCAAACAGGCGGGCGGGTCGGTCGGCATGTGTCAGCGGGTTCAGAGATTCCGCACAGCGCAGTTGGATATATTCCACTTGTGTAAAACCTGCGGCCAAAAGATCGGTACTGGCCTGTGCTGCCAGTGTGTCGAACGGGGCGCCGTTCTTTAGCGCGTTGGCAAGATCCAGCATGATGCGGTGTTTGTGCGCTGCAATCTCCATTCCCTCGGGCGAGAGGCGCTGATTGCGTGAGGACATGGCCAGACCCGAAGGTTCACGCACCGTGGGGCAGCCGATCACCTCGATCGGGATATCCAGATCACGCGCCATGCGGTGCACGACAAGCAGCTGTTGATAGTCTTTTTCCCCAAAATAGGCTCTGTCTGCCTGGGTTTGCAGGAACAGTTTGGCGACCACAGTGGCGACGCCATCGAAATGACCGGGGCGGAATTCGCCCTCCATCACATTTGTCAGGCCAGTTACAGATACGGTGGTGGCAAAGCCTTGCGGGTAGATCTCGTCCGGGTCCGGCACATAAATCGCATCAACGCCATAGGGCGCCAGTTTCTGAGCATCTTCGATTTCGGTGCGCGGATAATTGGCCAGATCCTCGGGGTTGTTAAACTGCGTTGGGTTCACGAAAATCGTCACGATAACTCGGTCGGTGCCATTTTTGGCCGCCTCAACCAGAGACAGATGCCCCGGATGCAACGCGCCCATAGTTGGGACGACGCCGATTGCCTCACCATTCTTGCGCCAGTTGGCGGTCAAGGCGCGCAGATCGGAGAGGCGACGCAGGATCGGAGCGGTCATTTAACTGTGCCCTGTGACGGAGCCTGATTGGCAAAGACATGTTCATCGGCGGGGAAAGCGCGTGCGCGCACTTCGGCGGCGTACTCGGCGATGGCGGCCTCGGCCAGTGGCCCCAGCTCGGCATATCGTTTGACGAATTTCGGTTTGAAAGCGGTGAAAAAGCCGACCATGTCGTCCACCACCAGTATTTGCCCGTCACATCCGGCGGACGCGCCAATGCCGATAGTAGGGATGGCGACCTCGGCAGTGATTTGGTTGGCTAGACTCTGCGGGACCTTCTCTAACACAAGGGAAAAGGCGCCTGCATCAGCCACGGCATGGGCATCGGCCAGTACCGTCTGTGCCTGATCATCACGGCCCTGCACCTTGTAGCCGCCCAGCGTGTTGATCGACTGCGGGGTCAGGCCGATATGCGCCATCACCGGGATGCCGCGCTTGACCAGAAAGCGGATGGTTTCGGCCATTTCGACCCCGCCCTCTAGCTTGATCGCACCGGCACCGGTTTCCGCCATCAGGCGGGCGGCATTGCGGAACGCCTGTGAGGGGCTTTCCTCGTAACTGGCAAAGGGCATGTCGATGACCATCATCGCCTTGTCCAGCCCGCGAGCAACAGCCTGACCATGCAGGATCATCATCTCCATCGTCACGCCAAGGGTGGATTCCAACCCGTGTAGCACCATGCCGACACTGTCACCGACCAGAACAAAGTCGCAATGATCATCCATCAGTCGGGCCATCGGAGTTGTATATGCGGTCAGACTGACCAGTGGCTCGCCACCTTTTCGGGAGCGAATATCCACGGCATTCGGGGCTCTTTTGCGGGCGGTGGCGCTCATGCTCGCTCCTCGCGGTTCATGTTGCGGTGCGGCATAGCAGATT
Source organism: Ruegeria sp. CDSC025 (assembly GCF_059610805.1). Classification (NCBI taxonomy): domain Bacteria; kingdom Pseudomonadati; phylum Pseudomonadota; class Alphaproteobacteria; order Rhodobacterales; family Roseobacteraceae; genus Ruegeria; species Ruegeria sp. CDSC025. The sequence goes on along the minus strand of NZ_JBXWOJ010000013.1, from coordinate 38,513 downwards.
GGACCGGGCCAAAGATAGCCCGGTTGCGCGAACATTTCCTTGATTGACCTAAGGTTTAAAGGGACATTGGTCCGCAGACCGGTCCGCGACATGCAGGACCACACAGTTTCAGTGGGGAGACAACGATATGACAAAGCAGATGTTTCGGTCTTTTGCATCGGCGCTGGCGATTGGAGCCAGTTTGATAGCCACCCAAGCCCTGGCCAAATCCGACATCACCATCGCAATGCAGCTTGAGCCGCCGCATCTGGACCCGACCAGCGCTGCGGCACAGGCCATCGATTCGGTTGTCTATACCAATATCTTCGAAGGTCTGACCCGGTTCATGGGCGACGGATCGGTCGTGCCCGGGCTGGCGGAAAGCTGGGAGATATCAGACGACGGCACCGTCTATACCTTTAAGCTACGCGATGGTGTGACCTTCCACGATGGCACCACCATGGATGCCGAGGACGTCAAATTCAGCCTTGACCGGGCCCGCGCTGAAGACAGCGCCAATGCACAAAAAGCCCTGTTTGCCGGGATCGAAAGCGTAGAGGTCGTGGATCCGCTGACCGTCAGGGTCACCCTGTCAGGACCAAACGGGAATTTCCTGTTCAATATGGCCTGGGGGGATGCGGTGATTGTCGCCCCCGAAAGCATAGAGACGATCAAGACCAACCCGGTCGGCACCGGCGCGTTTGCCTTTGGGGACTGGGTGCAGGGGGACAGCATCACGCTGACGCGAAACCCCGACTATTGGGGTGATCAGCCCGCGTTAGAGTCTGCTACATTCAAGTTCATCTCGGACCCGACCGCCGCCTTTGCCGCCATGATGGCCGAGGATGTTGATGTGTTCGACATTTTCCCGGCGCCTGAGAACATGCCGCAGTTCGAGGCTGATCCGCGCTTTCAGGTGCTTGTCGGCTCGACCGAGGGTGAGACGATTCTGTCCACCAACAACAAGCAGCCGCCCTTTGACGACATCCGGGTGCGGCAGGCGCTGGCCCATGCCATCGACCGTCAGGCAATTATTGACGGCGCGATGTTCGGCTATGGCACGCCCATCGGAACGCATTTTGCCCCGCACAACCCCGCCTATGTCGATCTGACCGGCAATTCGGCGTATGACCCCAAGAAGGCCGCGCAGTTGCTGGCCGATGCGGGCTATGCCGAAGGGTTCAAGACCACTCTGCACCTGCCGCCGCCTTCTTACGCTCGCCGCGGAGGCGAGATCATCGCCGCACAACTGGCCGAGGTCGGGATTGAGGCTGAAATCATCAATGTCGAATGGGCGCAGTGGCTGGAATCGGTGTTCAAGGGCAAGGATTTTGGTCTGACTATCGTCAGCCATACCGAGCCGATGGATATCGGCATCTATGCGCGGCCCGACTATTATTTCCAGTATGACAGCATCGACTTTCAGACGCTGATGGAGACGTTGAACGCCACCACCGACCCTGATGAGCGTACCCGCCTGTTGGGCGAAGCGCAGCGTCTGATCGCAAATGATTACGTCAACGGGTATCTGTTCCAGCTGGCCAAGCTTGGCGTTGCCAAGGCTGGCGTTCAGGGACTTTGGGAAAACGCACCCACAGCGGCCATCGACCTGACCGCCATCAGTTGGGCGGAATAAGACCAGTTCCAGAGAGGAGACCGGCGCATGAGAAGATCAACCCTCGTTGCGTTGATGATTGCGGTTTTAGCCGTGATTGCGCCGGTCGCCAAAGGGGATACGCCGCTTGAACAGGCGGTGATACTGTGGCTGGAGGGCGATGATGAACGCGCTCTGCCACTGCTGGCGGATCTGGCGGCTGATGGCAACGCGCAGGCTCGTCTGCTGTTGGGGCGAATTGAAACCGCCGATCTTGGACCATCTCCGTTCCGCCAATCGCTGGGCCGAAAGGGTTCGCGCAAGCTGTTTCGTCAAAAAGACCTGACGGCCTTTGGCCGATCCTGGCTGTTGGTCGAGGCGAAAGGTGGAAATGAGCTTGCCCAAGCGCTGTTGGATGCCAAACGCCCCACACCAGACCCGAAGCTGATTGCACAGCTCAATGCGTTGGGAGAACATCAAGCTACGGACTACCCGACGCGAATTGTGGCGCTCTATGGCGATCCAGAAATGCGCGGCGATCTGTTGGCGGATGGGCAGCTGATGCAGGACCTCAAACCTTATCTGAGTTATCTGACGGTCGATCCCGAGCCGCGCGGCGACGGTCTGGCAGCGCTGCGCCACATTCAGCCTGATCCAGTTGACATGAATTCCGATCAGGCGCTGGGCATGGCGGGGTTGCTGGCCCTGGGGCTGGGATATGGCGATCTGTCTGTGGACAATAGCTGGCGCCCGGCGGTGGAAAACTGGTTGATGACATCCCAGTCGACCCGCCCCATCGCGCAGCTCTGTTCTGACCAATGCGGGGCCGAGGCACCAAACTGCGCCTTTGCCTTCCTTGCCCTGTTTGGCGGCTATTTCGAGGTCATCCGCATCGACAGCCCGCTGGAAACGCTCATCCCGCAGGAGCAGTTTCTGGACAGTCCTCGCGCGCGCCTGATGGTCCTTCGTCGGGCGGCACTGGCCCGGACCGAGACAAATCTGGAAACGCTGGTGGACAGCGCACCCTCGGCGAAGCTTTCGACCTGCGCGACCGATTTGGTCCGGCAAGAGCAGCAGTCCTACAAGTAGCTGTTGCGTAGGCGCGGCTCGCACCCGTAACCTGTTTGTAATGCTACGCTATGCCCTCAAACGTCTGATTTCGCTGGTGATCAGCCTGGCTATCGCCTCGGTGGTCATTTTTGCAGTGATCGAGGTCGCGCCGGGCGATCCGGCATCCTTCATGCTTGGCGTCAACGCGCAGGCCGACACGCTGGCCGCGCTGCGGGCCGAGCTGGGGTTGGATGTGTCCAAACCGCAGCGCTATTTCAACTGGGTCAGCGGAATGCTGGTCGGGGATTTCGGCACCTCATACACCTATCGCACGCCGGTGTCGCAGATGATTGCGGACCGACTTTGGGTGTCGCTGCCGCTGGCGCTTTATGCGCTGACCCTTTCAACCCTGATCGCCTTTCCCGCAGGGATTTACGCTGCTGCGCGCCGAGGGCGGCCCGGCGATGTGGCGGTCATGGGGGCCACACAGCTCGGCATCGCCGTGCCAAATTTCTGGTTTGCAATGATGCTGGTGCTGGTCTTTGCCATCAATCTGCGCTGGTTCAACGCTGGAGGGTTCGGAGGCTGGGACGACGGGTTTTGGACCGGTCTACACTCGCTGACCCTGCCAGCCATAGCGCTGGCCCTGCCACAGGCGGCGATTCTTGCAAGGGTCATGCGGTCGGCCCTGCTGGATATTCTGGGTGAGGATTTCATGCGCACCGCACGGGCCAAGGGCCTGTCCCGCCGACAGGCGCTGTGGCGTCACGGGGTGCGCAATGCGCTGATCCCGGTGCTGACTATCATAGGGCTGCAGTTTTCCTTTCTTCTGGCCGGGTCCATCATTATCGAACAGGTGTTTTACCTGCCCGGCCTCGGGCGGTTGGTGTTTCAGGCAATCTCGGCCCGCGATCTGATCGTGGTGGAATCGGTGGTCATGCTGCTGGTTTTTGCAGTGATCACGGTGAATTTTCTAGTTGATCTCGCCTACGCCGCCGTTGACCCCCGTCTGAGGAGCAGGACATGAGCCGCAACCTCATCCTTGGTGCAGTACTCTCCTCGCTGGTGGTCTTGGCGGCGGCACTTTCCTTTGTCTGGACGCCCTATGCGCACGCCGCGCTGAATATTCCCGCCAAGCTGCAACCACCCAACGCGCAGCACTGGTTTGGCACCGATCATTTTGGGCGGGACATGTTCTCAATGATCATGGTGGGTGCGCGCACTTCAATCGCTGTGGCCTTGGTGGCGGTGGGGATCGGCATGACATTGGGCGTGCCACTTGGTCTGGCGGCAGCGGCGCGCAAAGGCACGTGGCTGGATGAGGTGATCATGCGCGGCAACGATCTGGTTTTTGCTTTCCCGTCGTTGGTCATCGCCATCCTGATCACTGCCGTTTTCGGTGCTGGGGCGGTCAACGCCATCATTGCCATCGGTATCTTCAACATTCCGGTCTTTGCCCGTATCACCCGTGGCGCTGCACTGTCCCTGTGGGAGCGAGAGTTCATCCTGGCCGCCCGGGTCTCGGGCAAGGGCGCGGCGCGGATATCGGCGGAACACATCCTGCCGAATGTGGCGAACTTGCTGATCGTACAGGGCACCATCCAGTTCAGCCTTGGCATTCTTGCCGAGGCAGGCCTGTCCTATGTCGGGTTGGGTGCGCAACCGCCTACGCCCAGTTGGGGCCGGATGTTGGCAGATGCGCAGACGATGGTCAGTTTTGCCCCGCATTTGGCTCTGATTCCGGGGCTTGCAATCATTGTCACTGTTTTGGGGCTGAACCTGCTGGGCGACGGTTTGCGGGATTGGCTGGACCCCCGAATACGGGTGGCGCGCGCATGAACCTGCTGGAAATTGAAAATCTCAACCTGTCGATTCATGGCATGGAGATCCTCAAACAGGTTAGCCTGTCTGTTGCGTCGGGTGAGATCGTCGCCGTCACCGGTGAAAGCGGTTCGGGCAAGTCCATGACGGCGTTGGCGGTGATGCAACTGCTGCCAAACGGTGCGGATGCCGCGGGCGCGATCCGGTTGGACGGGCTGGACCTGCTGAACTGTTCCGAGGATGAGATGTGCGCCCTGCGTGGCGCCTCGGTCGGGATGGTGTTTCAGGAACCCATGACCGCGCTCAACCCGGTCAAAACCATCGGGGATCAGGTGATGGAGACAATCCTGATCCACAAAGCCATGCCTACTGCACAGGCCCGGTCCCGTGCCGAAGAAGTGCTGACGCGCGTCGGCCTTCCGCCCGAAAGGTTCCCTCTGTCCCGGTACCCGCATGAGCTGTCCGGTGGTCAGCGTCAGCGCGTGGTGATCGCCATGGCCATCGCGTTGCGCCCAAGGTTGTTGATCGCGGACGAACCTACGACGGCGCTGGACGTCACTACGCAGGCGCAGATTCTAGACCTGCTCACGGGGTTGGTGCGCGAATACGACATGGGATTGCTAATGATCACCCATGATCTGGCGGTTGTGGCCGATATGGCCGACCGGATCATCGTCATGCGCTATGGCGAAGTCGTCGAGGCCGGCGCCACCGAACCCTTGCTGCGGAACATGCAGCACCCCTATACACGCATGCTGTTCCGGGCTTCGGGCCATCAGGTCGACCTGCCGGAACTCAAACCGGCACAGCCTTTGCTTGAGGTTGCACAGGTGGTCCGGGATTACCGTTTGCCCCGAAAGGGCTTGTTTGATGCGCCGCGACACCACAGGGCTGTGGCTGGGGTCAGTTTTACACTGAACAAAGGCGAGCGCTTGGGCCTGGTCGGAGAGTCCGGGTGCGGAAAATCGACCCTAACACGGGCTATCCTGGGGCTGGAAGAGGTGCAGAGCGGCCAGATTCTGCTGGACGGGCAACCAGTATTCACCGGGCACAATCCCAATCTGGCCGTCCGGCGTAAGATGCAGGTTGTGTTCCAGGACCCCTATGGCAGCTTCAACCCCCGACACCGGGTCACGCGCCTGATCACCGAGCCGTTTCACCTGCTCGAACATCCCCCAACCGGGTCCGAGCGGCAGGATCGGATCGTCGAGATTCTGACAGCCGTAGGTCTCAGCCCCGATGACGCGGGTCGGTACATTCACGAATTCTCGGGCGGGCAGAGGCAGCGTATCGCCATCGCCCGTGCCCTGATCATCCGGCCCGAACTGATCTTGTTTGACGAGGCGGTCTCGGCCCTTGATGTTTCTGTCCGAGCGCAGATCCTTGATCTGCTGGCCGAGCTCTGCGCCGCCTATGACCTGACTTATCTGTTCATCAGCCACGATCTAAGCGTCGTGCGCACCATTACCGACCGGGTTTTGGTGATGCAGGCGGGGCAGATTGTCGAACAGGGTGAGACCGAACAGGTCTTTTCCAACCCGCAGCACGTTTATACCCAAACCCTGATTGCCGCTGCACCTATCCTGTCGGATATCGGTCAGGATGTGGCGTAAACTTCAATGTTAGAGACGAAATGGAGCCTGACATGACCAATCCCCTGTGGTTCGATCCCAGCTTGTGCCTGATTGGCGGTGCATGGCAGCGCCCTGCCTCGCAGGCCGATCTGCCGCTGATCAACCCCTCGGACGGATCTGAACTTTGCCGGATCGCGCGCGGAGATGCCGGTGACATCGACGCAGCCGTGGCCGCGGCCCAAAAAGCGTTGGATGGGGACTGGGGCCGCAAATCCGCGTTAGAGCGCGGGCGCATTCTGACCCGGTTGGGTCAGATGGTGCTGGAGCGTGTCGATGATCTGGCCGCGTTGGAGGCGATGGATGTCGGCAAACCCCTGACACAGGCGCGCGCCGATGCGGTGGCACTGGCGCGGTATTGTGAGTTTTACGGAGGCGCGGCGGATAAGGTGATGGGCGAGACAATCCCTTATCTGGATGGCTATACCGTCTACACGCTGCGCGAACCGCATGGTGTGACGGGCCACATTGTGCCGTGGAATTATCCTATGCAGATCATCGGCCGTTCTGTCGGGGCGGCTTTGGCAATGGGCAATGCCTGTGTGCTGAAACCAGCGGAAGAGGCCTGTTTGACCGCGCTTGCCTTTGCCCATCTGGCGCAGCAGGCTGGGTTGCCGGCAGGCGCTTTGAACGTGGTTCCGGGGCTGGGGGCCGAGGCCGGGGCGGCGCTGTCGGCGCATCCGGGGATTCAGCATGTGTCCTTCACCGGCTCCGTTGCCACCGGCGCGTTGGTGCAACAGGCCGCTGGGCATAACGTGGTGCCAGTGACGCTGGAGCTGGGCGGGAAATCCCCGCAGCTGGTGTTCGACGATGCAGATCTGGATGCGGCCCTGCCATTTCTGGTGAATGCGGGCGTTCAGAACGCAGGGCAGACCTGTTCGGCCTCCTCCCGCGTTCTGGTGCAACGCGGAGTGTATGAGCAGGTCAAATCGCGCATGGCCTCGGCCTATTCCGAGTTGACCGTTGGGCCCGCGTCCGAAGATTTGCGCCTGGGGCCCCTGATTTCAGCGCGCCAGAAGGACATCGTGACTGGATTTATCGACAAAGGCGCAGATCTGAATATCGTGGGCCAGGGGCCGATTGTTGGCCACGCACCCGAGTCTGGCGCCTATGTGCAACCGACCCTGTTTGCCGACGTACCCCCTGATCATGTTTTGGCACAGGATGAGATTTTCGGCCCAGTCCAAGTGCTGATCCCCTTTGAGACCGAGGAAGAGGCCCTGCAGATCGCCAACTCCACCGATTACGGGCTGGTTGCCAGCATTTGGACACGCGATGGCGCGCGGCAGATGCGGCTGGCAAAGAAGTTGCGGTCGGGGCAGGTGTTTATCAACAATTACGGCGCTGGCGGCGGTGTGGAGCTGCCCTTTGGCGGTGTCGGGAAATCTGGCCATGGTCGCGAAAAAGGGTTCGAAGCGTTGTACGGGTTCTCACAGGTGAAAACGGTAGCTGCGTTCCATGGTTAGGGCCTAAACGATGACCTCGATTGGCTGTTGCACCCCGACGCCGAAGACACGTTTGTAGCGCTCAATCTGATCTGCCGGACCCATCGCTTTTTCCGGGTTGTCCGACAGTTTGACCGTCGGGCGACCATTGGCCGAAACCGCCTTGCAGACCAACGAGAAGGGTGCCAGCGCGTCATCGGGAACCAGCCCTCTGAAATCATTGGTCAGCAGCGTGCCCCAGCCGAAGGATACTTTGGTGCGGCCTGCAAACTGACTTTGCAGTTCGCGGATTTTGCCGACATCCAGACCGTCAGAAAAGATCACGCGTTTCTGTTTGGGATCCTCACCGCGCGATTGCCACCATTTGATCGCAGTTTCTGCACCGGTTGCCGGATCACCGCTGTCGATTCTGATGCCGGTCCATCCCGCCAACCAATCTGGCGCGTCGTCCAGAAAACCCTTGGTGCCATAGGTATCAGGCAGGATGATCCGTAGGTTGCCGTCATGTTCCTCGTGCCAATCGCTAAGCACATCATAGGGTGCCTGCGCCAGTTTCTCATCAGTATCAGCCAGCGCAGAGTAAACCATGGGCAACTCGTGGGCATTGGTGCCGATGGCCTCGACCTCGCGCCGCATGGCGATCAGGCAGTTCGAGGTGCCGGTAAATGCAGGGCCCAGACCTTCGATCATGGCTTGGACGCACCAGTCCTGCCATAGAAAGGAATGCCGCCGCCTAGTGCCGAAATCGGCGATGCCCAGCCCCTGAATCCCTCGTAAGTGTTCGATTTTCTCCCATACACGGGTCATCGCACGAGCATAGAGAATTTGTAGCTCGAACCGCCGCATCGCATTCAGCACCGAGCGGGATCGCAGCTCCATCAGGACTGCCAATGCGGGAATTTCCCACAGCATGACCTCGTGCCATTTGCCTTCAAAGGTCAATTCGTACTGATCACCTTTGCGTTCAAGGTGGTAGGGCGGCAGTCGCAGGTTCTCGAACCACCCCATGAAATCCGAACGGAACATCTGACGTTTGCCATAAAAGGTATTGCCGCGCAGCCAAGTGCTTTCCCCCCGGCTCAGGCTGAGTGACCGAATGTGGTCCAGCTGTTCGCGCAGCTCTCCCTCATCAATCAATTCAGCCAATGGAATGTGATTCGACCGGTTAATAAGTGAAAACACCACATCCGTTTGGGGCTTATTTCGAAACACTGACTGGCACATCAGCAGTTTGTAGAAGTCTGTGTCGATTAAAGACCGGACAATCGGGTCAATCTTCCATTTGTGATTGTATACTCGCGTCGCAATATCGACCATTGGGAACTCCTGCGATTTCCGTTGTTAGATCAATAGGTGCGTGGAATGGCAAGAGTCGCTAAATTGATGACAATGACAAGGTCAAGTCACAATGCGAGCATATTGTGGGGTCTTTTCACCGGTTAGTGGAAAGAGGGGGATGGATAGTCGAGGTTTAGTTAGTGAATGGTTCTCGAGTACGACTTTGATATTGTAACGATCGCTTCGGGGGAAAACGATCCGGAGACGACCCCGTCAGGGGCGCAAAACGGACGCAAGGTGCGTGCGCTGTTTCGGAATGTGAAAACAGCCGATGCATTGCGGGCAGCGTCACCCAAAATACGCAAAATTTTTCATGATGCCGGTTTTGGTCTGGATTCGACGCGCAGCGAGATTACCCATGGATATTACCGTCCACAGGATACGGCGGACAGGGATCGCATTCTGCGAGCCTTGTTTCACAATATCCGGACGACGGGAGTCAAAGGCGAATATTGCGGCGAGTTTGATTTCCTGAAGTTCATGAACGATGTAAAAGCCGCCAAGCCGCGCGCCGGGTTGCCCAAAGAGGTTCCGATGTGGAAACCCAGGCCACAGCAGGCGGAATCGGTCGGACCAAAGCGCCGAACTGTACCAGGCCGGGTTGGGTTTGCTTTGGGGTTGGCGGTGATTATCTTTGCGCTGCTCAAGTATCTGGCGGCTGCGGGGGCAACCCCTTAAATCAGCCGAACGCCAGCATCTTTCATCGCGGTCTCTGCCGAGGCCAATGACCCATCCAGGTTAATTGCCCGGCAGGCTCTCATCTGAACTGACACGTCGAAACCCAGCCGCGCTGCGTCAACCGCAGAGTAGTAGACGCAGAAATCCGTGGCCAGCCCGACGAGTGTCAGTCTCTCGATTTCACGGGTGCGCAGATACCCTTCCAACCCGGTGGGCGTGGTCTGGTCGTTCTCAAAGAACGCCGAATAGCTATCGATGTTGCTGCGGAACCCTTTGCGCAGGATCAGATCGCCATCCGTACGCAGGTTCGCATGAAATGCTGCCCCATTTGTTCCCTGCACACAGTGATCTGGCCACAAAACCTGAGGCCCATAAGGCATCTCGGTCATGTCATAGGGGTTTTTGCTCGCATGGCTGCTGGCAAAGGACGAATGCCCCGCAGGGTGCCAGTCTTGAGTCAGGATCACCGTGTCAAAATCTGGCATCATCGCGTTGATCGGAGCCACGATCTCATCCCCGCCGGGAACCGCCAACGCACCGCCGGGACAGAAATCGTTCTGAACATCGATCACAATAAGGGCATGGGTCATGGGGACCTCCTTGGGTTGCGTTATCGGTAGTGGGCGCGACAAGGGGCGTCAATCCGGTCTCTTGCGACTCTGTCCGCGCGGGTTTAGACCGCGCGCATGTATACGATCGCTGCTCTCTATCATTTCACCCGTTTCGCCAACCACGAAGCCCTTCGTGCGCCCTTGCTTGAGCTGTGCCACGCGCAATCGGTCAAAGGGACGCTCTTGCTGGCACAGGAAGGGATCAATGGCACTATTGCCGGACCCCGCGCTGGCATTGACGCGGTTTTGGCCCATATCCGTGCGCTGCCCGGCTGTGCTGATCTGGAGTGGAAAGAGGCCACGTCTGACCAACCGCCATTTGGCAAGATCAAGGTACGCCTGAAAAAAGAGATCGTGACCATGGGCCAACCGGATATCGATCCGCGCGCCCGTGTCGGCAATTATGTCGAGCCCGAAGACTGGAATGATCTGATCCGCTCGGATGATGTGGTGGTGATCGACACCCGAAATGATTACGAGGTGGCAATCGGTACGTTTGAGGGCGCGTTAGACCCTGAAACAAGCAGTTTTCGTGAATTCCCCACTTGGTGGGAAGAAAACAAGGACCGGTTCCACAATAAGCGTGTGGCGATGTTTTGCACGGGTGGCATCCGGTGTGAGAAATCCACCAATTACCTGTTGGGTCAGGGGGTCGAGGATGTCTATCACCTGAAAGGTGGCATCTTGCGATACCTCGAGGAAATGCCCGTCGAGAACAGCACCTGGCAGGGCGAATGCTTTGTGTTCGACAACCGCGTATCTGTTGGGCATGGGCTGGTCGAAGGGCCGCACAACCTGTGCCATGGCTGCCGTCGCCCGATCCTTCCCGAGGATGTGAAACGTGCCGAATACGAACACGGCGTGTCCTGCCATCAATGCATAGAGGAAACCTCTGAGGTCGACAAAACCCGGTTCCGGGAACGTCAAAAACAGATCCTGCTGGCACGTCAGCGGGGACAGGAGCATCTGGGCGCAGACTGATTTGCTGAATTCTGGTTGCCACGCAGGACAGTCCACCGGATAATCCCGGAGATTTCAGCGCGTTGGAGGTTCCATGTCCCGAAAACCCACGACTTTGGAAGAATGGAAATCAACGCTGCTGGCGGCAGCCGCAATGGTGGTTGCCAGTTTCCTCGCATGGTTCGGTCTGTCCCGTCTGAGCGAGGGCACTGCAGGTGACACGATCGGTACGATCGCCTCTGTGGGGCTGGTTGTGTGGATGGTGTCTCAATCCTGGTTCTATATGACTCAGGTGAAATCACCGCGCCGCATTCTGTTTTTGATGGGTGTGTCCTTTATTCAGGTCGTTCCGTTCCTGTTCGCCGCTGCCTATGGCGCATTCGGGTACCAGGATAATTGCGTCATCGGGGCGCAAGGGCCCGCTGATATCCTGTATTTTTCTTATGTTACATTCACCACCGTTGGGTACGGCGATATGTCCCCAACCGGGCTGTGCCGCGCCCTGGCCGTGGCCGAGGCGGTGACCGGCTATATCCTACTGGGCCTGTTCGTCGCGGCGGCGGTGGCGTTGTATGCCCGCAATCATAGTCCGGATTAGGCTCTGATTTCGTCTATTTGTTTTGATCTATCCAACGCGACATCATCTGTTTGTCGCGAAAGCACTCCGACGGGATTGGGCGGCGTTTGCTGCGCGAGATACGTTCGGCAAAGGCAACCTGCTTGCCGGTCGGGTAATTTGCAAATGGTGAGGGATCATCAGGTTTGTGTTTGGAAATCCAGGCAGACATGGACTGACGGTCGCGCTGCGCCTCGACCGGAATCTCAAGAGCAGTTTGCTCCGCGATGGCGCGGGCATAGCGTATCTGCCGATCGGTGGCGGGCAGCAGGTGATAGTCGTTTGTCGGGCCGTGCGGGGCGGCGTTTCGCAATGAATGGGCCATCGGTTGATCCTCTGACTATGTAGAACATAAATAGAACATTAACCGAAAATTTCAAGCCGTGGCCTGTTGGAATTGGCAGGAAATCGCTCTGGATCAGTTTTATTGACTGCTGAGTCAATAAAATATAAACGCGGAGGAAACAGCTTCTGATCAGGGAATCCCCACAATGAGATTTCAGCCCAAGGCGAGCCATTTCATCAACGGTGAATATGTCGACGACACGACCGGAGCACCCATAGACGTGATCTACCCCGCAACAGGGGAAGTGATCGCACGGCTGCATTCTGCTACTCCGCAGATCATAGATCAGGCTCTAAACAGTGCAAAATCGGCACAGGCAGACTGGGCCGCGATGTCTGGGACCGAAAGGGGCCGTGTTCTGCGCCGCGCCGCGGACATCATGCGCGAACGCAATCGTGATCTGTCGATCATCGAAACCCACGATACTGGAAAACCGCTGCAGGAAACTTTGGTTGCCGACGCTACTAGCGGGGCCGATGCGTTGGAGTATTTCGGAGGTTTGGCGGCCTCGCTGACCGGCGAGCATATCCCGCTGGGTGGTGGGGATTTCGTCTATACGATCCGTGAGGCGCTTGGGGTTTGCGTCGGAATCGGCGCGTGGAACTATCCAACCCAGATTGCCTGCTGGAAAGGCGCGCCTGCTTTGGCCTGCGGCAACACGATGGTATTCAAGCCTTCCGAGACCACGCCCTTGTCTGCTCTGCAAGTGGCCGAAATCCTGGTCGAGGCCGGGGCACCAAAGGGTGTCTATAACGTAATTCAGGGTTATGGCGATGTGGGCGCATCACTTGTGACGGACACCCGTGTTGCCAAGGTCTCGCTGACCGGATCGGTACCGACAGGGCGCAAGGTTTATGCCGCAGCAGCCGATGGCATGAAGCATGTCACGATGGAACTGGGCGGCAAGTCCCCCATAATCGTGTTCGACGATGCAGATATCGAAAACGCCGTGTCTGGCGCCATTTTGGGGAATTTCTACTCCTCGGGTCAGGTCTGTTCCAACGGCACCCGCGTTTTTGTACACAAAGGCATCAAAGAAGCCTTCCTCGATCGCCTGTCCCAGCGTCTGGCGAATGTGAAAATCGGCGACCCGATGGATGAAGAGGTTAATTTCGGTCCGATGGTTAGCGAAAACCAGATGAATATCGCTCTGGGTTATGTTGAAAAAGGCAAGGCAGAAGGTGCCCGTTTGGTCTATGGCGGTGCGCGTATCGAAGGCGACGGGTTCTACATTCAGCCCGCCGTCTTTGCCGATGTGACCGATGAAATGGCCATCGCGCGCGAGGAAATCTTCGGCCCGGTTATGTCAGTGTTGGATTTCGAAACCGAGGAAGAGGTGATGGCCCGCGCCAATAACACCGAATTCGGTCTGGCAGCCGGTGTGTTCACCAAAGATCTGACCCGAGCCCATCGTATCGCGGCCGCGTTCGAGGCGGGCACCTGCTATATCAACACTTACAACCTCGCACCGGTTGAAGCCCCGTTTGGCGGGTCAAAAATGTCTGGGGTCGGGCGGGAAAACTCGAAATTGGCAATCAATCATTTCAGCGAGATGAAAACGGTTTATGTCTCGATGAATGACGTCGAGGCACCTTACTGACTAAACCCACCAATTCAGGCTCTGTTCATGGGGTTTTCCCTCTGGAACAGAGCATTGGATGCCGCGGTTCGTCAGGAGATCAGCCCTGACTGGGTGGCCACCCTGAGTTTTGCCCAGACGTTTCAGTCTGCCCTCACAAGTGCGAGAAGCTGAGCGATTTTCTCTCGGGCGTTGGTGCTGTTTTCAAGCAGGGCAGTTGCATCCGCCAATGGTCGTTCTTCAATCCTGGTTACAGGTTCTGCCAATGCCAGAGTCGCCCGCCTGACCTGTCCAAATTTTTGGTCGGCCTCAGGCTGCGGGACGTCTTCCATATCAGAAAGCCAGAACAATCTTTCTGCTTCGTTCACCCTGTCAAACTGCAACAATACCCGCCCTGCATTTTCAAACTCACCTATATCCAGATCGGCCTGCGCCCGCAGTGACATGGCCTTGTCCGAGGGGTCATCCCCTAACTCCAGCAAGGCTTTGTGTGGCTGGCCGGACAACAATGCGGCCTGCGCGCGCAAAAGGGCTCGGTCCTTTCGCCTGATAGTGTCCTGAGGTCGGTTGGACCAAAATAACGTTGGACGGGCAAACCCCAGCGATGCCAACCTTTCGGCAATGGAGATTGCGGTTTCGGTTGTCAGCGATTGTGCCATCGGTTCGGGCAGGTTGAAGATGCGCCGCAAAAAGGTATCGTCGTCGGCGCGCGCAGTCAGTACTTGAACGGCCCGGTCCAGCGTTTCAGCTGAATTCGGAATATCTTCTAACAGATCAAAAGACTGGTCGAACTCTTGGCCCAAACTCAGCGCCAGCGCATATGTCCGTTGCATAAGTGGGCCGCTCTCAGATCGGCGCAATTCGACCGTATAAGATGCGGCAAGTTCGAGCTCCCGGGCGGAGGCTGACCCGCGTTCCGCCCACCGCTGTTCAATCAGTCGCGCCAGCGCCAGAGGCGCTTCGAGCCCTGCTTCCGAGCTGCCCACCACGTCTTTCAGCAAGGTTTCGGATTTCTCCTGATCGCCTTCGGCCTTTGCAACACCGGCCTCGGCCTGAATCGCGCCGGGGCTGGGTTTGGTTTCGATGCGATTAACAGCCCGCAAGACGCGCCGCGCGGCTTCAAGTTTTTGGGCTGCAACGAAAATGTCGGACAGCATAGGTCCGACTTGCCGGCGCAGATGATCCGGTAGTCGCGCAAAGGAATGTTCCATAACCCTTATCTGGGCATCTTCGGCGAGCTTACCCTCGGTCAGAGCGGCCCAGATTGCGGCGTCACTTTCGCAACGCTGTAGGTCGCGGAATGGATTTGACCCTTTCAGTGGCCGGTCGTCCAGAACAGCGGCAATCGCAGAAATCCGGTTCGTTTCCGGCGTCTCTTCACCCATCCAGTCAAGGCTGCGAACCGCCTCGGCACCGAAGCCGAAATACGCATAGAGCTTGGCAAGCTTCATAGCTCGTTCTTTGTCAAGGTGATCAAACTCCTGAAAAAGGCCAGTGCGCAGCTCTGCCACCTGTTCGGGGAACAGGCGCTCATCGGACCAGCTGTCAAAACCTAGCTCGGCGCTGGAAATGCAGGCTGGTTTCTTCTCCAGTTGTGGAATGGATGGTCCCAGCAAGCCATCCAGATCGTCCAGTACCGACGTAACTGCGATGTTCAGGTCCATACGCGGTGGCATGTCGAGCGATTGATTGCCATTCGAGTTCCTGGGCCCAATCTGAGATAGTTCAAGATCAACCAGATCTCGGTCAGCGCCCTGCAAAAATCGCGTCGATAGCTGGTCCTCAAACACCTGCGCATTGAGATTCAAAAGCGGCAATACCAGAGGATCAAGCGCCTGTGGCCCGGGCAGCGGGGCGTTTACCACAGCGGCTTTGGGCAGCGTTGGGGGTGGAATGTCGCTGCTGATCGGTGGAAGGGCTGCCCCCGGCGCAATATCCACAACGATCATCGTGTTTTGATGCAGAAATGCGGTGGCAAAGCAGTCGCAGCCGAATTCCATCTCTAACGCATCACCCGGGTTGGTCTGTGAGATCGCAGACAGACGGTTCTGCGACAGCCGCTGAAATACCGCTCCGGTTTGAAATTCGGCATCAGGAAGCGCCACGTTGAGTCTTGCGCCATTCTTCGTTTGCTTCAGACCCCATTCCGTACCCGGGGGCACCTGCACAACAAGACGCGTATATCCGTCATGCTCGCCCGATCGCACAGAAATGTCGCGCGCGCCAGCCTGTCCAGCGGCCGTAAGCGCCGCTGAAACCATTAGGGCGTATCGGATCATGCCGCTGCCTGCTTTAGCTCTTTCAAGGCCTCTTCAAGTTCTGAGAAACCCGGCCTGTTATGGGTGGGAGTGTTCTGCCGTCCGACTTCGATGCACATGGCAGGGTTGTGGTTGTGCAGGTTGGCAACCAGAACCTCTTTGATCAACTGATAGAAATGATTGTCTTCCTCCACCACGGATTTGAGTTTTCCTGCAAATGGGCCGACCAGCCCATAAGCCAGAAAGACCCCCAGGAACGTCCCGACCAAAGCGCCACCGATCAGCTTTCCCAACACTTCTGGGGGTTGATCAATCGATCCCATCGTTTTGATAACGCCCAGAACTGCCGCAACAATTCCAAGTGCGGGCAGGCCGTCAGCAACAGTCTGTAGCGCGTGGCTAGAGTGCATCGCGTGGTGAAAATTCGCCTCCATCCGCTTTTCCAGCACCTCTTCGACCTGGTGGGGATCGTCATAATTCAAAGAGGCAGCCCGCATCGTGTCGCAGATCAAGTCGACGGCTTCTTTGTCGGCCTGAATTTTCGGATAAGTCGAAAACAGAGGCGAGTTTTCGGGGTCTTCGATATGCTGTTCAACCTCGACCGGGTTGGCCTTGGCGATCCGGATCAGCGAAAACAACAGGCACAGTAGATCACGGTAGTCATTGGGCTTCCACTTCGGCCCTTTGAATACTTTTGCCATATCCCTGATCGTGTGCTTCACGGCGCTCAGGTCATTGCTGATCATAAATGCGCCGACCGCGGCGCCACCGATCATCATCATCTCGAACGGCAGGGATTTCATGATGATGGTCATTTTCCCACCAGCCGCCAAATAGCCGCCGAACACCATGACGAAAATAATGACAATTCCGACAATTCCGATCATAAGAGGTCTCCGGTGAATTCCGATGCAGGGTTGAAAATCATGGGGGCTACTCCTGCGGAGCCGAAGCGTTTCGCCCGGCCATAATCACGCTGATTGTATAGGCAGCCTCGGGGTTCAGGCCTGCCAAAACACCGGCTGCGGCATCGGGCGGCATCCGTGACAGGAATCCGGCGGCAAAGGTCGGGTCCATCGTTTCAAACAGGGCGGCCGCGTCTTTCGGCTTCATGTTCTGATAGACATCCGTCAGGCGCGTCAGGTCTGTCTCAGCCGCTTTTTCTGCAATGGCCAGCGTCTCACGCAGCGCCTCTTCTGCCTGCTGCAGGGCGGCCAGGCGGGCCTCGATGGCCTGATCGGCAATGGCCAGCGCCTTTTCCCGATCAATGGCGGTGGCTTCGCGCTTTTTCAACGCCTCTTCGCGCCGCAGCAATTCGGTCAGCAATATCCGGGCTCCGGGCAGCTCTGCTTGGGTCTCTTTCGGAATTGCTTCTGCCTGCTCGGCCCCTTTTGCCAGGGCTGGTGCAGCCTCAAACCCCAGCCGAATCGCGGCTGACCCAAGCATCAACAGTGAAATAACTGTCAGGACACCGCTTCTTGGTCGTTTCTCTACAACGTGTCCGCTCATGTCGCGGCCTCTCCGCTATTGCGGTCGTGGCGGAAAAACATCAGCCCGCCCGGGCGCTTTTCCTGAGTGTCCTCAAATTTGGGCGCAGCAGGATCCTCTGGCTTTTCCACCGCCTCGATTGGAACCTCTTCAGGCACAGGATCCGTCGTTGGTTCCGCGGCCTTGGGTTCTTGCGGCTTGGGATCTTCAACCTTGATGTCATTGGCGGGTTCTTCGGCCGGAATGACATCATGCATCGAAGCCATCATCAGTTCGAGCCGCTGAGCAACCGATTCCGCCCTTTGGGTCAGAGCTTCAAGCACAAGGCCCGATTGGTCCGAGGCCGTCCGCGCCGAATCAAGCGACTTCTTCAGCTCATCCGCCTGGGATGACAGGACAGCAACCGCGCCACCGACCCCCTGTTCCAGATTAGTGAACCGCTTTAACCGACGGGACAGCACAAAACAGTAAAGACCCGCGCCCAGCGCACCTGCGACCAGCAAAATATCTGCAATCAGCTCCATCTCGGCCTCCTAATTCAATACGAATTCCATCACGAGGACATCGCGCACGCGCCCTTCGCCGACGACGATTTCAATGCGACGCAAAAGATGGCCGCGGATGCGCATCAGTGCGAGCGAATCCTCCAGATCCGACACTTCGACCGCCCGCAGGTACCCGTTCAGCACATCCATGATTCGAGGCTTCATCTTCTCGACATCCGAGACGTAGCCGCTGTTCACCTCAAGCTGGGCGTGGAACTTCAGATGCCGCGAATCGCCGGCATTGACCGAGACGATCACCGCCGGCAGGTCGATAAAACCAACCTCGGGCAGGGCCTTAACCTCGGCCCCTTTGTCTTTTTCCTTGGCGTCTTCCGCGGCTGGTTGGCCGCCAAATGGCAGCAGTCCCGAAGTGGTCAGGAAATACCCGCCCGCAGCCCCGGCAACGGCCAGAATCACCCCGATGATCATTCCTTTTTTCCCCAATTTTTCCGGGGCTTCTGCCTGTTCTGCAGTCGCGTCAGTCATGACGTCCTCATTCATTCAGTCTGGGGATGTCATAACCCGGCAGGGACTAACCGATTGTTAAGGGCAATCGTCCAAACAGGGGATGCGCCGGGCAGAATGTCGGCGAGTCGGAGGTGAGCGTGCAGCAGATCGGAACTGTCTGGGCAAGTTTGGACAGGCGAAAGCAAATCATTGTCGCCGGTGCAGTCGTGCTGGTGTTTTTGGGGGTCCTTGCGATGTCGCGGTTGGCGACGGCGCCGTCGATGACCCTACTCTATGCCGGGCTGGAAAGCGGCGCGGCGGGGGATATCGTTCGATCACTGGATCAGCGCGGCGTACAGTATGAGATTCGAGGCGGTTCGATTTACGTGCCCGGCTCGCAGCGGGACGAATTGCGCATGACTCTGGCCAGCGAAGGCCTGCCTGCGAACGGAAACCGCGGGTATGAGCTTTTGGATTCACTCAGCGGCTTTGGCACCACCTCGCAAATGTTCGATGCGGCCTATTGGCGTGCGAAAGAGGGTGAGCTCGCGCGCACGATTGTCGGCAGCCCTCACATAAGTCAGGCGCGCGTGCATATTGCCAACGGGTCAACGAACCCGTTTCAGCGCAGCGTCGCGCCGACGGCTTCGGTCTATCTGGTGTCCTCGGGTGCGGATATCACTTCGGATCAGGCCAAGGCGATCCGTTTTCTGGTCTCTTCTGCCGTCAGCGGCCTCGCACCCGAGAATGTGGCGGTGATTGATTCCAATGGTGCGGTCATTGGCGCAAAAGAGACTGCGGTGGCAGCAGATTCTGCGGATGACAAGTCGCGCCAGCTGCGCGAACGGGTCCTGCGTCTGATTGAGGCCCGAGTGGGGGCCGGAAATGCAGTCGTTGAGGTCAGTGTTGATACGGTCACTAAAACCGAATCCATCCGTGAAAGGCGCTTTGATCCTAAGGGGCGCGTGGCCATCAGCACCGATGTCGAGGAACGGTCTGACAGCGCCCGGAACCAATCGTCCGATGTCACGGTTGCGTCGAACCTGCCCGATGGCGACGGCGCGGGCGGGGATGCATCCAATTCGAATGCCACACAGACACGGGAACGGGTCAACTATGAGGTATCCGAGACTGAGTTAGAGGTTCACACCGCACCCGGTGCGATCAAGCGCCTGACCGTTGCGGTTCTGGTGAATGGAACGCGTTCTGTGGATGCCTCTGGTGCTGAAAGCTTTGTGCCGTTGCCTCAGACAGAGCTTGATGCGCTGGCTGAGCTTGTGGCCTCGGCCGTTGGGTTCGATGCCGAACGTGGCGACGTCATCACACTGAAATCGCTGGATCTGCCCGCAGTAGAGCCTGGCGGAACTGTGGTTTCGTCCTCGATCTGGCAGCAGGTTCATTTTGACGCGATGTCACTGGTCCAAATGGCCGTTCTGGCGATCGTGATGCTGGTTCTGGGATTGTTCGTGATCCGCCCGATCCTGATGAAACCGGCCCTTGCCCCCGCCCTTTTGCCGGCGGGAACACCGCCAGAGCCCGAGGCGGTTCTGACCGGTGAGATCGCGACCGAAGAGGGCGGGCAATTCGCCGCTATTCCGGGACATACCCCGGGGGATGTACCCGCGCTGGCGGCAAATCCGGGCGCTGATCCGGTTGATCGGCTGCGGGCCATGATCGGCGACAAGCAGGAGGAGACCGTGGAAATCCTGCGCAGCTGGCTTGAAGAAAGTGAGGAGCGTGCGTGATGTCGATAGCTCATCTTCTTGAGGATTTCACTGTACAGGCAGGCGGCGGCAAAGTTCATTTATTGGACGAAGAGGCGCTGGAAGAACAGCGGCTTGGTGCCTTCGAACACGGCTATAGCGCCGGATGGGACGATGCCCTTCAGGCCCAGGAACAGGGTCGTGGAAAGGTATCAGACAACCTTGCCCGCGCGCTCGAGGATATGTCCTTTACTTATCATGAGGCGACGAGCCGGATGACAATGTCGTTAGAGCCCATGTTCCAGAGCCTCGTCAATCTGGTGTTGCCGAACACCCTGGATCGGGGGCAGGCCACGCGGCTGGTCGAACAGCTTACAGAAATGGCCGGTGAACAGATTGGCCAACCGATGCAAATCTTTGTGCCTTCGGGGTTCGTGAGTGTTGTCGAAGGGCTGTTGCCCCCCGAATTGGCCACCCCGACCCGCGTTGTCGAGGACCCGTCTCTTGGGGCCGGTCAGGCGCGTCTGCAGGTTGGTACTTCGCAGCGAGAGGTGGATAGCAGCGCCTTGCTAGAGACAATCCGTTCAGCATTTGACGCTTACGTGTATGAGGCAAAAGAGGCATTGAACAATGAGTGACCCGCAATCCCCCAAACCCGAAAAAGCCAGCCCGTTTGATTCCATTCCGATCGAGGTAACCGTGTCAGTCGGTCGGGCGCGCCCGCTCATCCGGGATCTGCTGAATATGGGGGAAAACGCTGTTCTCATCCTGGACAAACGGATCGAAGATCCTGTGGACCTATATGTTGGCGATCAACTGGTGGCGCGCGGTCTGCTGGAAGAGATGGAGGGTGATCAAGCCGGGCAACTGGCCGTGCGCCTAACCGAAATCGCGGATCTGCAGAACGGGATCGGGTAATGCGTTTCCTGTATTGGGTGGCGGTGCTGCTGACGCTGACGCCGTCTCTGGCCGCCGCGCAAGAGGTGTCGCTGTCACTGGGCGAAGGCGGGTCGATTTCCGCGCGCACCATTCAGTTGATTTTGCTGATTACCGTGCTCAGCCTTGCGCCTGGGCTGGCGATCATGATTACCTGTTTCCCGTTCCTGATCACCGTTCTGGCCATCTTGCGGCAAGGGATCGGATTGCAGCAATCCCCCCCCAACATGCTGATCGTCAGCCTCGCACTGTTTCTGACCTATTTCATCATGGAGCCGGTCTTTTCCGAATCCTGGGCCACAGGCATTCGCCCCATGGTCGAAGAAGCGATGGAGGTAGAACCAGCGTTGGAGCGCGCGTTGCAGCCGTTTCGTGCCTTTATGGCAGGGCGAGTTGATCCCGATACCTTCCATGCCATTGCGGCCCTACGCCCTGGGGGTGATACTGTGTCCTTGTCGGCCGAGGCACCCTTGTCGATCTTGATGCCGTCTTTCATGCTCTCTGAGATAGCGCGGGCCTTTCAGATCGGGTTTCTGATCTTCCTGCCGTTTCTGATCATTGATCTTGTGGTGGCCGCTGTGCTGATGTCGATGGGGATGATGATGGTTCCGCCTGCAACAGTGTCGCTGCCGTTCAAACTAGCCTTCTTTGTCATCGCCGACGGCTGGTCGCTGATCGCAAGCGCGCTGGTGCGTAGCTATATGACATGAATCGTCACTGCCTGGTGATCTGCAGACGTGCGCGCAGGCCTTGCTCTCCTGCTTCGAAGCTGAGGGTGCCGCCATGCTGTTCCGCGATTGTCGCCGCGATTGTCAGTCCCAGACCAAACCCATCCGAAGACCCGGAGTTTGACCCGCGCCGGAACGGGGCCATCAGGGCTTCGATATCCGAGACGGACAGATCGGCCCCTTTGTCCTCGACGGTGATGGTTGCTATTTTGGCATCGGTTTCCAGCTGAACCTCGGCATGGCGCCCATATTTCAGCGCATTGTCGATCAGGTTGGTCAGGGCGCGCTTTAGCGAAATTGGCCTGCCAACGACCAGTATCCGCCGGGTCTCGGGCAGGGATCCATGCCCTCGGCGCGACATGAAAACGGACGTGCCGCCCTGTACCGCCACTGGGGCCAGCTTTTTCAGGGTCACCGGCAGTCCCATATCCTGATAGTCCGCGACCAGAGCCTCGACCAGCGACGTCAGTGAAATCTGCCGCGGTTCTTCGATGCTCAGCTCGGACCGTGTGTAGGTCAGAACGCTTTCGATCATGCCGGTCATCTGATCGACATCGGCCTCAAGTTTTTCGCGCAGCTCGGCATCTGGGATCAATGCGGCACGCAGCCGGACGCGGGTGGCCGGGGTGCCCAGATCGTGGCTGACACCCGATAAAACAGTGGCGCGCTTTTCCAGTTGCATGCGCTCTGCGTCCAGATGCTCGTTCACGGCAGAGACGATGTCGCGCAGTTCGGCCGGGCCATCGGCCTCATAACTGTTCGGCCCACCCCGCCTTTTGCGGTCGCGCAAGGCAGTAGAAAAGCGGGTGAAACTGTCTGATACATTGCCCACCGAGGTCAGGATCACCGCCAGCGCGACAATAGCGACCAGAATCGTAGGCAGACGCAGGTCGGTTGGGGCTGCACGGCATCCCCAGATATCTGTCCCGTCCACCTGTTGCCATGCGCCGCGCCCATAGCGGGCGATCAGTATCGGTTCGCTGCAATAGGTCGCCAAAAGCCGGGTCAGGTTGCCCATTTTCTCAGGGCCGGTCTGGTCGATGCCGGAGAGGATGTCGGACACCGGGTAAACCAGCCGGTCTGACATCACAGCCAGCGTCAGCTCTCGGCCTGAAACGGGTGCTGAGCTGTCAGTCAGGATCGACAGGTTGGTGACAAAGCTGCGATCCGAAAACCCGGGAAGTTGCTCAAACTGCCCGGCATCCGCCAGGCTGGCTGCTTTGGGCGGCAATGGTACGATGGAGATGCCTGGCGGTGGGGATTTACCGATGCGCAAATCCTCGTAAATAGCGAACCCGGCAACATATGCACGGGTCTGGAATTCCTGCCATGCCCGGGCCGAGGCGAACCAAAGGCCTGCGGCCAGCAACCCCGAGGTAAAAGCGGCGCAGGTCCAGATCCAGCCCAGGCTGCGCAGGCGCGTGGCGCGGACGGTCATGCGGTTTCGTCCACAGACACCTCTGCGGCAAAGATATAGCCCACACCGCGTTCGGTCTTCAGCATTTGCGGGTCTTTGGGGTTGGCTTCGATCTTGGATCGCAGCCGCCCGACCAGCATGTCGATGGCGCGTCCCTGGCCTTCGCTCTTGTCATTAGCGCCTGTTACATCCAGGGCCGCGGCGATTTCATCCCGGGTCAGGGGAATATGCGGGTTGGCCAGAAAAACCTTGAGCATTGCTGTTTCTCGCTGCGACAGGGATACCAGATATCCGTCGGGCGAATGCACTTCGTCCCGTTTGCCGTCATAGAGCCAGCCGTCAAACCTAAAGGAGCGGGTGCGGCGGCGATAGGCAAGCGAAGGTGTACGACGCGCCCGTTGCATGACGGCGCGTACGCGAGCCAGCATCAGTTGCGGATTAAAAGGCTTGGCGATGTAATCGTCGGCGCCCACCTCATACCCGGCCATGCGTTGATGATCGGCGGACAAGGCCGAGACCAGAATGATCGGCACGTCCTGTTCGGCCCGCAGGCGGGCACAGATATCAACGCCGTTTTCATCCCCCAGCATCACATCCAACAGAATCAGGTCGATCCGACCCGACTTGAGATGGGCGCGGATTTCGCTTTCGGAACTGGCGGGCAGCGCAATGAAGCCATTCTGTTGCAGGAACTGGGTCATCATCGACCGCATTTCAGGGTCGTCATCCACCACCAACAGCCGCGGAATGCTCACAGTGTTCGTCCTCCTGTTCTCTGGCCCCAAACTTCGTCCATTGTAACGAACGGAAACAGATTCAATGCTAACGTAACACGCTGTAACAAAAGCGGTGAAAATTTGCGCCATTCCCGGGTATTGGCCCGGATTTAGCGTTGTCAGACTCAGATAGGGACACAGTATTGCGGCATTGCCATTTTGACTGGCACCGAATTCTCAGGGAGGAGAAAACATGAAACGATTTTCTTTTGCGACTGTGTCCGCATTGGCCGTCGCAGCCGGATCATCTGTGGTGGCCGAACCACAGGCGGAGGTCTTGCATTGGTGGACATCCGGTGGCGAGGCCAAATCGGTGGCCGTGCTTCAGGAAGAGTTTGCCTCGAACGGGGGCACATGGACCGATATGCCTGTCGCAGGCGGCGGCGGTGATGCGGCCATGACAGCGCTGCGGGCGCGGGTTCTGGCAGGCAACGCGCCGACAGCGGTTCAGCTGAAAGGCCCGGCGATTCAGGAATGGTATGAAGAGGGCGTACTGGCCGATATCTCGAACGTGGCCGCCGCCGAGGGCTGGGCCGAGGTTCTACCCGCGTCGATCGCCGGTCACATGATGTGCGAAGGCACTTGGTGCGCGGCGCCGGTGAACGTTCACCGCATCGACTGGATTTGGGCCAATGCCGATGTGCTGGCCGCAAACGGAATTGAGATGCCGACCACATGGGACGAGTTCAACGCCGCAGCCGAAAAACTGCAGGCCGCCGGTGTGATCCCGCTGGCGCATGGCGGTCAGGCCTGGCAGGACGCTACGGTTTTCGAAGCCGTCGCGCTGGGTCTTGGCGGACCGGAATTCTATCAGAAAGCCCTGGTCGATCTGGACCCCGAGGCGTTGACCTCGGACACAATGATCCAGGTCTTTGACCAAATGCGCACCCTGCGTGGTTATGTGGACGAGAATTTCTCGGGTCGCGACTGGAACCTTGCCACCGCGATGGTGATGAACGGCGAAGCGGCCTTTCAGATCATGGGTGACTGGGCCAAGGGCGAATTCCTGGCAGCGGGCAAGAAGCCTGGTGAGGATTTCCTCTGCGCCTCGACCCCCGGCGATGGATATCTGTATAACGTCGACAGTTTTGCCATGTTCGAGGTTGAGGGCGACGACAATCGCGCCGGTCAGGAATTGCTGGCCAAGCTGATTGTTGCACCGAACTTTCAGGAAGTGTTCAACCTGAACAAAGGTTCGATCCCGGCCCGGACCGATGTGTCGCTGGATGCCTTTGACATCTGCGCGCAAATCTCGGCCGAAGACATGGGCTCGACCTCGGCAGGTGGTTCACTGCTGCCGTCTTATGCCCATGGCATGGCGCTGCGCGGGTCGCAGGCTGGTGCGATCACAGATGTTGTGACCGCGCATTTCAACTCGGATATGTCCTCGGCTGACGCGGTTCAGCAACTGGCGGACGCGGTGGCCAACAGCTACTGATCCAATACGCTCTGCCCCCAAGATGTGGGGCAGAGCATCTTTCCCCGGAGGAAAACATGTCCGAATGGCTGGAAAACCACCTGCCCAAGGTGGTGCTGGCACCGTCGTTCATCGCCGTATTGATCTTTGTCTACGGATTTATCGGATGGACCGCATGGGTGTCGCTTACACGCTCAAAACTGCTGCCGAAATACGAGATCCATGGCTTCATCCAGTATGAGCGCCTGTTCGACTCTCCTCGCTGGGATACGGCGATTGGCAACCTGTATATCTTTGGTACTCTGTTCATCGTGATCGCGATGCTGCTGGGCCTGCTGCTGGCCATCCTGCTGGATCAGAAAATCCGCGTCGAAGGAGCGATCCGAACAATCTATCTCTACCCCATGGCGCTGTCGATGATCGTCACGGGCACGGCGTGGAAGTGGATCCTGAACCCCGGTCTGGGGATTGAGTCCATGGTGCAGGGTTGGGGCTTTCCCAACTTCGAATTCGATTGGCTGGTGAACCCCGATTACGCGATCTACACTATTGTGATCGCTGCACTCTGGCAGAGCTCGGGCTTTGTGATGGCGCTGTTTCTGGCCGGTCTGCGCTCGGTCGATGGCGAGATCATCAAGGCCGCACAGGTCGATGGTATTCCAACATGGCGTATCTATACCGCGATCATCATCCCGTCGATGGCCCCGATTTTCCTGTCCGCTTTCATCGTGTTGGCGCATCTGGCAATCAAAAGCTTTGACCTTGTCATCGCCCTGACCGGAGGCGGTCCGGGCTATGCGACCGATCTGCCCGCCACCTACATGTATGCGATGGCCTTTTCGCGCGGCGATATCGGCCAGGCGGCATCTTCCGCGATGATCATGATGCTGGTCGTCTTTGCCATCGTGGTTCCTTATCTCTACTCAGAATTGAGGGCTAAAAATGACTGATCTGTCGATGCCCCACACCCAAACCCGCAGCCAAAGTAACATGAGCAAAATCGCCCTGCGCTGGCTGCTTTACGTGGTGCTGTGCCTGTTCGCGCTGTATTACCTGATGCCATTATTTGTGATGTTGACGACATCGCTCAAAAGTCTTGAGGAAATCCGTACCGGTAGCCTGATATCGTTACCGCGTGAGGTGAGTTTCGAGGCCTGGAAAACCGCTTGGTCGGGCGCCTGCACGGGTATCCAATGCGAAGGTCTGCGGCCTTACTTCTGGAACTCGGTCCTGATTGCGGTGCCTGCGGTGGCCATCTCGACCCTGCTGGGCGCGCTGAATGGTTATGTTGTCGCGCAGTGGCGGTTCAAAGGGGCGAACATCATCTTTTCGCTGATGCTGTTTGGCTGCTTCATCCCGTTTCAGGTCGTGCTGCTGCCGATGGCGCGCCTGCTGGGCATGATGGGCATTGCCGGAACCATTCCGGGCCTGATCTTTGTCCACGTTATCTACGGGCTTGGCTTTACCACGCTGTTTTTCCGCAACTATTATGTCTCTATCCCGGCCGAGCTGACCAAGGCCGCCCGCGTCGATGGGGCCGGGTTCCTGCGGATTTTCTGGTCGATCTTCCTGCCACTGTCACTGCCGATCATCGTTGTAACCGTGATCTGGCAATTCACGCAGATCTGGAATGATTTCTTGTTCGGCGTGTCGTTCAGCCAGGCGGGCACACAGCCTGTGACCGTGGCGCTTAACAACATCGTAAACTCCACCACCGGCGTCAAAGAATACAATGTCGACATGGCCGCCGCGATCATCGCGGGTCTGCCGACGCTGCTCGTCTATGTCGTTGCCGGTAAGTATTTCATCCGCGGCCTGACCGCTGGCTCTGTGAAGGGATAGAATGATGGCTCCCATCCTTGATATCAACAAGCTGTACAAGAACTACGGCGCAACCGAGATCCTGAAGGATATCAACATCTCGATCGAACCGGGCGACTTTCTGGTGCTGGTCGGCCCATCGGGCTGTGGTAAATCCACCCTGCTGAACTGTATTGCCGGGCTGGAACCGATCACCGGCGGTACGCTGGCCATTGGTGGCAAAGACATGACCCATGTCAGCCCTAAGGACCGGGACATCGCCATGGTGTTTCAGTCCTACGCCCTGTACCCAACCATGTCGGTGGCCAAGAACATTACCTTTGGCATGAAAGTGCGCGGCGTGGATCAGGCTACGATGGACGCTAAGCTAAAGGACGTGGCCGCGCTGCTGCAAATCGAACCGCTGCTGAACCGCCGTCCCAGCCAGCTGTCCGGTGGTCAACGTCAGCGGGTGGCGATGGGACGGGCGCTGGTGCGCGACCCCAAACTGTTCCTGTTTGACGAGCCGCTGTCGAATCTCGACGCCAAGCTGCGGGTCGAGATGCGGACAGAAATCAAGAAGCTGCACCAGACTCTGGATGCCTCTATCGTTTATGTGACCCACGACCAGATCGAGGCGATGACGCTGGCCACCAAGATTGTGGTTCTGAAAGGCGGGATCGTGCAGCAGATCGGCAGCCCGGCCGAGATCTATAACAACCCTGCCAACCTGTTCGTGGCTGATTTCATGGGCTCACCTGCGATGAACCTGATCCCTGCAAAGGCAACCAAGAACGGCACAGGCACCGAAATTGCCATCGAGCGGTCATCGGGTGAAACGCTAGTCCTGAAGGATGCCCGTGATCTGTCACTGCCGCAGGATGTCATTCTGGGCCTGCGCCCCGAGGATATCGCCGAAGCCGGTTTCCGCGCCGGGGACGGCGTGCAGGAAGCGGTTTGCATGGTCGACATGGTCGAACCTGCCGGAGCTGACACCTATGTAGTGTCCGAACTGGGCGGCAAACAGGTCACTGCGCGCCTGCACGCGGAAACCAGCGCCCAGGCCGGACAAGAGCTGAACCTGGCCTTTGACATGAGCAAAGTGTCCTATTTTGCCAAGGAAACCGGCGAGCGGTTGAACTAGCGCACTGCGCAGGACTTGTTCTTGCTAAACTCGGGCAATTTCGCCAAGTACTGACGCCATGTCAGGCCAACGAGATTGCCCGGGGTATATGATGATACTGGAAATTCGACATTACACACTAAAACCGGGCCGCCGAGAAGCGTTCATAGAATTCTTTGAGAAACACAATCGCGCTGCGTTGCGGGATGCAGGAATGCTTGTGTTTGGGCCGCTCAGAGACCTGGAAAATCCTGACAAAGTGCATTGGATGCGCGCGTTTTCTTCGTTGGAAGAACGCGACAGGATAAAGGACAGCTTCTATGGTGAGGCGGTCTGGAATGACCAGATCGAACCCATTGCAATGCCAATGATCGCACACTATGAGGCCGAACTGGTCGAAACTACGATCGGATTTGAAAGTTTTGACTGCAGCAAATCGCTGTGAATTCACCCGGTTCGCTTCATATCCTTGATCAGACGGTTCAGATCACCGCCGCGCGCGTCCAGCATGGCGCCAATCTCGGTACGTTCGGTCAGCAGCATGTTCACGCCTTCGATAAACATGTTGAAGAATTTGTCGCGGCCGGATTTGTCGGACACCAGGAAGGTCACCTCAAAGGGCGAGGAGCCCTGCAGCTTGACCGAGGTACGCACCTCGTATCCGGCTTTGATCTTGCGCGCATTTCGAACGGTCACCTCGCCGCCAATGAACTCGCGAAAGCGACGTCCGTATTTGTTCGAGATATAGCCCTGAAACGCGTCGGTGAACTGCTTTATCTG
Organism: Ruegeria sp. CDSC025; assembly: GCF_059610805.1. Classification (NCBI taxonomy): domain Bacteria; kingdom Pseudomonadati; phylum Pseudomonadota; class Alphaproteobacteria; order Rhodobacterales; family Roseobacteraceae; genus Ruegeria; species Ruegeria sp. CDSC025. The sequence continues at coordinate 9,447 of NZ_JBXWOJ010000013.1, read as the reverse complement.
TGACGCACTGGCCGAGCGGCCATCGGCCCCCAGCACATAGCGGGCCATGATCGGAACGTCGGCATATTGCACGAAGATCTTTTCAAAATCGCGGATCATGCTCTTTTCGGATTTTCCCGAACTGATGACGCGGTTGATGTCATCCACAACGCTAACGACCAACGCTTTTGCACTGGCCTCTGTCTGTGCAAAGCTTGGCAAAGGGAGGGTGGCTAGCGCCAGGCCGGCGATGCCAGATGCAATAAACTCTCTTCTCTTCAAATAATTACTCGGCATATGGATCCTCGTAGGGGTCAAGGTAGGGGTCTCTGACAGGGTCGGTCCCGATATCTGCATAGGGATCGTCATACAATCCCAGATAGGCGTCCTCATCATCGCGTGCCAGTTCGAAACGTCGATTTTGCAGGTAAATTGTTTGTGCCTGCTTATAGCTGTCAGCACTTTCATAGAGGATGGAATCGACTGTGTCCGAGAACCGTCCACGGTCGCCCATCCGCCTTACGATTTCGGCGTAGACGCCGATATTCTCAACCGGGCGCACTGGTGTGAAGTTGATCGGGTTCGAAAACAGGTTGACGACGACGCCGACCGCATCCCTGGATGTTGAGGGGCCATAGAAGGGCAATTCCACATAGGCGCCTTCGCCAAAACCCCAGACGTGCAGGGTTTCACCGAAATCGGTATCCACGGGCGGCAGGTTCAATTCGCTGGCCGGGTCAGACAGACCCGCGCCACCAACGGTCGTATTGATGAGGAACCGCAGTAGGGCATTGCCCGACTGCTTCAGATTGCCCTGCAGCAGATAATCCAGAGCCTGACCCGGCATAGTCAGGTTTTCGGCAAAATGGTTGAAACTGGTCACCATCGGATCGGGCACGATCTTCACATAGCCCTTCGAGGCCGGACGGAACAGGAACCGGTCGACGCCCAGATTGAACTTGTGAATGCCGCGGTTTGTATTCTCGTAGGGATCGAAAGTATCGCCGCGCGCGGCCTGATCGGCGGGTTGGGACGCGCAAGCGCCAAGAACGGTCATCAGGGTCACGACAATCAGGGGCTTGAATCTGATCTTGCTCAACACGGTATTTCAACTCCAAACGCGCCAGCCGTTTTGTGAGTGGGGCTGGACGCTCAATCAATAATGCCTGCGGCCATTTTGCGGCTCAATCTGTCGTCACATAAAGGTTTTGGGCCCATTTTGAAACAGTTCGCGTTTAACCCGGCCGACTGCATCAGGTAAAGTGACACAAGTTCAACACCTCGGGATAAGAGAAGTTACGCTTAATACGCCACTGACCGCAGTTTTACTGGTTTCACACTTTTCCAGCCGAACGATCCCGGATAGCGTCCGGCCGAGTCTATATCAGGTGAGGATCAACCGATGAGTATCGCAGCAAAACTGGAAAGCCTGGGAATCAGTCTGCCGGACGGGCCGGCGCCCGCCGCCAACTATGTGCCTTTCGTGCGGGTCGGCAATATCGTCTACGTTTCAGGACAGATTTCCAAGGATGCGGAACTGATCACCGGCAAGCTGGGTGATAACATGGATGTTGCAGCGGGTGCTGCGGCCGCCAAGGTCTGCGCGATCAATCTTCTGGCGCAGGTCAAGGCTGCTTGCGGTGGCGATATAGAAAAGCTGGTGCGTGTGATCAAACTGACAGGGTTCGTGAATTCAACCGCCGATTTCACCGACCAGCCGCAGGTGATCAATGGTGCGTCGGACTTTCTGGTCGAGGCGCTGGGCGAGGCTGGTCGCCATTCGCGCTCGGCCGTGAGTGCAGCGTCGTTGCCTTTGGGCGTCGCGGTTGAGATCGAAGGCATCTTCGAGATCGCATGACCCCGGTACTGCCCGCTACGTTCCTACAGGCCCCGATCACGCATCGGGCCCTGCACGACAAATTGGACAACCGCCCGGAAAACAGCCGGGCGGCGGTTCGTGCCGCTGTTAAGGCCGGTTACGGGATTGAGATTGATCTGCAGTTGAGCGCCGACAACCGGGCTTTGGTCTTTCACGACTATGACCTGGGGCGACTGACCGGGCGACCGGGGCCAGTTCGGCAGATTTCGGCGCAGGTAGCGTCCGAGACACAGCTGTTGCACGCTGATGACGGTATTCCGACACTGGATGATGTGCTGGAAATCGTGGCGGGCAAGGTGCCCCTGCTGATCGAGCTTAAGGATCAGGACGGTGTGATGGGCCCGAATGTGGGCCCGCTCGAGCGCGATACTGTACGAGCCCTTGAGGGTTATGAAGGTCCGGTGGCGCTGATGTCGTTCAACCCCAATTCGGTGGCTGAACTGGCGCGGTTGGCGCCGCATTTGCCCAGGGGGATCACGACCTGTTCGTATCAGCCCAGAGTCGAACTTTTGCCTGCGGCGGTGTGCGATTACCTGCGGGACATCCCGGATTTCGCAAGGGTCGGGGCCAGTTTCATCAGCCACGAAGCCGAAGACTTGTCCCGCCCAAGGGTTGCCGAGCTGAAGGCGCAGGGTGTTCCGGTCCTGTGCTGGACCGTTCGCTCGGCCGCGCAAGAGGCCGAGGCTCGCAAGATTGCCGATAATGTGACTTTCGAAGGGTACTTAGCCGCGCATCCGGGTTGAACCGCGCCCCTTACGTCACAGATAAAGATCAAACGCAGAGGGCACATGGATCAGGCACAAATCGAGGTTCGGGTACTTGGATCGCTCTCGCAGATTACTGCGGCAGAGTGGGACAGCTGTGCCTGCCCCGAGGCTGCGGATGGGGGCCGTCCGCTTGATCCCTTTACCACTCATCGCTTTCTTTTGGCTTTGGAGGAAAGCGGGTCGGTCGGGCCGGGTACCGGTTGGCAGCCGCAATACCTGACGGTTTATCTGGACGGAATGTTGATCGGGGCCGCCCCGATGTACGCCAAATCGCATAGTCAGGGCGAATATATTTTCGACCACAACTGGGCGCATGCCTATGAAAACGCCGGCGGGCGGTATTATCCCAAACTGCAGATTGCCGTGCCGTTCACCCCGGCCACCGGGCGCCGCTTTCTGCTGCGGCCGGGATATCAGGCGGTGGGCATGTCCGCCTTGGTACAGGGGGCGGTGCAGCTGGCCGCGGATAATCAGGTATCGTCGGTCCATACGACCTTTTGCACTGAAGATGAGGCGTTGGCGGGCGAACAGATGGGCCTGATGCTGCGCCATTCCCAGCAATTTCACTGGCTAAACGACGGGTATGCGGATTTCGATGGATTTCTGGCCGCTTTGTCCTCGCGCAAACGCAAGAACATCCGCAAGGAACGCGCGCAGGCCTGCGCCTTTGGCGGCGAAATCCGCGCGTTGACCGGTGATGACCTGCGCCCCGAACATTGGGACGCGTTCTGGGAGTTCTATCAGGATACCGGCGCTCGGAAATGGGGCGTGCCCTATCTGACGCGGCAGTTCTTTGATATTGCGCAAGAAACCATGGCGGATGACATGGCATTGGTGCTGGCCGAGCGCGGCGGGTATCCGATTGCGGGGGCGCTGAACTTTATCGGGCGCGAAACGCTTTATGGCCGTTACTGGGGCTGCGTCGAACATCATGCCTGCCTGCATTTCGAACTGTGCTATTATAGGGCAATCGACTTTGCCATTGCGCAAGGCCTGGCTCGGGTCGAGGCTGGGGCGCAGGGCGAACACAAGCTGGCGCGCGGCTATCTTCCCACGCGCACGCACAGCCTGCACTGGGTCAATGACCCCAGCTTTGCCGATGCGATCAAAAAATATCTGGACGCCGAGGCCCAAGCAGTGGGAGAAGAAATCGAGATTCTGACTGATTATGGCCCGTTCAGAAAGTCGAACCCGGAGGAACACCAATGACTGAACTTCTGTCGACCGAGACCCGTGGCCCCTTGCTGGACCCGCTGTTCAAAAGCGGCTGGACCATGGTCAAGGACCGGGATGCGATCACCAAGACCTTTACCTTCGAAGATTTCGTCCACGCCTTTGGCTGGATGACCCAAGTGTCCATGTTTGCCGAGAAATGGAACCATCATCCCGAATGGTTCAATGTCTACCGCACGGTCGAGGTGACGCTGTCCACCCATGATGTCGGCGGGCTTTCGGCGCTTGACGCCAAACTGGCCCGCAAGATGGACAGCCTGGTCTAGCCGCTGTCACCGCGTGATCCGACACCACCGGCAAGGCTGGCAACCTGACCCAGCCGCCTGAACTCGGCTGGGGTGACCAGGTTGTCACTAACGTCGATTTCGGCAGGTATCCGGGTAGTTCTGTTGCCGATCATGCGCACGGACCGTGCTGCGGGGTTGATGTCGAGACAACGCCGGTCATAGCAGGTCAGGCCAGTGGCGCTGATCTCAATCCTCGATTGGCCATCAGGGCCGGTCACAACAGGGGCCTGCGGCACATCACATGCCGCAAGCAACCCCAGCGCAAAAAGAGCGCTCCATTTGGTCATTGCATACTCCTGTCTGGTCCAGGGCCGCAGAGCCTAATCCAGTTGACCGTTGCTGTTCTGATCGGCAGAAATAAAATCTTCGGTCATATGCTGATCGTATTCCGTTCTTGAAATATTACTATCCCGGTCCCGGTCAACCTTTTGGAATTGCTTTATATCCAGAAACGGCTTGGCTTCATCCAGGCCCAATGTGCCGTTCTTGTCCTCATCCATCGTCTGGAACGCATAGTCGGAAAAGGCGTCGAACTCATCTTTCGACAGGAAGCCGTCATTATTGGTGTCGATGGCCTTAAGCTCATTCTCATGCAGCTCTGCCACGGTTTCGGCCGTTGCGGCACCCGCCAGGGACAACATCGACAGGACGATTGCGGTTTTCATCTTCATCCCTCTCAACATGCGAACCTCTGACCTTCAACGCCGCCGACCGCAGCACCCGCTGCCGTCAGGATGGTTTTCCCGGAACCGCCGCCAAACTGATTGCCGATGACGCCGCCCAGCAAGGCACCACCCACTGTGCCGCTCAGGCAGGCGATCTCATGCTGTCGTGCGGCCTGTTGCTGCGGGGTAGGGGCTGGTCCACAAGCGCCAAGTGCGCCGGTCAGACCTAAAAGAAAGGTAAATGTCTTTAGGTTCATAAACAAACTCCCTGATGAATATGTACCAAGTATTCGCCCATCATGAGAGTGCCGCAAGTTAAATTGCGAAAATGGCCCCAGCGGCACTGGGGCCAGATCAGGTCAGATAACCTCTAACAGCCCTTCACCTGCGGATATCTCGCAGACGCCGGGATTTTCCTCCAGGTTCATGGCGACCACTTTGCCGTCTTCGACCAGCATCGCATAGCGCTTGGACCTGCCGATCAGACCAACGGGCGGGGCGTCGAAATCCATCCCGATGGCTTTGGTGAATTCAGACGCCGCATCGGCCAACATGGTTAGGCCAGTCGCAGTTGCGCCGGTGGACTCGCCCCAGGCGCTCATGACAAAGGGATCGTTGACCGAGATGCAGATGATTTCTTCCACGCCTTTTGCATCGAACTGGTCTTTGGTACGCATAAAGCTTGGAACATGCGCCGTTGTGCACGTGCCGGTATAGGCGCCGGGCACGGCGAAAATGACAACCTTGCGCCCTTTGGTCTTGTCCGAAACGCGGACCTCTTCAGGGCCATTTGCCCCCATTTGGGTCAATGTGGCGTCGGGCAGAGTGTCACCTGTTGAAATCATTTTTTCGCTCCTGTCATTTGGATTTGCAGAGTCGGGCCTAGCCGCAATATAGGTGAGCTAACAAAAGTGACCACGGGAATTCGACAGGGTGAGGGGAATATGAGCCATATTGTCGTGATTGGCGCCGGCCAGGCAGGTGCTTCGCTTGTCGCCCGGCTGCGCAAAGATGGGTTCGACGGCGAGATTACTCTGATCGGCGTGGAGCCGCATTTGCCCTATCAGAGACCACCTTTGTCCAAGGCCTATCTTCTGGGTGAGATGGGGCTAGAGCGCCTGTTCCTGCGCCCCGAAAACTTCTATACCGATAACAATATCACCCTGCGCCTTGGTCAGCGCGTGACCGACATCGACCCGCAGGCCAAGACAGTAACGCTGGGCGATCAGGTTGTTGCCTATGATGAGCTGGCCCTGACCACCGGATCGGACCCGCGCCGCCTTCCCGCTGCTATTGGCGGCGATCTGGACGGCGTGCATGTGGTGCGCGATCTGGCCCATGTGGACGAAATGGAACCCTTCGTCTCTGAAGGTGCGCGCGCTTTGATCGTGGGTGGGGGATACATCGGGCTTGAGGCCGCAGCCGTTTGCGCCAAGCGCGGGGTCAAGGTGACCCTGGTTGAAATGGCCGACCGCATTCTGCAACGGGTCGCCGCCCCTGAAACCAGTGACTATTTCAGAACGCTGCATTCCGAATATGGCGCCGATATCCGCGAAGGCGTCGGGTTGGACCGTTTGCTGGGTGAAAACGGCAAGGTCACTGGCGCGGTGCTGACCGATGGAACAGAACTGGCGGTCGATTTCGTTGTTGTCGGCGTTGGCATCGCTCCTGCAACCCAACTGGCCGAGATGGCCGGGCTTGAGCTGGACAATGGCATCAAGACCGATGCGCATGGGCGCACCTCTGATCCGTCGATCTGGGCGGCGGGCGATTGCGCCTCATTCCCGCATGCTGGCGGGCGTATCCGTCTGGAAAGCGTGCCAAACGCGATTGATCAGGCCGAGATTGTTGCCCAGAACATGTTGGGCGCGGCAAAGGATTATACTGCGACCCCGTGGTTCTGGTCGGATCAGTATGACGTCAAACTGCAGATCGCGGGCCTGAACACCGGGTATGACCGGGTGGTGACCCGCAATGGTGACGGGCAGACCGTGTCCTTCTGGTACTATAAGGGCGATCAGCTGATCGCGGTCGACGCGATGAACGATCCGCGTGCCTATATGGTTGGTAAGCGTCTGATTGAAAGCGGAAAAACAGCTGATCCTGCTATTGTGGCCGACCCGGATGCGGACCTGAAACCGCTGCTCAGAGCGTGAGGATCATCGCCGGAGCCTTCCGAGGCCGAGCTTTGGCCTCGGTCGGCAAGGGGGACGCCGGCGCGCATCTGCGCCCGACCACAGACCGGGTGCGCGAAAGCCTGTTCAACGTACTGGCCCATCAGATTGATTTTGACGGACTGCGCGTGTTGGACCTGTTCGCAGGCACCGGTGCGCTGGGGCTTGAGGCCTTGTCGCGCGGTGCGGCACATGTGAGCTTTGTCGATGATGGCCGCGTGTCACAGGGCCTGATCCGCAAGAATATCGACCTGACCCGTAGTTCTGACTGTACCGAGCTGATCCGTCGCGACGCCACGCGGTTGGGGGCCAATCCTGCAGCGCCTTATGACCTGATCTTTCTGGACCCGCCCTATGGTAAATCCCTTGGGCAAAAGGCGATTGCTGCCCTGTCAGAGGACTGGTTCGCACAAGGCGCCCTTGTGGTCTGGGAGGAAAACGCGCCCATGCAGCCGCCCGAAGGATTCGTCCTGCAAAACAGCCGCAAATATGGCGATACGCATATCACCCTGATGTGGAATGGCGATCCGGATGCATGATCTGGTGATCTTCGATTGCGACGGAGTCCTGGTCGACAGTGAGCCGCTGTCCAATCAGGTACTGGTCGACAATCTTGCCCGTTATGGCCTGAACCTGACAATCGAAGACAGTATGAAGCTGTTCGTTGGGGGCACCATGACCGGGGTGCGGGACAAGGCAAGGGCGCTGGGCGCGGAGCTGCCCACAGGCTGGGTTGATGAGGTCTATGCGGAAACCTATGACCGGCTCCGCCTTGGCGTTCAGCTGATGCCCGGCGTGGCGGACCTGTTGGCGGTTCTCGAAGCAAACGGGTTGCCTTTCTGTGTCGCCTCGAACGGCAGCCCGGACAAGATGCAGATCACTTTGGGTCAGAACGGGTTATGGGATCGGTTTCGCGATGTCGCCTTTTCGGCCCATGTCCTGGGAACGGCCAAGCCGGACCCGACATTGTTTCTGACAGCGGCTGAGCGTTTCAACGCCGTAAAGCCCGTGGTGATCGAGGACAGCCTCAGCGGCCTGACCGCAGCAAGCAGGGCACATATGCGCTGTTTGGCCTATGCGCCGCATGGTGGCGGTGAAAAACTGGCCGCTGCGGGGGGCGAAGTCTTCTCTGACATGACGCAGGTCCCGGCGCTTTTGGGGATTTGACCCTGTCATGTTACCCTGCGGGGCATGGACCGTGCACTGACCCCGTCGAATTGGTCACTTCCGCAAGAGGCTGACACCGCAACCGATCCCCAGCGCACACCTCTGCGCGCGCCGGTTTTCATCCATGATGCGGTCACGCCATGGGGGCCGGAAACCTTGCTGCTAAAGCTGCTATGGGAACAGGCCGCGGATCAGGAAGAATAAGTCGGGTGGTACTTACCGCCTGGCGACAGGGTAAAGATCTCGACCCCATCTGCCGTTACACCGACCGAGTGTTCAAACTGTGCCGACAGTGATTTGTCGCGCGTCACGGCGGTCCAGTCATCGGCCAGCGTCTTGGTCTCGGGGCGGCCCAGATTGACCATCGGTTCGATGGTAAAGAACATGCCCTCTTCCAGAACCGCACCAGTGCCCGGACGGCCATAGTGCAGAACGTTTGGCGGTGCATGGAAGACCCGGCCCAGCCCGTGGCCGCAAAAATCGCGGACTACGCTCATCCGGTGTGCCTCGACAAATGATTGAATCGCGTGGCCGATATCGCCGAACGTGTTGCCGGGTTTGACCATCTCGATGCCCTTGAACAGGGCATCATGAGTGATCTGGATCAACCGTTCGGCTTTGCGCGGCAGCTTTCCCGCTACATACATGCGCGAGGTATCCCCGAACCAGCCGTCGACAATAACGGTCACGTCGATATTCAGGATATCGCCATCCTTCAGCTTTTTGTCGCCGGGAATGCCGTGGCAGACCACATGATTGACGCTGATACAGCTGGCATGCTGATAGCCCTTATATCCAATCGTGGCCGAAGTTGCGCCTGCATCCTCGACCATCTGCGTTATGAGCCCGTCAATCGCGCCAGTGGTCTGGCCGACGAACACATGATCGGCAATATCATCCAATATCCGCGCAGCCAAAGCCCCTGCCGCCTGCATGCCGGCAAAGTCACCCTGTTCATAGATACGGATACCGTCCTTGGTCAGACGGCCACGATGCTCTTTCATCGATGCGAGGCTCCAAATATTTCGCGCAGCACCCTTTTTACGCTGCTTGTGCAGAAAGTACCAGAGGGCGCACGGTCGCGGGTTAAGATGGGGATCAATGCCGTGGCTTCAAGGATTGGTCGGATCGCCTTTGTTGGGCGCGTGCTTTTTCTGAGCACATTGCCCAGTCGGAGGGGGGCGCTAATGTCGGCTTAGGGTCAGGACCCATTGATTTCCGTTTTGCGGCGTGATTCACGGTTCAAAAACGAGCGGTGAACATGTCTGATCTCTTCTGGCTTACGGATGCGCAAAT